>DATBPG010000253.1:0-2346 GCA_036561485.1 Steroidobacteraceae bacterium | reverse complement strand
TCGGTGAGGGTGCCCTCACTGCCAAAACTTGCTGCGGGCGCCTCACGCTCGTAGCGCACGCGCACGCGGTGCGCGGCCTCCCGTGCGCCCTCGAAGCTCTCGGCAAGGACCACGGTGATGATCTGCCCGGCATGCCAGATGCGCGCCGTCTCCATCGTGGTGGTGTTCGCCTTGCCCTTGCCGGCTGGCGGTGGCGGGGGCTGCGCCTGCGAGCCGACATTCTCGTAAGTGAGGATGTCGAGCACATCCGGGACGGCGCGCGCCGCCTCCAGATCGAATCCGCGGATCTGGCCGCGCGCAACGCTACTGGTGACCAGAAAGGCATGGGCCGGATGTGCCAGCGCCTGATCCGAGGCGTAGCGGGCAGCGCCCGTGACCTTCAGTCGGCCGTCGATGCGCGGAGCCGGCTGGCCCAGGCGATGTGCCTCGCTGTGAGCGTCCCGGCTGGCCATGGCTACAGCGGCAGCGCGGCGCATTCGAGCAGCGCGCGCACCAGCGTTCGACGACCCAGTTCCGGCTTGAAGCCATTGTCCGCGTACGTCACTGCCCCGGCGAAGGCGGCCTCAGCGGCAGCTCGTGCGTGCGCCTCATCGAGCCTCTGTCCCGCCAGCAGCGCGCTCGGCCTCGCGCGCTCGCCACGGCTTGGTGGCCACGCCGCCGAGCGCGATGCGCACCTGGCGCACCGCCCCGTCGGACAGATCCAGCGCCACCGCCGCCGAGGCCAGCGCAAATTCATACGAGCTGCGATCGCGGATCTTCAGAAACAGCGAGCGGCGCGTCCAGGTGCGCGCCGGCACGTGAAAACCGACGATGAGCTCACCGCGGCCGAGGACCGTCTCCAGGTGCGGCGTGCTGGCCGGCAGTCGATGCAGGTCCTCCAGCGGCAAGGTGCGCCGGCCGGAGCGGCCGTAGAGCTCGACGCTCGCTTCCAGCGCCACCAGCGCCTGCGCCAGATCGCCCGGGTAATGGGCGATGCAGTGCTCGCTGACTCCGAGCACGGCGAGCTTGCGGTTGCGCCCGTGGATCGCCGCGCAGCCCGACCCGGGCGTGCGCTTGTTGCACTCCGCATAGCTCGGGTCGCGAAAGTAGTTGCAGCGCGTCCGCTGCAGCACATTGCCCCCGAGCGTGGCCATGTTGCGCAGCTGCGGGCTCGCGCCCAGCTGCAGCGACTGCGCCAACACCGGATAGTCCTTCACGATGTGCGCATGCTCGGCCGCGGCGCTCATGCGTACCAGAGCTCCGAGCCACAGGCCCTGGCTGTCGGCACGGATCTGCTGATAGTCGGCCTCGAGCGTGTTGAGGTCGATGAGGCAGCGCGGGCGCATCACATCGAGTTTCATCAGATCCAGCAGCGTCGTGCCGCCGGCGATGAACTGCGTCGCTGCGAGCGTAGCGGGAGCATCTGCTGCGCCCGCGGCGAGCTCGGCGCTCGGGGCGAGCCCGGCACCGTCGTCGTCCTCGACGCCTGCAGCCCCAGCCGCCGCCACCGCGGCCTCGGCGGACTGCGCGCGCGCATAGGCGAACGGCCTCATCTGCTGCAGGCCCTCATGTCAGCGCACCATCCGGCGCCGCCGCAGCGGATGCCGGCAGGAGCTGTCCGCGCGCCTGGCGAATCGCGGCCACGATCTGCGGGTAGGCGGCACAGCGGCACAGATTGCCGCTCATCCATTCGCGGATCGACTCATCGCTGTGAGCGTGACCTTCATGGACGCAGGCAATCGCCGAGAGAATCTGACCGGGAGTGCAATAGCCGCACTGAAACGCATCCTGATCGATGAAGGCCTGCTGCATCGGATGCAGCGGGCGGTCCTGGCCTGCCAGACCCTCGATCGTCGTAACCTCCTCGCGCACCGCGGCGGCGAGCGTCAGGCACGAGAGCACGCGGCGGCCACCGAGCAACACCGTACAGGCGCCGCACTGCCCCTGATCGCAGCCTTTCTTGGTCCCGGTCAGCCCCAGCCGCTCGCGCAGCAGGTCCAGCAGCGTCACGCGCGCATCGACGCTGAGGCGCTCGGGGCGGCCGTTGACGATCAGGGACACCGCCAGCGTGGGTGCGGCAGAATCGGCCGCAGCGCCACCCGGTGCCGGAACAGCGCGAGCATCCATGCGCCCGACAGTGCCGGGCCCGCGCCGCCGCATCTGCAGGACGCTCACGCATCGAGCTGAAGCAATGTCCGTCACGCACCGCGGCAGTTGAATTCATCGCTGCCGCCGCGGACACTGCCGCTGAGAGATGCCGCCGGGCGCTCTGCCGCGGAGATCAGCATGGAATATTTGTCGCTTGGTCGCCAGGGTCCGCGTGTCTCGATGCTGGGTCTGGGCACGATGGGCATGTCCGATATGTAC
>DATBPG010000252.1:0-5085 GCA_036561485.1 Steroidobacteraceae bacterium | reverse complement strand
CGCTCGTGCAGCGGCACGCCGAGCTTGTCGTACGTGGCCAGCAGCTTCGGGTCGACCTCCGCGAGGCTCTTGGGCGCGTTGGCTGCCTGCCTGGGCGCGGAATAGTAGGAAATAGCGTCGTAGTCGATCGGCGTGTAGCGCAGCTGACCCCAGTGCGGCTCGCGCATGGTGCGCCAGTGCGCCAGTGCGCGCAGGCGCCAGTCGAGCATGAACTGCGGCTCGCGCTTCTTGTGCGAGATCAGCCGCACCACGTCCTCGTCCAGGCCGGGGGCGACGGTGTCCGCGTCGATGTCGGTGACGAAGCCGTGACGGTAGCTGCGGTTCACCAGCTCCGAGAGGTCGGAGGGTTGTTGCACTGCCATATCGTTGACCGAGCTGCTCATACGGGCTCCCGCTTGCCCGAGCGCATGGCCGGGGTGGGTAGTGGAATGCCGCGCTCCGGCGGCGATTGCGCCGCTCCGGAGGCTGTACCGGTGAGGCCGGCGAGCTCGAGCAGGCTGATCTCCTGCAGCGAGCGGCGAATCGCCTGCGTGACGCGCTGCCAGGCGCGCCCAACCAGGCACGTCGTCTCGATGCAGCAGTGACTGGCACGGCCGGAGCATTCCGTCAGGGCCACCGGGCCTTCCAGGGCATCGATGATGTTCGCGGCGCTGATGTCACCGGCCGGACGCGCCAGCAGATAGCCGCCGTGCAGGCCGCGGGTGGACTGCACCAGGCCCTGGCGGTGCAGCTGCTTCAGGAGCTTCGAGACCGTGGGCCCCGCCAGCCCCGTTTCGGCGGCGATCTGCGCGGCCGTCAGACGCTGCCCGGGCTGCCAGGCCAGCCGCGCCAGGATCAAAGTGGCGTAGTCGGTGAGTTTGCTGATGCGGAGCATGGGGATTCCTGCAAAGTAGGACTATTTTAGTTCCATATGGTTGCATTGGAAAGCGCGGCGCCTGGAGCGGCCTCCAAAGCCCCACGTCCCGAGCCCGAACCTCCCGGGCGGGCCGGCGCGATGCGCTGCGCCGCTCCCGCTCAGCTTTTTGCCGAACCAGCGGCTCGCGCGGCTTTGCTATCCTTGCCCGCCCCACGGACCACGGCCGTCCGCGGTGGTGATCCAGTTCGACAACCGCAGCCCCGGAGGACCCGTCCGATGAATCGCAATGAGCTCGAAAGCGTTGCCCGCGCGATGGTGGCCAGGGACAAGGGGCTGCTGGCGGCCGATGAGAGCACCGGCACCATCAAGAAGCGTTTCGACAAGATCCAGCTGCAATCCACCGAGGAGCACCGGCGCGCCTATCGCGAGCTGCTGTTCACGACCCCGGAGGTCGCGCAGTGGATCAGCGGCGTCATTCTGTACGATGAGACGCTGCGACAGTCGACCCGCGACGGCGTGCCCTTCCCGCAGTACCTGAGCAAGCTCGGTATCCTGCCGGGCATCAAGGTCGACGAGGGCGCCAAGCCCCTGGCGCAATTCCCCGGCGAGACCATCACCGAGGGGCTCGATGGGCTGCGCGAGCGGCTCATCGAGTACTACCGCCTCGGCGCTCGCTTTGCGAAGTGGCGTGCCGTCATCGACATCGGCGCACAGATCCCCACGCGCTTTGCCATCGAGGCCAATGCCCAGGCGCTCGCCCGCTACGCCGCGCTCTGCCAGGAACAGAACATCGTGCCGATCGTCGAGCCGGAAGTGCTGATGGACGGTGCGCACACCATCGAGCGCTGTGAGGAGGTGACCGACGAGGTGCTCTCGGCGGTGTTCGATCAGCTGCACCTGCACCGCATCTACCTCGAGGGCATGATCCTCAAACCCAACATGGTCATCGCCGGCAAGAAGTGTCCCACGCAGGCCGCCCCCGAGCAGGTCGCCGCCGCTACCGTGCGCTGTCTGAAGCGCCATGTCCCCTCGGCCGTGCCGGGCATCATGTTTCTGTCGGGCGGGCAGACGCCCGCTCAGGCCACGCTGCATCTGTCGCTGATGAACCGCAGTGCCGATCTGCCCTGGCAGCTGTCCTTCAGCTATGGCCGGGCGCTGCAGGATGCGGCCCTGGCCGCCTGGGGCGGCAAGGAGGCGCAGTTGCAGGCCGGTCAGCGCGAGTTCCATCGCTGGGCGCGCCTGAATGGCCTCGCCCGCAGCGGTCGCTACCAGGCAGGCATGGAACAGCAGGCCGCATGAGCGCAGCACCGCCGCCGGCTGCGGCGGGGAGCACCGCCCAACGCGCGCCCACGCGCGCAGCGGGCGCGCCCTCGCCGCCGGCCGCGCACGCCGGGGACAGCGTCGTGCAGGTGCAGGATCTGCACTATTCGATCGGCGGGCGCGAGATCTTCGCCGGCCTGTCGCTGCAGGTGCGCCGCGGCAGCATCACGGCGGTCATGGGACCGAGCGGCACGGGCAAAACCACGCTGCTGCGGCTCATCATGGGCCAGACGCGCGCCGACAGCGGCGCGCTCAGCGTATTTGGCGAGGATGTCGCCCGCTTGTCACGCGAGCGGCTCTATGCGCTGCGCCAGCGCATCGGGCTGCTGTTCCAGAACGGGGCGCTGCTGACCGACCTGTCGGTGTTCGAGAACGTTGCGTTCCCGGTGCGCGAGCACGCGCGCCTGCCCGAGTCGGTGCTGCGCAAGCTGGTGCTGATGAAGCTGCAGGCGGTGGGCCTGCGCGGCGCCGCCGAGCTCATGCCCTCGGAGCTCTCCGGCGGCATGGCGCGGCGTGTGGCGCTGGCGCGTGCCATCGTCATGGATCCGGAGGTGCTGATCTACGATGAGCCCTTCGTGGGGCTCGATCCGATCTCCATGGGCGTCATCTGCCGGCTGATCCAATCGCTCAATGAGACGCTCGGCATCACCAGCATCGTCGTCTCGCACGACGTGCACGAGATCAGCATGATCGCGCATTACAGCTACCTGCTCTCGGGCGGGCGCGTGGTGGCCGAGGGCAGCCCCGGCGAGCTGGCCGCGGCCAGCGGCGAGGTGGTGCGACAGTTCATGAGCGGCAGTCCCGACGGACCGGTGCCGTTTCATTATCCGGCCGGCGATTACTACCAGCAGCTCATCGAGCGCGACCGATGAGCTGGCTGTACGAGGGAGTCCGCAAGCTCGGCGCGGTGGCACTGTTTCTCGCGCGCGTGCTGATCCAGAGTGTGCTGGCGCTGGGCCGCCCCGGTCCCATCGCCATGCAGATCTACAACACCGGCTCGCGCTCGCTGGTGATCATCATGCTCAGCGGACTGTTTCTCGGCATGGTGCTCGGGCTGCAGCTGTTCGATCTGCTGCAGCGTTTCGGATCGACTTCGGCGCTGGGCGAGGCGAGCGCCCTGGCGCTGATCAAGGAGCTGGGCCCGGTCATCACCGCGCTGCTGTTCGCGGGACGCGCCGGCACCGCCCTGGCCTCTGAGATCGGTCTCATGGGCGCGACCGATCAGCTGGCGGCCATGGACATGATGGCCGTGGACCCGGTACGCCACGTGGTAGCGCCGCGCTTCATCGGCGGGTTGATCGCGCTGCCGCTGCTGACGGCGATCTTCGACTGCATCGGCATCTACGGCACGCAGCTGGTCGGCGTGGGCATGATGGGGGCGGAGTCGGGTACCTTCTGGTCGCAGATGCAGGGTGCCGTCGGCGTTCACGACATCTACGAAGGCATCGTCAAGAGTCTGGTATTTGGCGCGCTGTGCAGCCTCATCGCCGTGTACGAGGGTTTTCACGCAGAGGCGACCGCCGCGGGTGTGGGGCTTGCGACCACGCGCACCGTGGTGAACTCGGCGGTGCTGATCCTGTTGTTCGACTATGTGCTGACCGCCGTGTTTCTGTAGGCTCGCATCGGGAGATTTCATCATGGCCAGGGGCATTCGCACACTCGAGATCGGCACCGGACTGTTCGTGTTGCTGGGATTTGCAGCGCTGGCGTTTCTGACTACGCAATTGCCCGGCAGCGGCTTACAACTCTCCGGCGGCGCTCCCAGCTACACTGTCACGGCGGAATTCGATGATATCGGCGGCCTGAAGGTCGGCGCACCGGTCACGATGGCGGGCGTGCGCATCGGCCAGGTCAAAGTCATCGCCATCGACCCGGCGGATTATCGGGCCCGGGTGACGCTCGCCATCGAGAATCGCTATGCACAGATCCCGGATGACAGCAGCGCGTCCATCAATACGGCCGGCCTGCTCGGCGCGAACTACATCGCGGTCGGGGCCGGCTCGTCGGATAAGTACCTGCATGCCGGCAGCGAGATCAACTTCACGCAGGGAGCGCTGGTGCTGGAGAGCATCATCAATAAGTTCTTTGCCAATTCCGCCAGCGGCGGCTCGGGTGGCAGTGGCGGCTCCGGTGGCGGTTCCGGTGGCAGTGGCTCGGGCGCAAGCACGGGCTCAGGCAATTCCGGCGCTTCGGGCAGCGGTGCCAACGGGCCCGAGCGGCCCGAGACGGCGCCCAAGGGCCACTGAGCCAGGCGGCTCAGAGCCATCAACCATGTTGCGAGAGGCAGCTATGCACAGCAGGACAGTCAGAGCGTGGATTCCCGCAATCGCCTGGGTTCTTCTGATCGGAGCAGCCGCCGGGGCGGCCTATCCGGCAGCCGCCGCAGCGCCCGCGCCGGGCGGCGCTGGAGTGGCGGCTAACCCCGGTGGGCAGGTCGACAGCGCCAGTCCCTACGAGCTGGTCAAGAGTGCTGCCAGCACGCTGTTGCAGGACCTCGATAAGCATCGTGAGCAATACCGTCACGATCCGGCCAAGCTGCGCATGCTGGTCGATCAGGTGTTGCTGCCGCACTTCGACACGGAGCTGGCGGCGCGGGCGGTGCTGGGTCGTAACTGGAACAAGGCCACGCCCGAGCAGCGCCAGCACTTCATCCAGGCGTTCTACAACTCCCTGCTCAACAACTACGGCACTGCGCTGCTGGATTTCACGGCGAACAGCATGCAGGTACTGCCCTTCCGCGGTGAGCCCGGCAGCGCCTATGCCGTGGTGGACACCCGTGTCCGGCGCAGCAACGGCTCGCTGGTCGCGGTGAACTATCAGCTGCACAACGACGGTCAGCAATGGAAGGTCTGGGACGTGGTGGTGGAGGGCATCAGCTACGACAAGAGCTTTCAGCAGGATTTCTCCGA
>DATBPG010000251.1:0-1595 GCA_036561485.1 Steroidobacteraceae bacterium | reverse complement strand
CGTGGCTGCTGCGCCAGTAGCGCAGAAAAAACAAGGCGCACACCAGACAGGCCATTGCCAGCACGCCCCAGACAAACAGTTTCATCGCGATTCCCAGATGAGTCCGTAGATCATCACGATCAGGCCGACAGCCGCCGGGATGGTGCGCAGGTAGAACAGGTCGATGGAGGTCGGCCAAACAGCCAGATCAAGGAACAGCACGATGTTGTCCACGGTCAAGCCAACGAAGCACAGCGCCGCCCAGAACAGCAGGCGCGCGCCGCCGGCTCGGTAGCCGCGCGCGAGCAGCCACGCACAGCCGCCGCTGGTGAGCGTGCAGGTGATATAGATGGCCGCCGCGATCATTTGCCGCGACCCCGCAGTAGAAATGCCTCGGAAAAGCTCCGCGCCGCGCTGCTGCGCAGCCGCTCGATCGCGTTGGCGCTCATCTGCCGGATGATCTCCAGGCGCTGCTCGGTATAGAGCTGCGCCAGGCGATCCACGGCCGCAGCGAGGGCCGTCTGCACTGGGGCGTAGCGATAGCTCGGGGGAGGCCCGGTACGACGCTCGAGCAGGCCATGCTCTGCCAGCTCCGCGAGCGCAGTGGCCATGCTCCCCGCATCGATGCGCAGCTCAGCCCCCAGCTGCTCCCCAGTGGATGACTGCCGGGAATCGCGGTGCAACAGCAGCAACGCCTCGAGCTGCTCATAGCCTGTGACGTGCTCTGACAGTAACTGGCGAACCTCGGCATCAAGCTCAGCCACGTTGGGCACCTGTTGGACATCGCTCAGGCTCCCTCACTCCGGAGGGATGGCAAACAGCGGCAACTCCACCGGCTGCTCTGACGCCCTGCCCGCGCAGGACAGGGCGGCCACGGGCGCAAGCCCGCTGACCTTGATTCCCAGCAGACGCAGCCGCCGCTCGAGCGGGGCGCGGCGCAGACATTGGGCAGCCGTGCGGCGGATGATCGCCGCATCCTGGGTAGCAAGCGCGATCGTCTGATCGCGTGTCACGCGCTGAAAATTGTCATAACGCAGCTTGACGCCGATCGTGCGCGCGACGTAACCGTCGCGCTGCAGATCCCGCGCTACCTGCTCGCACAGCCTCGTGAACAACGCCCGCAGCTGCAAGCGATCGTATCGGACATGCAGATCGCGATCAAAGGTCGTTTCGCGGCTGATCGATACCGGCTCGCTGTGGGTGACCACGGGCCGCTCGTCCCAGCCCCACGCGGCCTGGTACATCCAATCACCTTGTCTCGGGCCGAAGTGCTGCTGCAGCCAGGCACGCTCAGCGCGCGCCAGGTCCCCGATGGTCCGGATGCCAAGCTCCTGCAGACGTGCCGCAGCCTTCGGCCCGATGCCGTGCACCTTGCGGCAGGCAAGCGGCCAGATCTTCCGGGCCAGCTCGGATTCGAACACGATGGCCACGCCGTTCGGCTTGTGAAACTCGCTGGCCATCTTGGCGATGAGCTTATTGGGGGCCACGCCGATGGAGCAGGTCAGGCCCGTCGCCTCATGAATCGCCGCCTGAATGGTCAGCGCCAGGGCTCGTCCACCCTGGTCCTGCCCGCCGGCCGCCGCGGTGAAATCGACATACACCTCGTCGATGCCGCG
>DATBPG010000250.1:0-8568 GCA_036561485.1 Steroidobacteraceae bacterium | reverse complement strand
AGGACTTCTATGCGGAGCTGCCGATCAAGATCCGCCTGACCGGTACCTATCATGAGTTCGGCGAATTCGTGAGCGGCATCGCCGCGCTGCCGCGCATCGTGACGCTGCACGACATCCAGATCACACCGGTCGAAAAGAACTCCACCGGTGGGCAGCTGCAGCTCGACCTGACCGCCAAGACCTACCGCTATCTGGACGACTCGGAGATTGCCGCCGAGGCCGCCGCCAAGAGCAAGACCAAGGGCCCACCGCGGCGCCACTGAGAGCACGGACACCAAGATGCTTCTACTGCGCAACATCTCCCGGCTGACCGCATCGCGCTCCAGGCGCGCACGCGGCGCTACCGCGCCGCTGCTCGTGGTGGCGGGCGCCTGCGTGGCGCTGCTCGCGGGCTGCAGCAGCGGGGATGCGGATCTGAACAGCTTCATCAAACGCGTGAAAGCCGAGCCGGGCGGGCGCGTGGAGCCTCTGCCGGAGATCAAGCCCTACGAGGCGTTCACCTATTCGGATCAGAGCATGCGCTCGCCGTTCGTACCGACCATTGGCGGCGCCAATACGGTGCGCCCCGATGCACATCGCGTGCGCGAGTTCCTCGAGCAGTACTCGCTCGATACATTGAAGATGGTCGGCACGCTCACGCTCGGCGGCAGTCACTATGGGCTCGTGCTTGCCAGCGACGGCCGCGTGCATCGTGTGGTCATTGGCAATCACATGGGCCAGAACGACGGCACCGTCACAGACATCAGCGCTTCCAGGATTTCATTGACCGAGATCGTTCCCGACGGCCTGGGCGGCTACGTGGAGCGCCCCGCAGCCCTCGCGCTCACGTCCCCACAGTAGGCCTCGACGAATGATTGGCAGGGAGATTCAACGAATGAAACGGTCCACTCTTCACTCGCTGCGCGCACCGCTGTGTGCGCTGGCGCTGGCATCCGGGGCCATCGTCCTCGCGGGCAGCGGCAGCGTTCTGGCAGCCGCGCCCGGCGCAGCAGCGCCGGCGCTGGCGCCGGCAGTACCCGCTGCGCCGCTGACGGTGGCGCAGACGGCCGTGCCGGCCGTGGCGAGCGTGCCGGCGGGCAGCGTAGTGCCGGTGGTGGCCACCGCGCCCAACTCCCTGCAGTCGATCAGCGTGCAGTCCATCAACGGCGCCCAGGTGCAGCTGATCCTGCACATGTCCGCCCCGGCCACCGCCCCGCTCGGCTTTGCCATCGACAAGCCGGCGCGCATCTCCTTCGATCTGCCGAATACGACGTTGGCGCTGCCGTCCCGACGCATCGACGTCGGCACCGGCGGGGTCGATACCATTCTCGCAGCCGAGGCCAACGGCCGCTCGCGCCTGGTACTGGATCTGGATCAGCCCATGGCCTATGCCACGCGCGTGCAGGGCGATGACATCGTCGTGACCGTCGGTGGCGCGGCCGGCGGTGCCGCCCATGCTCAGGACACCAAGGACAATCTCGCCCACGGCGTGCTCTCCAGCGCGGCGACCAATGAGCCGCGCGAGATCCGCAGCATCGACTTTCGTCGCAGCCCCACCGGTGCCGCGCAGCTGGTCGTGCGCCTGTCCGATCCGCACACGCCGATCGACCTGAAGCAGCAGGGCACCCAGATCATCGTGAACTTCGCCGGCACGGCGCTGCCGCGCCGCCTCAGCCGCCGCTACGACACGCTTGATTTCGGCACCCCGGTGACCGGTTTCGAGGCCGAGCGCGTCGATGGCAATACGCGCATCGTGCTCGATGCCAGCGGCGGCTTCGAGCAGCTCGCCTACCAGACCGACAACCAGTACGTCGTCGAGGTCAATCCGGTGAAGCAGACGGCTGCCACCGGCCCTGCTGAGATCAAGAAGAGCTACAACGGCGAGCGCCTGACGCTCAACTTCCAGAACATCTCCACGCGCGCGGTGCTGCAGCTGCTGGCCGATGCGAGCGGACAGAACATCGTGGTCAGCGACTCGGTCAGCGGCAGCGTGACGCTGCGCCTGCAGAATGTGCCCTGGGACCAGGCACTCGACATCGTGCTGACGACCAAGGGCCTGGGCAAGCGCCAGGACGGCAACGTCATCATTGTGGCGCCGGCCGAAGAGCTCGCCGCACGCGAGAAAGCGGATCTCGCCTCGCAGCAGGATATCCAGCAGCTCGAGCCGCTGCACTCGGAATACCTGCAGGTCAACTACGCCAAGGCCGCCGACATCGCCTCGCTGCTCAAGGGCAAAGGCACAAGCTCGCTGCTCTCATCGCGCGGCAGCGTCTCGGTCGATGACCGCACCAACACGCTGCTGGTGTCGGACACGTCAGATCACATCGCCGACATCCGCCGCCTGGTCGCGACGCTCGACATTCCCGTCAAGCAGGTCGAGATCGAGGCGCGCATCGTCGTGGTCAGCAACGACTTCGAGCGCCAGCTCGGCTCGATCCTCGGCGTCAGCGCCACGCACGCCAACGGCAGCAACGGCCTCTACGAGACCACCGGTACGGCCGCGGGCATCGATACCGGTGTCAGCTCGGCGATCAGCAATCTAGCGAGCAATGGCTCGGTGTATCCGGTCAACATCCCCACCGGCAGCGGCGCCGTCAACCGTTACAACGTCAACCTGCCGGTCGCGAGCCCCGCGGGCAGCATCGCCTTCGGCATTCTCGGCGCCGACTACCTGGTGGATCTGGAACTGTCGGCCGCGCAGACCGAGAATCTTGCGACCGTCGTCTCCTCCCCGCGCGTGATCACGGCCAACCAGCAGGAAGCGCAGATCAAGCAGGGCGTAGAGATTCCCTATCAGCAGTCCGCCTCCAGCGGCGCCACCACCATCGCCTTCAAGGACGCGGTGCTGCTGCTGAAGGTCAAGCCGCTCATCACGCCCGATAACCGCATCATCCTGGACCTCATGGTCTCCGATGACGAGGTGGGTCAGACCGTGGTGGCCTCCGGCGGTGTGAACGTGCCGGCGATCGACACGCGTGCCGTACAGACGCAGGTGCTGCTCAACGACGGCGAGACGGTGGTGCTCGGCGGTATCCTGCAGACCAACAAGACCAAGTCCTCCACCAAGGTGCCGTTCCTGGGTGACATCCCCGTGCTCGGCAATCTGTTCAAGACCACGGACAAAAAGGACAACAAGGACGAGCTGCTGATCTTCGTCACGCCGAAGATCCTGCGTGAGGGCTCGGCCGCGACCGGCTGACGCGGCGTTTGCCGCGCGCCGGCCGCGCTATCGACCGCCACTGCGCCGCCGCCGCGACTGCCATGCGCCTGCTGCTGGTGGAAGATGACGAGCTGGTCGCCGATGCGGTCGTGCGCGGCCTGTCGATTGCCGGCTTTACGGTCGATCACGTGGCGCGCGCGCAGCACGCGCGCGCCGCCCTCGGCACCGAGCACTTCGATCTGGCCATTCTCGATATCGGACTGCCCGACGGCGACGGTCTCTCGCTGCTGCAGGCGCTGCGCTCCGCGGGCTGCGGCACACCGGTCCTCATGCTCACCGCGCGCTTCACACTCCCGGACAAGGTCCGCGCTTTCGAACTCGGCGCGGACGACTTTCTCATGAAGCCCTTCGAGCAGGCCGAGCTCGTCGCGCGCTGCCGGGCGCTGCTTCGACGCGCGAACCAGCTGCCGGGCGGCACCGTGCGCCTGGGGCGGCTGTCGGCTGATCTGGCCGGGCGGCAGCTGCTGCTCGATGGGGCGGCGGTCGAGCTGACGCGGCGCGAATGGGCCGTGCTGGAAACGCTGCTGCATAACCTCGGCCGCGTCGTTGCCAAGGAGCGGCTGCTGCAGGCGCTCGCCGGCTGGGAGCACGATCTGTCAGCCAATGCGGTGGAGACCCACATCTCGCGCCTGCGTGCCAAGCTCGGGGACGCGATGACGATCCGCGCCATCCGCGGCCTGGGCTACCGCCTGGAGGAACCGGCCGCGCCGGGCGCTGCCGTGGCGGACCCGCGCCGGCGCTCATGACGCTGCGCCGCCGCCTGCTGCTGCTGCTGCTGCCCTCGCTGGCGCTGCTGCTCTCGGCCGGCGCACTCGTGGATCGGTGGGTGGCACTGGCGAGCACGCGTGAGGCGTATGACCGCGCGCTCTCGGGCATGGCGCGCGCCGCCGTCGTCTACCTGCAGGCCGATGCCGGATCGCCGCGGCTCCTGGCGCACAGCGGCGAGCTGCTGCGCCAGATCGATGTCGATGATCCCACGCCGCCAACGGCCCACCCGGCGGTCGATGGCATCGCGCAGGCCCTGCAGCAGGAGCAGCGCTACCTTGCCATCACCGGGCCGGACGGGGCGCTCATCAGCGGCGATGCCTCACTGGCCGCTCTGACGCCACGGCCGCCGCCGGACACGGCGCTGCGCGGTCCAGCCGACCGCATGGCCCGCGGGGCGCTGTTCCAGGATGCGCAGCTGCATGGACACACCGTGCGCATGGTGAGCCTCGAGCTGCCCTCTGCGGGCGGTCCGCTGATGCTCAGTCTCGCCGAGACGCTCGAGCGGCGCGATCGTACCGAGCACGTCATGCTGCTCGGTAAGCTGCTGGTGGATTTTGCCGAGCTCGATCTGACACTGCTGGTCGTGTGGCTGGCGGTGTACTTCGGCCTTCTGCCCGTGGGGCGCTTGCGGGCGCAGGCCGAGGCGCATGCGTCGCGCGAGCTGCGGCGCTTCGATGAGAGCGACGTTCCGGCGGAGCTGCGACCCGTGGTGACGAGCTTCAATCGCGTGCTGGAGCTGCTGCACGATGCGGCCGCCGCGCAGCGGCGCTTCGTCGCCGATGCGGCGCATCAGCTGCGCACACCGGTCGCGGGCCTGGTGGCGCAGATCGAGCTGCTGCGCGCCGATGCGCGTACGCGGCGGCTGCAGCCGGAGCTCGAGCGCGTGCAGCGCGGGGCGCAGACCCTGGCGCACACCGCCAATCAGCTGCTGTCACTGGCGCGCGCCGAGCCGTTCTCGGGGATGCAGGAGAAGTTTCAGCCGGTCGCGCTCGATGCCCTCGTCAAGCAACTGGTCGAGCGCCACATCGATCGTGCGGATCAGGCAGGCATCGATCTGGGCGCCGACGCCCAGCCGGCGCAGGTCTACGGGGATGCCTGGCTGCTGGAGGATCTGCTGACCAACCTCATCGACAATGCGCTCAAATACGCCAGTCGTGGCGGACGTGTAACCGTCCGCAGCGGCGTGGAAGGGGCCGGTCACTACCTGGAAGTCGAGGATGATGGGCCGGGCATCCCAGAGTCCGAGCGCGCCCGCGTGCGCGAGCGCTTCTATCGGCGCGCCGGCTCCCCGGGCATGGGCGTGGGCCTCGGACTTGCCATCGTGGATGAGATCGCGCGGGCGCACGGGGGGCATCTGAGCATCGGCACGGGGCCGGCGCTGCGCGGTGCGCGGATGCGTGTGCAGTTCACACTTTCAGGCGGAGCATAACTGCACTATCGCGTGACGAAGTGCGCAGTTCCCGACGTGGCTGGCATTACCTGACCAATCGCCAGCTTGCTGCAAGCTCGGGCCACTACAGTGGGCTGCATGAAAAATGCACACACTGGCGGGGCTGGCGAGCGGGGCTTCACGCTCTTCGAGCTGATGATCGTCTGCTCCATCGCGGCCGTGCTGGCGGCGCTGGCGGTGCCCGCCATGCGCAGCTTCCTGCAGAACCAGCAGCAGAGCTCGGCGGTGACCAATCTCATGACCACGCTGCAATACGCACGCAGCGAGGCGATCAAGGAAGACGTGCCGGTGGCGGGGGCGAACTGCACCGGCAGCGGCGTGTGCTTGTGCCCCTCGGCCAACGGCAGCACCTGCGACCCGGCAGGCAACTGGAATAACGGCTGGATCGTCTACACCTCGGCCAATGGTGGCGCTGCGCTCGAGGCCGTCGGGGCATTGCAGTCGGGCCTGACGCTGAAGACGAACCCGGCGACCGTGGCGGTGACCTATCAGCCCAATGGCACCACGGCCCTCGGCGCGCTGGTCGAGTTCACCCTGTGCGACAGCCGCGGGGCTGCTTATGCGCGCGAGCTGGAGGTGGACATCAGCGGCAGCATTCAGGCCTCCGCCACCCCTGGCTACGACGTCACCGGTACCACGCCACTCGTCTGCCCGTGAACGCCCATCGACACAATCGCAGACGCGCCGGCGGCTTCACGCTGGTGGAGATGCTGGTCTCGCTGGTGATCACCAGCGTCGGCCTGCTGGGCGTGGCCAAGCTAGCGCTCGGCACCGTGCAGGCCAACGACAGTGCGCTGATGCGCAGTCAGGCCACGGTGCTGATGCAGCAGATCATCGAGAACATGCGCGCCAATCGAACTCTGGCGCTCAGCGGCAGCTACGACATCGCCATCGGCGTCAGCCCCGCGGGGGCCGGCGTACCGGCGGCCGATCTGGCGACCTGGAAGGGTCTGCTGCAGTCCGAACTGCCCACTGGCGACGGCTCGGTCACGACGACACAGGAGATCAATCCGGCCACCGGCGGCCTCGAGACGGTGGCCACCGTCACCGTCCAATGGGACGACAGCGTCGCCGAGCGAAGTTTTGGCGCAGCGGCCGGCGGCAACCAGGCGCTCACCGCGGAGACGATGCTGTGAGACATCAGCGCGGTCTGACGATGGTCGAGCTGATGATAGCGATGGTGCTCTCGAGCATCGTGGTGTACGCCGGAATCTCCATGTTCCTTGCCAGCCGCGGCACCGCCTCGACCACCGCGGCGGTCGGCGCGGTCACCGACAGTGGTCGTGTCGCGCTCGACTTCATCGCCGACACGGTGCGCGGTGGCGGCGCCCTGCAGTGCAATTCTACCAATGGCAACTCGCTCGTCCCGTTGAAGAACAATATCAACTCCGGCGGCGACCCGCTGCTGCTGAATTACACCAACGCGTTCGACGGCTTCGAAGCCGCCGGTACCGGTGTCGGCGGCGCACTCAGCATCGGCTCGGGAGCCGTCACGGCCGACGGCGCGGCCAATGACTGGAGTACCTCGGGCGGCGGTGCTCTGGATGCACTGCTCATCGGTCGGGTGGTCAAGGGCAGCGACATCCTGGCAGTGCGCGAATCGGTGCCTGAAAGCGCGCCGGCCTACACGACTGTCAACTATAACCCCGGGGGCACCAGCCTCACGGTCGCGAACGTGCAGACACTGCAGCCCCAGCAGTATGCGGTCATCACCAACTGCGCCTTCGCCACGGTGTTCCAGATCAACACCGTCGATTCCGTTACCAGCACGATCACGACCAACGGGCCGCTCGACACGACGGGCGATCTGGGTCAGACGTACGACGTGAATTCGATGATCAATGCGCTCGACATGACGGTCTATTTCATCGCACCGGGGCGAGATACGGACTCGGCGCTGTATTCCTACGATGAGTGGACCGGTCAGTTCCAGCAGCTGGTCCCCGACGTGGAAAACATGCAGGTGCTCTACGGGATCGCCACCGCCGCGCAACCCAATCAGGTGACGAGCTACGTTACCGCCGATCTGGTGCCGAACTTCGACCAGGTCATCAGCGTGCAGGTCGCGCTGCTGGTGGCAAGTCCGCCGGGCATGCGCGCCGTGGCGCCGGCGGCCCAGCCGCCGTTCAACCTGTTGAATACCAGCGTTACCGCGCCCGCCGATGGACGCCTGCGCAGGGTCTTCGTGACGACCATTGCGGTGGAAAATGCATCCGGTTGACGCTCAGCGCCCAGCCGCCCTCCTGCGCCAGCGCCGCGGCGCTCAACGCGGCATGGTGCTGTTCATGTCGCTGATCCTGCTGCTGGTCCTCACCTTACTGGGCATTTCGCTTGCGCGGCAGCAGACGGTCGAGGAGCGCCTTGCGCAGAACGACTACAACCATCAGCTGGCGCTGCAGACCTCCCAGGCCGCACTCGAGGCGGCCTTCGATGACGTCGGCGGGCCGCTGGCGCAGGCAAACTACCTCTTCAACACGGTGCCGGGCCTGAAGACACTCGGGCAGGAAGTGCCGGGCCCCACCATCGACCGCACCGCGCCCTGGTCATTGCCCGGAACCGATAGCGTCGTCTATACCAATAACGGCGCCCCGTTGGCGGCGGCACCCGCCGCCGCCCAGCCGCAGTTCGTGGTCGAGGATTTGCCACCGGTGGTCACTCAAGGCTGCGGCGGCGGCAACGCCTCCCTCTACGGCAGCACGGCCAATAGCTTGAAGTTCCGCCGTATCACTGCACACGCCGCCGGCGGCGATGGCACCGCCAGCGCCACCGTGCAGCTCATCCGCATACAGGGGTGCTGACATGACCGCGCATCCGCATCGTTTCGCTCGCTCCGCTCTGGCCCTGGTGCTGATGGCAGTGCTGATCCTGGTCGGTGTGGGCAGTGTGCCTGCGCCAGTGCGCGCGACTGTGACCCCCACCGTCTCGATCGCGCAGTATCCGCTGACCGTCGCGGTGCCGGCGCATCCGCAGGTGCTCATCGCCGTGGGCAACTCCGAGTCGATGGACGGCGATCTGAGCGGTGCCATCATGACCGGCTCGGGTGCCCTGGCCGACGCGAATGCCGCCGCGGGGCTCGCCAACTCGAGCTCCCCGGTCAACTACCAGATCCCCGCCGGATTCACGCCGCCCCTCAATGCCGGCTCGGGCGGCT
>DATBPG010000249.1:0-2636 GCA_036561485.1 Steroidobacteraceae bacterium | reverse complement strand
GATGTCTCCTCAGTGATCTTCGACAAAACCGGGACCCTCACGACCGGTCAGCTGCGCCTGACGCAGGTGCTTGCAGTGAATGGCGCAGATGCGCAGCTCGTGCGCCGGATCGCAGGCAGCCTCGGCGCGGCGAGCAATCATCCCCTGAGCCGCGCGGCCGCAGTGGCCCTGCCTGTGCAGGAGCGGCTGCCCCTGACCGAAACGCGTGAGCTCGGCGGCTTTGGTGTGACGGGCGAGTATGAGGGGCGCTCAGTGGCCTTGGGCCGCGCGGATCTGTTCACGCGCTTGGGCATGGAGATTCCCCCTGCGCCCGCGCACAACGGCCCGATCGCCGGCGTCAGCTGCGGCGGGCGCTTCATGGGGTGGCTGCTGTTCCTCGATCAACTGCGCGGCAGCGCCGGGGAGGCCGTGCAGGATCTGAAGCAGCTGGGCATCGAGCACATGGTTCTGCTGACGGGCGACCGAGACGCCGCCGCCCGCCAGGTGGCCGAAGAGATCCAGATCAATGAGGTCTGTGCCGAGATGCTGCCGGAGCAGAAAATGGATCGGGTGATGGCGGAGATCAAGAATGGGCGCCGCCCGATGGTCGTGGGCGACGGCATCAACGATTCGCTCGCCCTGCGCGCCGGCGCTGTCGGCGTGGCCATGGGCTCTCAGGGTGCCGACGTGGCACTGGCCTCCGCCGATCTGGCGCTGATGACCAATGACCTGCGGCGTCTGGGCACCGCCATCCGCCTGAGCCGGCGCTGTCGGCGAACCATCTATGTCAACGTCGCGATCGGCCTGGGCTTTACCTTCGGACTGATCGTGCTCTCGGGCGCCGGCGTACTGGGCATCGAGGCACCCATCATCGCGGCCCTGCTGCACAATCTCAGCACCTTCCTGGGCTTGGGCAATGCCGGTCGTTTGCTGCTGTTTGACGAGACGCAGGGCGCGGCGGCGCACGCGGCGAGCCTGCCTGCGGCCGCCTGAATCTCATGCGCGCAGCTGGCAGCAAATGGCGGCTGCTGGCGTGGCTGGCGCTGCCGACAGTGCTGCTCGCCGCGCTGCTGGCCGTGATCTGGCATGCGCACTGGCAGCACTCGCAGCTTGCACAGGCGCTGCTGCGCAGCTACCCGCAGGACGTGGATGCGCATGCCTCGCTGGTGCGCTTTGCCGACGCCGAGGCGCAGCCACTGTATAAGAGCAACTGCGCGGGTTGCCATGGTGCTGACATGCGCGGCAATCCGGCGCTGGGCGCGCCGGCCCTCACCGGGGGTCACTGGCTCTGGGGCAATGGCAGCGTATTTCAGATCGAGCGCATTCTGCTCTATGGCATCCGCAGCGGTGCGCCCAAGGCACTCAATGTCACCGATATGCCGGCCTTTGGTCTCATGGGACGCCTCTCGGACGGGCAGGTGCGCGAGCTGGTGCAGTTCATCATGAAGCTCAACCATCGCCCCTATGATGCGGAAGGCGCCAATGAGGGCGAGACGCTGTTCCACAGCGACCTGTACGGCTGCTACGACTGCCATGGCTCGGATGCCAAAGGCAATTCTGACTATGGCGCGCCGGATCTGACGGTGAACCATTGGAATAACGGTGGCAGCGAGCAGGACATTTACGACACGATCTTCTATGGCCGTCATCGCGTGATGCCGGCCTGGCGCGGACGGCTCAGCCTCGAGCAGATGCGCGCACTGGCCGTCTATCTGCACGGCCTCTCGAAGAGCAGCGTCGAGGGGGGCTGACGCCATGGCCGTGCCACAGACCTCGATACACACCGTCAGCGCGGCGCCTCGGCGCACCCATCGGCTGCGCTGGCGCGTGGCGCAATGGGCCAGTCCGGCGCAGCGGCGCGTGGCGCTGCCGGTAGCGGCCATGGTGGCCGGGCTGATCCTCGCCGGCGTCGGGCTGTTTCACCGCGCACCACGCTCCCTGACGCAGGTGCCGCCCGGCTACGTCGCGCTCGTGAACCAGCAGGGCGTTCTCATGAGCGATTTCATCTCGCAGACCGCGACCGAGACCGAGCAGCCCTTCGATCAGACCACCACGGCACAGCGCGCGCACGTGCTGCACGAGATGATCGACAAGGAACTGCTGGTGCAGCGTGCATTGGTGCTGAACCTGCCCGAGACCATCGAGGAGGTGCGCACGACCATGGCCGATGCCGTGGATGCGCAGGCCGCTGCACCCGAGCAGGCCGTGCAGCCCACCGACGCGCAGCTTCGCGCCTACTACGAGGCGCACCGCGATCGCTATTCGAGCCAGGGGACGATGACGGTGCAGAATCTGGTGCTGCACGTGGGCGGCTATCAGAACGCCGACCAGACGGTGACGCAGGCACAGGCCGATGCGGTCGAGGCGGTCTACCAGCTGCGTTCTGGCGCGAGCGTCGCCTACCTCATGGAGCACTTCGGCTTCGTGGATGCCTCCCCGCAGTACGATTCACAGCAACTGGACTTCGCGGCCAAGCTGCATCTGGGTGCGCAGCTCTTCCAGGTGGCCATGACGCTTGGCACGGGCGAGGTGTCCGATCCGATCGTGCAGAGCGACGGCGTGCACGTGCTGGTCATGCAGCAGCGCCAGCCTGCCGCCGCAGAGGATTTCTCCGCGGCGCGTGCCCAGGTCTACAACGACTATCGCATCGCTCTCAC
>DATBPG010000248.1:0-5973 GCA_036561485.1 Steroidobacteraceae bacterium | reverse complement strand
GCCCGCACGCGGGTCCTGCGCCAGAGCCGCATCTCTCCAGGCAGTGGCTCGAGCACCGGCTCGTCCACGGCGTCGCACAGGGTGATGGCGAGCGCACCGGCGGCGAGGCAGGCCTGCTCGCTCTGCGCTGCCGAGCGTGCGCCGAGCTCGAAGCTCAGCTCGAGATACCCTGGCATCGGCGCTGCTGCGGTCGAGCTCACTTCAGCCCGAGCCGACGCTCCAGATAATGGATATCCAGGCCGCCTGCCTGAAAGGCCGCGTGTGCCAGGATCTCCTGATGCAGGGCCGTGTTGGTCTTGATGCCCTCCACCACGAATTCGGATAGCGCGTTGCGCATGCGGGCGATTGCGGTCTCGCGCGTATCGCCGTGCGCGATGAGCTTGCCGATCAGCGAGTCGTAGTAGGGCGGTACGTTGTAGCCGAGGTACAGATGGCTGTCGACGCGGATGCCGGGGCCGCCGGGCGGATGCCACAGCTTGATCGGACCGGGTGAGGGCATGAACGTGCGCGCATCCTCGGCGTTGATGCGGCACTCGATCGCATGGCCGCGCACCTGCACGTCCGCCTGCGTGTAGGGCAGCTTGTCCCCGGCGGCGATG
Organism: Steroidobacteraceae bacterium; assembly: GCA_036561485.1. GTDB lineage: Bacteria > Pseudomonadota > Gammaproteobacteria > Steroidobacterales > Steroidobacteraceae > FEN-1191. Next base: position 5,374 of record DATBPG010000248.1, on the reverse strand, counting down.
AGCAGCTGCGCCTTGACGAGATCGATGCCGGTCACCAGCTCGGTGACAGGATGCTCGACCTGGATGCGCGTATTCATCTCAATGAAGTAGAACTCGCCATCCTGGTAGAGGAACTCCATCGTGCCGGCATTGCGATAATCCACGGCGCGGCAGGCCTCCACGCAGCGCTCGCCCATGGTGCGGCGCTGGCGCGCACTGATGCCCGGTGCGGGGGCCTCCTCGATGACCTTCTGATGACGGCGCTGCATGGAGCAGTCGCGCTCGCCGAGGCTGATGACATTGCCGTAATGATCGGCCAGCACCTGAAACTCGATGTGCCGTGGGCGCTCGAGAAACTTTTCCATGTACACCGCTTCGTTGCCGAAGGCCGCGAGCGCCTCCGAGCGCGTCACCGCAATGGAGCTGAGCAGCGAGCCCTCGGAATGCACCACACGCATGCCACGGCCGCCGCCGCCGCCGGATGCCTTGATGATGATGGGGTAGCCGATGTCCCGAGCGATGCGCAGGTTTTCCTCGGAGCTCTCGCCCAGCGCGCCATCGGAGCCGGGCACGCACGGCACGCCATGGCCGCGCATGACACGGATTGCCGAGACCTTGTCGCCCATCGCGCGGATGGTCTCGGCCTTCGGTCCGACGAAGGTGAAGCCGCTTTTCTCCACACGCTCGGCGAAGTCCGCGTTCTCCGACAAAAAGCCATAACCGGGATGGATGGCTACGGCGTCGGTCACCTCCGCAGCGCTGATGATCGCGGGCATATTGAGGTAACTCTGCGCCGAGGGTGGCGGGCCGATGCACACCGACTCGTCGGCCAGCAGGACGTGTTTGAGGTTGGCATCGGCGGTGGAATGCACGGCCACCGTCTTGATGCCGAGCTCGCGGCAGGCCCGCAGGATGCGCAGGGCGATCTCGCCGCGATTGGCAATCAGAATTTTTTCAAGCATGGGCATGGAACTGCAGCGTGGCGCCGCTCGCCTACAGGGCTAGCGTGCCTATTCGATGATGAACAGCGGCTGATCGAATTCGACTGGCTCGGCGTCCTTCACCAGGACTGCCTTGACGCGGCCGGCCCGCTCGGACTCGATCTGATTCATCATCTTCATCGCTTCGATGATGCACAGAACCTGGCCGACCTCCACTTCGTCGCCGATTTCGACGAAGGCCTTGGCCCCCGGCGACGGCGCCGAATAATACGTGCCGACCATGGGGGCCGTGACGATGTGCTCGCCCGCGGCCGCACTGATCCCCTCGCCGCTCTGTCCCGTCGCTGCCGCAGGCGAGGGGGTGGGCGTCGGGGCGGCGGCCGGGGCCGGTATCTGTGGGGCTGCTGCGGCCGGTGCGGTCAGGTAGGTGGCCTGCCCGGGTATCACCCTGGCAATCCGCAGCGTCTCCTCGCCCTCCTTGATCTCGATCTCGGCGATGCCCGACTCTTCGAGCAGCTCGATCATTTTTTTGATTTTACGTATGTCCAACTCGCAGCTCCTGCCTGGCCGCCGCAGAATGTACCCAATCTGCGCCGATTTGCCCACTATTTGGCAGCAGAATGCACGCTTCTGCACAGAACAGGTCGAATGGCACCGCCGGATGCGGCGCCGGGCGGCGGTGGCGCCGCGCTCAGGAAGCTAGGGCTGCACGGTCTGCTTGGCGCGCTGGATGGCCAGGGCATGCAGCTGCGCGGCAATCTGCCGGCGCGCCTCGGGCAGCGTCTGCTGGCCGCGCGTCACCTGCTGCACCTGCGCGAGAATGGCCTCGGCTTCGTCGCGGTGCAGCTCGCCGAGCTTGACCGCGACAATGCGGCCCTGCGCGTCGGTGAACACCGAAAACGGCAGGACCGGCTCGATACCAAAACTCGCCACGGCGGCGCTGCCCTGGTCTACATCCGCAAGGATGGGATATCCGACCGGCGTTGCGTGCAGGTACTTCTGCACGGCGCTGCGCGAATCCACTGCCACACCGAGCACGCCGATCCCCTGCGCGCGGTGCTGCTGCCACAGCTGCTGCAGCAGTGGCATCTCGCGTCGGCAGGGCTCGCACCAGGTGGCCCAGAAGTTCACCACGAGCGGGTGGCCCAGGTACTGACGTAGCGAGCGCGGCTGGCCGTTGAGGTCCGGAACCTGCACCTCCGGCAGCGTCTCGGGGATGGATGCGGCGGCGGCCGGGGCGGCATTCGCGGGCGCCTGGGTGGCCTGCGGGGCCGTCGCGGGCTGTTGGGCCGCAGCGGCCTCAGGCTGCGCGATCAGCGTGGGTCGATGCAATGTGCGATAGCCCAGGAAGCCGGCCAGGATGCCGCACAGCACCAGCAGCAGCGTTCCGAGCGCGCGAATCAGCAGGCGCATACGCTTATCCCCGGGGCGCTCGCGCGAACCCGCAACGCGGAGCCGCGCCGACAGCTCAGAGCTGCAGGATAGCGCTATCCGGCGCGCGCGGTGTGCGGTTCGAGCAGCGCCTGCTGCAGCAGCGCCGCGAAGCGCGGGGCATTCATGTAGCCGACCTCACGAAACTGGCGCAGCTCGTGGCCCTGCGCGTCGTAGAACGCGATGGTCGGCGGGCCGGGTATCTGGAAGAGCTTCAGCAGAGCCTGATCGTCCCCGTTGTTGGCGGTGACGTCGGCGCGCAGCAGCCGCACGTGCTGCAGCGTTGCGCGTACGGCCGGGTCGTTGAAGGTGTAGTGCTGCATTTCCTTACAGGAGGTGCACCAGTCGGCATAGAAATCCAGCATCACCGGCTCGCCCTGTGCGGCGGCCTGCCTCACCACCTGATCCAGCTGCGCGACGGAAGAGATGTTCTGGAACGCCAGCTCCGAGACCGGCCGGGACAGGGGGGCAAGCGGATTCTCGGCACCCAGTCCCATTCCCACCATGAGCATCACGGCGTACAGGGCTGCGGCGCCCGTACCCATGATCGCGCCCATGCGCACCGGTGCCCGGACCGAGCGCGTGCGCGACAGCGTCCACAGCACCACGCAGGCCGCCACGGCCGGCACCAGGAACAAGGCCAGCGTGGCCCGTGCCGGTACAATGCGTGTGAGCATCCAGGCCGCCAAGGCCAGCATCATGACGCCAAAGAGGCGCTTGACCGCATCCATCCAGGCGCCGGCCTTGGGCAGCCAGCGGCCCGCCGAGGTGCCCACCACCAGCAGCGGCGCGCCCATGCCCAGCGCCATGGCGAACAGCGCTGCCGAGCCGCGTGCAATCGCGCCACTCTGGCCGATGTAGGCGAGCGTCGCCACCAGCGGCGGGGCTACGCAGGTCGTGACAATCAGCGCCGAGAGAGCGCCCATCACCGCCACGCCGCCAAAATGACCGCCCTGCTGGCGATTGCTCGCCGCTGCCAGGCGCGTCTGCAGAAACGCGGGAATCTGCACCGTATAGAAACCGAACATCGACAGCGCCATGGCGACGAACAGGGCTGCGAACAGCGCCGTGACCCAGCTCTGGGTGAAGGCCGCCTGCACCTGGCTACCCGCAGCCGCAAACGCTGCACCCGTTGCCGTGTACGTCACGGCCATGCCAAGCACGTAGGTCAGCGACAGGGCGAACGCGCGTGCACTGCTCAGGCGTTGGCCCCCGCCGGCAATGAGTCCCGAGAGAATCGGCACCATCGGCAGGCAGCAGGGCGTGAAGGCCAGCAGCAGACCCAGGCCCCAGAAGGTCGCGAGCACACCGAACAGATTGCCCGAGCGGATCAGGGTGGCGAGCCGATCCTGATCGGAGACGTAGGGGGCGGGACTGCCGGCCGTGACGCTGGATACGCTGGCTGCCGACCCCTGGCCGGCTGCGGGCCCCGCAGGCGATCCGCCGACGGGCAGCGCCACGGACAGCGTGCGTGTGATCGGCGGGTAGCACAGGCCCGCTTCGGCACAACCCTGATAGGTCACATTGATCGCCGAGGGGGCGGCAGCGTTGTCATGGACTGGAACGGTGACGACGAGCTGCTGGTGGTAGATGACCTGCCTGCCGAAATAGGGATCCGACTTGACCACGCCGGCCGGAAACTGTGGCGCGTCGAGGGAGAGCCCCGGCGAGGCGCTGGCGATCCTGATGCGATCTCGATAGAGGTAATAGCCGGGCGCGATGACCCATGCCAGCTGCAGTCGCCCCTGGGCATCAGCTGCCGCGCTGAGCTGAAACGCCTGCGAGGGCAAGAGGAAAACATTGTCTGCCGAGCTCGAGCCGCCGCTGTGCAGCTCATCGAGCAGCGAGCTGAGGCCAGTGCTGGAGGCGGCGGCGGGCGAGGCCGGGCTCGCCGGTGCAGCAGCTGTCGCCGCCGTGGCGGGGCCCGGGGGCGCGGCGTTCGCGGGGGCGGCGATCGCAGCGCCAGCGCCCGCGAGGGTGAGCAGGCCGCAGGCAGTCCAGGCGAGTGCGACAGGGGGAAACAGGCTGCGCGGCTTCATATCCGTCACCGTGAGGTCATAACTGAGCGCATGGTCTCAAAGATCCGCCCGCCGCAGCCGTGAGCCGGGCCACATCTGGCCCTGCATCGGCCCTGCATCAGCCCTGCCCCCATCGCTGTAGACGCTGCAGTGCGGCATCCTGCCGGACGAACTGGAGGGGCAAACTCATGAGCGCCGATGGATACCCCTTGAAAATCCGGCATGCGCCCCTATGATTAGCAGCCAAGCGGCTGGAGTGCTAACAAGCAGTCGACACTGGCGGCGCAAAGCGCACGCCGGGCGGCGACGGGGCTGGATTTTAACTTAAGTGCTCGCAGAGCGAACAAGGTCATTCATCTTAAGGAGAGTTATCCATGAAGATTCGTCCTCTTCATGATCGCGTGATCGTCAAGCGGGTGGAGGAAGAGCGCACCTCGCCAGGCGGCATCGTGATCCCCGATACGGCGGCTGAAAAGCCGGTGCAGGGCAAGGTCGTTGCCGTCGGCAAGGGCAAGATCCTCGAAGACGGTCAGGTCCGCCCGCTCGACGTCAAGGTCGGCGACAAGATCCTGTTCGGCAAGTATTCCGGCACGGAGGTCAAGATCGAAGGCGAGGACCTCGTCGTGATGCGGGAAGAGGACCTCATGGCGGTGATCGAGAAGTAAGAATCACCAACGAATTCAAGGAATTACGACTATGGCAGCGAAAGAAGTTCGGTTCAGTGACGACGCGCGGCAACGCATGTTCCGCGGCGTCAACATTCTTGCGAACGCCGTGAAGGCAACGCTCGGCCCCAAGGGCCGCAACGCCGTGCTCGAGAAGAGCTTCGGTGCCCCGACCGTCACCAAGGACGGTGTATCGGTCGCGAAGGAAATCGAGCTGAAGGACAAGTTCGAGAACATGGGCGCGCAGATGGTGAAGGAGGTCGCGTCCAACACCTCCGATGAGGCCGGTGACGGCACCACCACCGCCACGGTGCTCGCGCAGGCGATCATCCGCGAGGGC
>DATBPG010000247.1:0-2474 GCA_036561485.1 Steroidobacteraceae bacterium | reverse complement strand
CGGGCTCTCGCCCAGGTCCAGCTCGCGCAGCAGTCCCGGATGCAGCTCCCCGAGGGTGCCCACACGCCGGCCCGCGCGCACGATGTGGGCGCTGCGGCCCGGATGCAGGCACGGCACGTCCCTCGCCGGCTCGAAGTGCAGCTCCCCGGGGGCAGCGGCGAGCGCCAGCACCGCCTGCACATCGCCCTTCACATCGAAGAAATCCACTGGCGACGTCGCAGCGCCCCACTGCTCGGGTAGCCGCGAGCCCAGTGCGAGGCCGGCGAGCATCTTGCGCTCGCGATAGGCTGAATTTGCCGCAGTGGAGTTCGCCGTAGCGTCCGTCGCACTCGACGTGCTGGAGAGGATGCGCTCGAACTGCGTAGCGAGTTCGAAGAGCCGCACGCGCGATTGCTGGCGGCGCAGATTCTCCCGTGCCGCCTGCACCAGGCCCGGCCAGAGCGACGCACGCATCACCGAGAGGTCCGAGGCGATAGGGTTGGCCAGCTCGATCGCCGCGTGCTCGCCCAGCAGGCTGCGCTGCAGGGCCGGGTCGACGAAGGCATAGGTGATGATTTCCTGATAACCACGCGCGGCGAGCGTGCGCAGCACGGTGCGCTCATCGATGCGTCGCGCCGCCGGGGCGTGCAGTTGCACCGGCAGCGGCGCATCGGCCTCGGCGATGGTATCCAGACCGACCAGGCGCGCGACCTCCTCGATGAGATCGGCCTCGATGGCAATATCGAAGCGCCAGGAGGGCGGCTGCACCTGCCAGGCGGCCGCGGCAGCGCTGGGGCCGGCAGCGGCGGCCGGCGCCCTGCTCACGTTCATCGCGAGCGAACGCAGGCGGCGCTCGATCTCCCCAGCCTCCAGATGCATGCCGAGCAGGCGCTGCAGGTGCCCTGAGCGCAGTGTCACGGTCGGCACGCTGGGCAGCTCTCCCGGCTGCTCGGCCCGGCGGGACGCCTCTGCCGTGGCCCCGGTGATGGCCGCGAGCAGCGCAACGGCCCGCTCGAGCGCACGCTCCTGTCCGCGCCAGTCCACGCCGCGCTCGAAGCGCTGGCTGGCATCGGTGACGAGGCCATAGCGGCGCGCGCGCCCCGCGATGGCCGACGGAGCGAACCAGGCCACCTCGAGGACGATGTCCCGGGTCTCGGGGCTGATGGCACTGCCCTGGCCGCCCATCACGCCGGCGAGGCCGAGAGCGCGGCGCTCATCGGCGATCACGAGGACATCGGGCGCGAGCTCGATGTCGCGCCCATCCAGCAGGGTGAGCCGTTCGCCGGCGCGCGCACGGCGTGCTTCGAGGCCGCCCTCGACCTTGGCGCGATCGTACGCATGCAGCGGCTGGCCGAGCTCGAGCATGACGTAGTTGGTGATGTCCACCACGGCACTGATGGAGCGCAGCCCGACCCGCCGCAGACGCTCGCGCATCCACAGCGGCGCCGGCCGCGTATTATCCGCGCCGTGCAGCAGCGCCACCAGCAGACGCGCGGCGCCCGAGCCGGGCTGTACCGTGACGCCGAAATGCTCCGCCTCCGAGCCGGCAGGCGCCGAGGTGGACGTGGGCGCAGATGGGCCGACTTTCAACGAGGTGCCGCTGAGGGCCGCGACCTCGCGCGCAAGGCCGAGCACCGACATGGCATCGCCGCGGTCAGCCGTGACATTCACGTCCAGCACGACGTCATCGAGATTCAGATAGCGACGCAGATCCTGGCCCACCGGGGCATCGCCGGGCAGCTCGAGAATGCCCTCGGAGCTTTCCGAGAGCCCGAGCTCGCGCGCGGAACAGAGCATGCCCTGCGACTGCACGCCACGCAGCGTCGCCGCCCGTATGCTCACATCGCCGGGCAGGCGCGCACCGACCTGCGCCAGCGCACTGGTCAGTCCGGCGCGTGCATTGGCCGCCCCGCATACGATCTGCACGCTCTCGGCGCCGGTGTCGACGCGGCACACGCGCAGCTTGTCGGCCTGGGGATGCGGCTCGATGGCGACGATGCGCGCAACGATGACGCGCTCGAAGGCCGGCGCCGCTGCGCTCAGTGCCTCGACCTCGAAGCCGGACGCGGTCAAACGTCGCGCAAGTTCGGGCGCGTCCCAGGCAGAGGGCCAGTCAACCCAGTCGGCAAGCCAGGAGAGCGCGAGCTTCATCCGCTGCCCTGGGCGAACTGTCCGAGAAAGCGCAGGTCGCTTTCGAAGAATAACCGCAGATCGTTCACCCCATAGCGCAGCATCGCGAGCCGATCGATGCCCGCGCCGAAGGCGTAGCCCGTGTAGCGCTCGGCATCGATGCCACAGGCGGCGAACACCGCCGGGTGCACCATGCCGCAGCCGGCGACCTCGAGCCAGCCACTCTGTTTGCAGACGCGGCAGCCGCGACCGGCGCACAGCACGCAGGAGATATCCACTTCGGCCGAAGGCTCTGTGAAGGGAAAGTAGGAAGCACGCAGGCGCATCTTCAGGTCCTGTTCGAAGTACGCCTCCATGAAGTGATG
>DATBPG010000246.1:0-14348 GCA_036561485.1 Steroidobacteraceae bacterium | reverse complement strand
GCGCTGCGGCCGCCGCCCTCGAGCACGTCGCCCTGCAGCGCGCAGCGCCATTATCGGTGCGCGCCTGGGTGCGCAGCGGTTGCGGCGTGCTGTTCATTCCGTATCGTGCCAACCAGATCGCCGCACTGCGCTCACTGATTGCCGCCTGGATGCGCCTTGCCATCTTCGAGACGATGGACGGTGCGCAGGAGGAGCTGGATCAGCGTCTTTGGTTCGTTGTGGATGAGCTGGATGCATTGGGACCGATTGCGGGGCTGAAGGATGCACTGGCGCGTCTGCGCAAATTCGGCGGTCGCTGCGTACTCGGCTGGCAGTCGGTGGCCCAGGTGTCCTCGACCTATGGTGGGGAGGCGCAGGCGATTGTGGAGAACTGCGGCAATACGCTGATTCTGCGCTGTGCAGGCAGTGAGCACGGGGGAACCTCAGCGTTTGCCGCCCGGCTCATCGGCGAGCGCGAAGTCATCCGTCGACAGCAGACCGACAGCCGCGACCTTGCTGCGCCGGGCGCTGCCGGGCATGGGAGCCGATCGCGCCAGAGAACCGAACAGCGGCTCATCGAACAGGCGGTACTGGCCTCGGAGCTCGAGCAACTGCCCGATCTGTGCGGGTATTTGAAGATCAGCTCGGCGAGCTTCTGGCAACGCGTGCGGCTGATCGGGCAGGGCACCCGTCCATGAGCGGGGCCGGTGAAAAGGACGGCTCGCTGCATCTGCTGGATGCAGCGCGAAGCTCACAGCACTGCTTTCTGGAGGCGCCGGACCGTTGCTGCTACCTGTGGGAATATTGGCCCGGCCGGGCGCACAACCGCGCACAGCGCTGGATCCGCGACCTCAAATGCAGCCCCTCGCAGGCGGCGGCCTGCCCGCTGCGTGCGCTCTACAAGGAATGCGCGCTGGTGCGCGCGGCGCAGGCACTTCGCGCCGCGGCGCCACGCTCATGGGTCGAACAGGCGAGCTGGTGCCCGATTCCACCCTCGGGGCAGGCGGGTACGGGCGACTATGACGATCGGCTGCTGCGGCTGCTGCGCCTTGCCTTCGCCGGATACGATGCCGACATCCGCCCTCTGCTGCAGCAGTCACAGTCCCTGCCCGCCGACCACCGCGGGCGCCAGCGTGTGGGCTTTGGGGCGCTCTACGGGATCATGAGTGTGGATGCATCGCAATTGCTCAAATGTGCACTGCGCATGGAGCTGGTGCTGTTCGATGATGTGCTGACCACCGGAAAGCACTTCAAATGTGCTCAGGCGCGCCTGCGCGAGCGCCTGGGCCCCGTGAGCATCAGTGCCTGCTTCCTGGCGCGCCGCGTGCTGTCGGCGAAGCGCCGTGGTGCGCTGGGAGGTGAGTGATTATGGAAAACGCTCCCACCCCTGCAAATGTAGGACTTCGCTGATCGTGTGCCGTTCCGCGACCCAGCGCGCGCCCCGGGTGCCGGACGCTGCGTGAGCGCCACGCAAACTGTGCGCCGCGCCCGCGAGATACGCAGGCCGTTTAGCCAGACTGTCACGGCCCGTAACAAACACTGTAAAGACGTTGACGCCGGCAGCGGCCGCTCAACACCAGGGAGAGAGGGCGTCGTTGCTTGAGCGCGGAACTCAGGGAGCCGTCGCGGTGATGGCCGGGAAGACCAATGTGCCGCTGGTGCGGCCTCGGGCAGAGCCATGTGGGTGATCGGCATGCTGGTCGGTCTGCTGCTGGCCGCCGCAGGCGGTGCGCTGGCCGCCTGGTACCTGCTGAGCCGGCAAAACAGCGGCCGGCAGGCGGCGCGCTACAGCGCGAGTCTCGAGCAGTCGCCCAATGGGGTGCTGATGGTCCAGGCCGAGACCCTGCGCATTGTCGATGCCAACCCCGCCGCGCAGCGAAGCCTGGGCTATTCATTCGCCGAATTGCGTTCCCTGACGCTGCTGCAGCTGTTCGAGAGCGAGGGCATGGACGCGGAGACGATCGCACGCCTGCGCTCTCCGGACTCGAGCGTGGCACTGCAGCTGCACCAGCTCTGCCGGGACGGCAGCTCGATGGAAGTGGAGGTGACGGGACATCCGCTGAACGTGGGCGAGGAGGCCATGCTCGCCTTCACCATCTGCGACGTCTCGCTGCGCCGGCGCGTCGAGGCGCAGCTGCTCGAGAAGCAGCAGCATCTGGACCATCTGGCGCATCATGACCAGCTCACCGGGCTGCCCAACCGGCTGTATCTGGCCCACCATCTGCCCGGGGCGATCGAGGAAGCCAAACGCAATAACAACATGCTCGCGGTGCTGTTCCTGGATCTGGACCGCTTCAAGCACATCAACGACTCGCGCGGTCACGAGACCGGCGACAAGCTGCTCAAGAAGGTCGCCGAGCGCGTGCGTGCCACGGTGCGCTCCGAGGACATGGTCGTGCGCATGGGCGGGGATGAATTCATCGTGGTGCTGCAGGGCATCCGCAAGACCGAGGTCATCAGCGAGATGGCCGAGCGCATCAATCGCGCCCTGAGCACGCCCATCGTCGTCGATGGACGCCCACTGGTGGCCACGGCGAGCATCGGCGTGGGGCTCTATCCGCGCGACGGCACGGACATGGGTGAGCTGCTGCGCCATTCCGATACCGCCATGTACCAGGCCAAGGATCGCGGCCGCAATAACTTCCAGCTGTTCAGTCCCGTCATGGCACGCAAGCTGCGCGAGCGTGTGGCCATCGAGGCCAGCCTGCGCAGCGCCCTCGAGCTCGGCCAGCTCGATGTGCACTACCAGCCGATCGTCGACATTCTCAGTAACCGCGTCATGGGCCTGGAGGCACTGCTGCGATGGAAGCAGCCCGGGCAGGGCGGATTCATTTTGCCGGGACGCTTCATCGACGTCGCCGAGGAGACCGGCCTGATCGTGCCGGTCGGCGAGTTCGTGCTGCAGCGGGTGCTGGAGGATCTGCAGTACTGGCGGCGCGAGGGAGCGACGCTGGTGCCCATCGCAGTCAATATTTCCGCCGTGCAGCTGCAGCGCTCGAACCTGCGCGAGAAGATCGAGGCGCTCACCACTGCCCATGGCATGAGCCCGGCGCTGCTGCAGCTGGAGCTGACCGAGAGCACCATGTTCGAGCGGCGCGAGAGCCGCGGCGGCGCCTCACGGCTGGATGCCATCACGCAGCTGCGTGAGCTGGGCGTCAGCATCGCGATCGACGATTTCGGCACCGGCTATTCCAGTCTCGGCTACCTCAAGCGCTGGCACGTCGACTATCTGAAGATCGATCGCAGCTTCGTGCGCGACCTCGTCACCGACATGAGCGACCTGGCCATCGTCGGGGCGATCATTGCGATGGCGCGCCATCTGAACATCAAGACCGTCGCCGAGGGCATCGAGGGCTGGCAGCAGCTCGAGAAGCTGCGGCAGCTCGGCTGCGGGCTCGCGCAGGGCTATTTGTTTGCCAAGCCGGCGCCTGCTACACACTGCCAGCGGCTGCTCACGGGAGCGCCGCTGAGCCTCATCACCGATGGCGATAGCCAGCCGCTGCTGACCGACAGCGGCACGCATCGGCTGCTCACCGACAGCTACCAGATTCTGGCTTCCTGACGCCGGCGAACGCCGCGCGAGCCCGGCCAGCCGCCGACGGCGGGCTCAGCCCAGCGCCGCGAGTACCGCAGCGCCGGCCTCCTGGGTGCTCGCAGGCCGATGGCCCGGTGCCGCGATATCCGGCGTGCGTACGCCATCGCCAATGGCGCGCTCGACGGCGTGCTCCACGGCACGGGCTTCCTGTTCCAGCTGCAGCGAATGACGCAGCAGCATGGCTACGCTCAGGATCGCCCCATAGGGGTTGGCGATGCCCTGGCCGGCGATATCGGGCGCCGAGCCGTGAATGGGCTCGTACAGGCCGCGCGTGCCCTCACCGAGGGACGCCGAGGGCAGCAGGCCGAGCGAGCCGCATAGCATGGAGGCCTCGTCGGTCAGGATGTCGCCGAACATGTTTTCGGTGACAGCGACGTCGAAATCGCGCGGCCGGCGGATCAGGTGCATGGCCGCCGAATCCACCAGCATGTGCTCGAGCTGCACGTCGGGAAACTCCGCGCGCATGACACGCTCGCACACTTCGCGCCACAGCCGCGAGGTTTCCAGCACGTTGCTTTTGTCGATCGACAGGAGCTTTCGGCGGCGAGCGCGCGCCAGACGAGCGGCCGCACGCACGATGCGCTCGATCTCCTGCGCGCTGTACTGGCACAGATCGCTCGCCTGCGTGGCATCGCGCGTCTTGGGACCGAAGTAGATGCCGCCCGTCAGCTCACGCACGAACAGCAGGTCGACCCCTTCGATGACCTCGGACTTGAGGGTCGAGACGTTGCGCAGCGCCGGATGCACGACCACGGGGCGCAGGTTCGCGTACAGGCCCATGAGCTTGCGCAGACGCAGCAGGCCGGACTCCGGACGCACCTTGGCCTGAGGGGACGACCACTTCGGCCCGCCGATCGCCCCGAGCAGCACGGCATCGGCGCTCTGACAGGCAGCGAGGGTGGCCTCGGGCAGCGGATCACCGTGCAGGTCGATCGCCGCGCCGCCGAAGGGCACTTCGCTGAGCGTGAGCTCGTGGTGAAATCGATCGGTCACGGCACGCAGCACGCGCACGGCCTGAGTGGTGACTTCCGGCCCGATGCCGTCCCCGGCGATGACAGCGATGTGCGCCTTCATGCGTACCGCTGGCGCAGGCGTGCACTGCGGGCCTCGTAGGCTTCGATGGCCGGAGCTTTTCCGAGCAGGAAACCGAGCTCATCCACACCGTTCAGCAGACAGTAGCGGTCGAAGCTGCCGAGCGGAAACTTCACTCGACGCCCCTCGGGCAGCTCGAGCGTGGTGCTGTCGATATCGATCGTGACTTCGACGCCCGGATGGCCCACCAGCCATTGCGCGGTGCTCTCATCCACCACCACCGGCACGAGCCCATTCTTCAGCGAGTTGTTACGGAAGATGTCGGCGATCTCGGAGCTGATGACGGCGCGAAATCCATAGTCCATCAGCGCCCAGGGCGCATGCTCGCGTGAGGAGCCGCAGCCGAAATTGCGTCCGCCGACCAGGATCTGGCAGCCGGCCGCGGCCGGGGTGTTCAGCAGGAAATCCGCGCGCGGCGCCCCGCTGGCATCGTAGCGCCAGTCGTTGAACAGATTCTTGCCCAGTCCCTCGCGCGAGGTCGTACGCAGAAACCGCGCCGGGATGATCTGATCGGTGTCGATGTTGGGGGAGGGCAGCACGGCCGTCCTTGAGCGGATCTGTCGAATCGGTTCCATGCTCTACACTCCCATCAGCTCGCGCGGGTCGGTCACCCGACCGCGCAGCGCACTGGCCGCCGCCGTCAGCGGGCTCACCAGCAGGGTGCGCGCGCCCGGCCCCTGTCGGCCCTCGAAGTTGCGATTGCTGGTGCTCAATGAATACTGGCCCTTCTCGACCGTATCGCCGTTCATGCCGATGCACATCGAGCAGCCCGACTCGCGCCACTCAGCGCCGGCGTCGCGGAAAATGCGGTCCAGCCCTTCAGCCTCCGCGGCTTTCTTGATCTGCTGGGAGCCGGGCACGACCAGGGCGCGCACGCCGCGGGCGATCTTGTGGCCGGCCATGAGCCGCGCGGCGCTGCGCAGATCCGAGAGCCGCCCGTTGGTGCAGCTGCCAATGAACACGACGTCGATGGGCTGATTGGCGATCGGCTGTCCGGCCGTCAGCCCCATGTACGTGAGCGCGTGCGTGAACACCGGATCGCTGCTGTTCTCGGGGATCGAGCCGGTGACCGGCACTGCCATGCCCGGATGCGTCCCATAGGTGATCATCGGCTCGACCGCCGAGCCATCGAGGCTCGCCTCGCGGTCGAACGCTGCGCCTGCGTCGCTCGGCAGGGAACGCCAGTACTGCAGCGCCTCCTGCCAGGCTGCCCGCTTGGGAGCGCGTTCCCGGGACTCGAGGTATGCGTAGGTGATCTCGTCCGGAGCGATCATGCCGGCGCGCGCCCCCGCCTCGATCGACATATTGCAGACGGTCATGCGCTCGTCCATACCGAGCGCGGCCACCGCGCTGCCTCGATATTCGATCACGTGGCCGGTGCCGCCGGCGACGCCGATGCGACTGATGATGGTGAGGATCAGATCCTTGGCCGTCACTCCGTCGCGCAGCCTGCCGCTGACGTCGATGGCGAGCGTGCGCGCACGCCGCTGCAGCAGGCACTGCGTGGCAAACACGTGTGCGACCTCGGTAGTGCCGATGCCGAAGGCCAGGGCACCCAGGGCACCGTGCGTGCTGGTGTGACTGTCGCCGCACACGAGCGTGCACCCCGGCAGTGTCAGGCCCAGCTCCGGCCCGATCACGTGCACGATGCCGCGCTGTGGGTTCTTCAGGCCCAGCAGCTGCACGCCGAATTCGGCGCAGTTGCGCTCGAGCTCGCCGATCTGCCTGGCCGCCGACTCAATGGCGATCGGCGCACCGCCGAAGATCTGCTCGGTGCGCGTCGGACTGGAGTGATCGATGGTCGCGAAGGTCAGCTCGGGGCGGCGCAGCGGCAGGCCCCGCTGACGCAGCAGCGTGAACGCCTGCGGAGAGGTCACCTCGTGAATGAGGTGGCGGTCGATGTACAGCACCGCCGGGGTGTCGGCGCTCTCGGGCACGACCTCGTGCTGCTCCCAGATCTTCTGATACATGGTCTTCATGGAGGGGGTCCTGCGGTGCGCAGCTCAGGCCGTCGCGGTGCGCGCCGGGCGCTGCATGTCGACGAAGTCCAGCCAGTGCCAGCTGTCGGTGGTGTTGCCGGAGAACAGGCCGAAGAAGGCCTGTTGCAGCCGCTCGGTGATCGGTCCGCGCCGTCCGTTGCCAACGGGGATGCGATCCACCGAACGGATCGGCGTGATCTCGGCGGCCGTGCCGGTGAAGAAGAGCTCATCGGCCAGGTACAGCAGCTCGCGCGGGATGGTGGACTCGCGCACCGCCAGTCCGAGCTGAGCGGCCAGCTTCATGACCGTATCGCGCGTGATGCCACCGAGTACCGAATGCGCCAGGCTCGGTGTGCAGATGATCCCGTCCTTCACCAGGAAGAGATTCTCGCCGGCGCCTTCGCTGACCGTGCCGTCGGGAGCCAGTCCGATGCCCTCGGCAAAGCCCAGACGCTTGGCCTCCATGCTGATGAGCTGGCTGGACAGATAGTTGCCGGCAGCCTTGGCCATGGCCGGCAGTGTGTTGGGAGCCACGCGCTGCCAGGAGGAGATGCACACATCGACGCCCGAGGCCTCGCTCTCATGCCCCAGATATTTGCCCCATTCCCACGCGGCCACCGCCACATCGACCGGCGGCTCGATCTTGGGAGCGACGCCGATCTCGCCATAGCCGCGCAGTGCGATGGGTCGCAGGTACGCGCCCTTGGAGAGCTCATTGGCAGCGAGCACCTGATGGCAGGCCTCATTCATCTGCTCGGGCGTGAAGGGGATCTGCAGGCGGTAGATCTTCGCCGAGTCGAACAGGCGGCGCGTGTGATCCTGCAGGCGGAAGATCGCCACGCCCCGCGGGGTGGCGTAGGCACGCACGCCCTCGAATACGGAGGAACCATAGTGCAGGGCATGCGCCAGCAC
This sequence comes from Steroidobacteraceae bacterium, assembly GCA_036561485.1. Taxonomy (GTDB): domain Bacteria; phylum Pseudomonadota; class Gammaproteobacteria; order Steroidobacterales; family Steroidobacteraceae; genus FEN-1191. The sequence continues at coordinate 6,791 of DATBPG010000246.1, read as the reverse complement.
GTGCACGGTGGCGCGCTCCCAGGGAATCAGCTTGCCATTGAACCAGATGAAGGGGGTTGCGGGGATGGGCATGGGGCCTCCTACACGGCGCGCTGGGCGACGCGGGTACGATCGGACGGCTCGCCGCCATGGCGGGCGTGGGACTGGCGCGAGAGCTCGATGCGATTGACTACCTCCAGCAGCGCGCGGCTGGCAGCCTCGACGATGTTGGTGCTGACGCTCGAGCCGCGGTAGCTGCGTGCATCGTAGTCGACGTACAGGATTGCCTCACCCTGCGCATCCTCGCCGATGGTTACCGCGTGCACCTCGAATTTGCGCACGACCACGGCGACACCGGTGGCCTGCACGATGGCCTTGTAAGCCGCATCCACCGGCCCATCGCCCGTGGCTTCGCGCTCCAGGGAGCGGCCGTCGGTGTGATGCAGACGAACCGTTGCGACCGCCTGAGAGCCGCTGTGCACCTCGAGGTCGAGCTGCTCGAGGGACCAGGGGCCCGACGCCGCGCCACCGGCGCGCAGCACCAGCGCCTCGATGTCGCCATCGAAGAGCTCCTTCTTGCGGTCCGCCAGCGCCTTGAATTCCTCGAAGACACGCGTGAATTCCAGCTCGTCGAGCTCGAAGCCGAGCTGCTTGACGCGCTCGCGCAGGGCGTGGCGGCCGGAGTGCTTGCCGAGCACGAGGCTGCTGCTCGGCAGGCCCACATCCGTGGGCTGCATGATCTCGTAGGTGGAGCGATGCTGCAGCATGCCGTGCTGATGGATGCCCGATTCGTGTGCGAAGGCGTTCTCTCCGACCACGGCCTTGTTGCGCGGGATCGGCATGCCGGTGATGTTCGATACCAGCCGCGAGGTGGGATAGAGGCGCGAGGTGGTCACGCCGGTCTTGAGGTTGAAGAAGCCGGCGCGGGTGGACAGCGCCATCACCACTTCCTCGAGCGAGCAGTTGCCGGCGCGCTCACCGATGCCGTTGATGGTGCATTCGATCTGCCGGGCTCCCGCCACCACGGCCGTCAGGCTGTTGGCGACCGCCATGCCCAGGTCATCGTGACAGTGCACCGAGAGGGTCACACGCTCGATGCCAGGCACGTGCTGGCGCAGGTAGCGGAACAGCTCACCGAACTCATCGGGGACGGTGTAGCCCACCGTATCGGGAATATTGATGGTGGTCGCGCCCGCCTCGATGGCCGCCTGCACCACCTGCGCGAGAAAGTCGAGCTCGGTACGCGAGGCGTCCTCGGGGGAGAACTCCACATCATCACAGTACTCGCGCGCGATCTTCACGCCCTCCACGGCGCGGCTGATGATCTGCTCCTGCGCCATGTTGAGCTTGTACTGACGATGTATGGCGCTGGTGGCCAGAAACACGTGCAGGCGGCGGCGCGCCGCCGGCGCGAGCGCGCGGGCGGCGAGCTCGATGTCCTCACGCGTGCAGCGCGCCAGACCGCAGATGATCGGCTCGCGAACCTCGCGTGCCACGGCATTGACCGCTTCCCAGTCCCCGCGCGAGGCGGCAGGAAAGCCCGCTTCGATGACATCCACGCCGAGCTCGGCCAGCGCGCGCGCCACGCGCAGCTTCTCCGGCTGCGTCATGCTGCAGCCCGGTGCCTGCTCCCCATCACGCAGCGTGGTATCGAAGATCACCACGCGATCGGCGGGCCCCAGGGACTCCCCGGGGCTGCTGCCACTGGTTGCCGTGCCTGGCGTTGCCGTCGCTGTCGTCATGGCTGCACTCCGTGAATCTGACATCGCTGCCGGTATGACCCCACGTGCTCGCTCCGTGTTGCCTGGCTTGCGTGGGCAGGGCCGGTGCGCCCCGCCCACGCCGCTCTCTCAGCGCGCCTCCTTCAGCCAGGGCATGCGGGCGCGCAGCTTCTCGCCGACGCGCTCGATCGGGTGGCTCGTGTCCTGCTTGAGCAGGCGGCGGAAATTCTTCGAGCCACGCTGATGCTCCTCGATCCACTGGCGGGCGAACTTGCCGCTCTGGATCTCCTTGAGGATCTTGCGCATCTCCTGCTTGGTGCGATCGTTGATCACGCGCGGACCGCGCGTGAGGTCGCCGTACTTGGCGGTATCGCTGATGAACTGGTGCATCTTCGCAAGCCCGCCCTCATGCAGCAGATCCACGATCAGCTTCAGTTCGTGCAGGCACTCGTAGTAGGCCACTTCCGGCTGGTAACCCGCTTCCACCAATGTCTCGTAGCCCTTCACGACCAGTTCCGTCGCGCCGCCGCACAGCACCGCCTGCTCGCCGAACAGGTCGGTTTCGGTCTCCTCGGCGAAGCTGGTTTCCAGCACTCCGCCACGCGTGCCGCCGATGCCGTCGGCATAGGCGAGGGCGCGCGCCTGGGCACGACCGGTGGCATCGTGCGCCACAGCCAGCAGGCAGGGCACGCCGCGACCCTGCTGGTACTGACGTCGCACCAGTCCACCGGGTCCCTTCGGCGCGATCATGACCACGTCCAGATCGCGCCGCGGCTTGATTTGCTTGAAGTGGATATTGAAACCGTGCGCGAACAGCAGCGTCGCGCCGCGCTTGAGCGCCGGCTCGATCTGCTCATAAAGCTCGGCCTGCACCAGATCCGGGACCAGCATGGCGACCAGGTCCGCCCCGCGGGTCGCCTCGACCGGATCGGCGACGGCCAGGCCATCGCGCTTGGCCGCGCGGGCGCTCTTGCCGCCCTTGCGCACGCCCACGACGACATCGAAGCCGCTGTCCTTCAGGTTCAGCGCATGCGCGCGCCCCTGACTGCCATAGCCGAGCACGGCCACCCGGGCAGCACGCAGTGCTTTGCGGTCGACGTCCTTTCTGGAATACAGATGCATCATGTTCAACTCCCAGTTCAATCCGGCGGTCCCATCAGGCACAAGCGCGATCGGGCACAGGCGCAGTCAACGCACGATCAACAAAAAACCCCGCATCGGTGGCCGAGGCGGGGTTTCGGTGCTGTCCGTTTCCTTGCAGTCAGAAACGCCGGCAGTACCCGTCCCGCCTGCTGCCGGGAAGCAGCAGATCTACCAGCAGTAGAAGCGGCGGGAGCGAGCGCATCGGTCGTTTGCGATCGAGCCTTGCGATCAAGCAGAAGTCTTGCGATAACACCATACGATCAACGACTTGTCAACGCGCGCGGAGTGTGCCCGCGCGTGCTGCACTGGCGCGCCCCGCGCGCATGGCGCCCCCGGGGGCCAAGGCACATCACGGCGGCGCTCAGGGGCAACCCAGCAGCCGGCAGCCGCGGCCGGCAGGGCGGTCGGGGCGCCTGCGGCAGCAATTGGTTAAGCTTCGCGGATGCAGAGACTGATCGGTTCGGCCCCGGAGGCAACAGCGGCAGCTGCGGCGGCTGCCCCGATGGCCCTGCGGTTGGTCACCGAGTCGACGTGGCCGGCGCTGCGTGCAGCGCTGCCCGCTCATCAGGCGCGCTGGGCCGAGGCGCAGGGCTTCAATGGCCAGAGGCACCGTCTGCTGTCGCTGCCCGAGCCGGATGGCACGCTCGGCGGCGCTCTGTGGGGACTGGGCGATCTGACGGATGACAACGCTCTGGTTCTCTGGGATGCCGCGCCGCTCAGTGAGCGTCTGGCGGTGGGTACCTATGAGCTCGCGACGCCGCTGCGAGCTTCCGCAGCGACGCAGTTCTGCCTCGGCTGGCTGCTCGGCAGCTATCGCTTCGACCGGCAGCGCTCGTTGGGGCCGCGCCCCGCTCCCACCGCAGCCCTGGTCGCGCCCGAAGCGGCGGATCTGCGCTATGCCGAGGCCACCGCAGCCGCCATGGGCTGGACGCGCGATCTGATCAACACGCCGGCGAACGAGCTCGGGCCGCTCGAGCTGGAAGCGGCCGCACGCGAGCTCGGGCAGCAGGGCGCCGAGGTCACGGTGATCAGCGGGGCAGAATTGCAGCGCGAGTATCCGCTGATCGCGGCCGTGGGCGGGGCCAGCCATCGCCCCCCACGCCTGATCGACTGCCGCTGGCACCGTCCCGATGCACCGCGCGTGACCATCGTGGGCAAGGGCGTGTGCTTCGACAGCGGCGGGCTGGACCTCAAAAGCTCCCAGGGCATGCTGCTGATGAAGAAGGACATGGGTGGGGCGGCCTGTGCGCTCGGGCTCGCACGACTGCTGCAGCAGCTCGAGGCGCCCGTAGAGCTGCGCGTTCTCATCCCGGCCGTCGAGAACAGCGTCGGCGGCAACGCCTATCGGCCCGGCGATGTCTGGCGCTCGCGTAAGGGCCTGCGGGTCGAGATCGGCAACACCGATGCCGAGGGACGGCTGGTGCTGGCCGATGCGCTGGCCGAGGCCGATGCCGGCCAGCCGGATCTGCTCATCGATCTGGCGACGCTGACCGGTGCGGCGCGCACGGCGCTGGGGCCGGATCTGCCGGCGGTTTTCAGCTCCGATGAGCCGCTGGCACGCCGGCTCGCCACGCTCGGCGCCGAGCACGCCGATCCGCTCTGGCCCATGCCGCTGTGGCGCGCGTATGACGAGGAGCTCACCAGCCGTGTCGCTGACCTCAACAACGTGTCTGCTTCGCCCTTCGGCGGCGCCATCATCGCGGCGCTGTTTCTGCAGCGCTTCGTCAGCAGCAGCACGCGCTGGCTGCACGTGGATCTGTTCGCCTGGAATCCCAAGGAGCGGCCCGGCCGTCCGCTCGGGGCCGAGGCGCAGTGCGTGCGTGCCATCTACCAGCTGATCCGCAGCCTCTACGGCTGAGCTGCAAGGCGCGAGCGGCCAGGCGACTGGCGCTGCGTTTGCCCGCTGCCCCCCTCATGCCGATTGGCACTGCGCCGTCTGTACGGCCGAGCAGCCGTTGGGCTACAGTGCGCGGCCCGCCGTCCGGGGCCGATTGGTTCGCGTTCCGAAGGACGGCGCCCCAAAGCAAAGAGAGCCCGATGACGGATCGAAAGACCAGCCGCCGGCCCCGCGCAGCGCGGGCCCGCTCCTCCGCCGCCCGGGCGGCTCCCGCACGCTCGACGTCGCGACCCCGGCGCGATCCGCGCAGCTACTCGAGCCTGGTGGTGGACGGCCTGAAGCAGACCGCTTCGCGCGCCATGCTGCGCGCAGTGGGCTTTCAGGATGAGGATTTCGCCAAGCCGCAGGTCGGAATCGCCTCGACCTGGGCCGATGTGACACCCTGCAATATGCACATCGATACGCTGGCGCGCGAGGCAGCCCGCGGCGTCGATGAGGCGGGCGCCAAAAGCGTGCTGTTCAATACGGTGACCGTGTCCGACGGCATCTCCATGGGCTCCCCGGGCATGCGCTACTCGCTGGTGTCGCGCGAGATCATTGCCGACTCCATCGAGACGGTGGTCGGCGCGGCCGGCTTCGACGGGCTCATCGCCATCGGCGGCTGCGACAAGAATATGCCCGGTTGCGCCATGGCCATCGCGCGCTTGAATCGACCGGCAGTCTTCGTCTATGGCGGCACCATTCGCCCCGGCCCACAGCGGCGTGACATCGTGTCGGTGTTCGAGGCGGTCGGCCAGCGTGCCGCCGGCGTCATCGATGATGCGCAGCTGCTGGAGGTGGAGCGTACGGCCATTCCCGGACCGGGAAGCTGCGGCGGCATGTACACCGCCAACACCATGGCCTCGGCCATCGAGGCCCTCGGGCTGTCGCTGCCGGGCAGTTCGGCTCAGGAAGCGGTGGGCGAGGCCAAGCTCGCCGACTGTCGGCGCGCCGGGGCGGCCGTCATGCGCCTGCTGCGCGAGGACATCCGGCCACGCGACATTCTGACCCGGCGCGCCTTCGAGAACGCCATTACCGTGGTGATCGCGCTCGGGGGCTCGACCAACGCCGTCCTGCACCTGCTGGCGATGGCACAGGCGGCCGGGGTGCGCCTGGCGCTGGACGATTTCACGCGCGTGGGCCGCCGCGTGCCAGTGCTTGCAGATCTCAAGCCCAGCGGCACCTATCTGATGTCCGAACTTGTCGCCATCGGCGGCATCCAGCCCCTCATGAAGCGCCTGCTGGATGCGGGGCTGCTGCACGGGGATTGTCTGACCGTCACGGGTCGGACCCTGGCGCAGAATCTCGCTGCCGTCACGGACTATCCGCCCGATCAGCGCATCGTGCATCCGCTGTCTGATCCCATCAAGCCCGACAGTCATCTGGTCGTGCTCTACGGCAACGTGGCCCCCGAGGGCGCAGTGGCCAAGATCACAGGCAAGGTGGGTCTGTCATTCAGTGGGCGGGCGCGGGTGTTTGACGGAGAAGAGGCGGCCACGGCCGCCATTCTGTCCGACAAGGTGCGTGCCGGCGACGTCGTGGTCATCCGCCACGAGGGGCCGCGCGGCGGGCCGGGAATGCGCGAGATGCTCAGTCCCACCAGCGCCCTGGTCGGACGCGGCCTGGGCAAGCAGGTCGCCCTGATCACCGATGGACGCTTTTCCGGAGGCAGTCACGGTTTCGTCGTCGGACATATTGCGCCGGAGGCCGCCGTAGGCGGGCCGATAGTGTTGCTTCGCAACGGCGACCGCATCACTATCGATTCTGCACGACGGCGTATCGACGTCGATTTGACAGCCGCAGAGCTCAATCGCCGCCGCCGCACCTGGCGGCCACGGCGCGCTTATGCGGCGCAGGGCGTGCTGGCCAAGTATGCGCGCGTGGTCAGCAGCGCCTCGCTGGGTGCGGTGACCGATGTCAACGAAGACTTATGAGTGTTAATGGTTGTAACGGTTGCGGTGAGCAGTTAAAGTTCACTGGCCTGAGTCGACCCGCGTACGCGTTCTGTGTCAAGCGACGGCGTGAGCCGGCGACACCGCGAAAAGGAGTCACAGTTCTCCTTTTCGCAGGTT
>DATBPG010000245.1:0-6930 GCA_036561485.1 Steroidobacteraceae bacterium | reverse complement strand
GCAAGAAGCTCTGGGGGCGGCGCCTGTATCGCGATCACTATGAGCCGGGCGAGCGCCGCGACGCCCTGCACACCCCGGCGCCCGCGGGCACCGAGACTGTGCCGCTCAATCCGGTGGCGAGCGTGCCGCAAAGCATGCTGCCCTCGTTCGTGACTGCCGCGCCGGTTGCAGCTCCCATGGACCGGGATGTCCCATGAGCGTCGAGGCCGACCGACTCATTCAGACCCCCGCCGCCCCCGCCGCGGGCGATCCCCAGCCGCCTGGTGAGGCGCATCGCGCCGGGATCTACTGGGAGCGGCGCGCGCGGCGCTTTGCGATGCAGGGCGAGGGGCTCGCTGCGGTGTGCTCCTACGGCATGCCCGATTTCTACAATCGCATGATCCAGTGGACGCAGCGTCGCGCGCTGCTTCCCTGGCTCACGGTGGCACCGGGCACGCGGGTGCTGGACATCGGTTGCGGCGTGGGGCGCTGGAGCCGCTGGCTGGCTGCGCGCGGCGCCGACGTCACCGGTGTCGACGTCAGCACCACGATGATCGCCGAGGCGCGCAGGCGCGTGCATCAGGCCGGACTGACGGCGCGCTGCCGCTTCCTGGTGCAGGATCTCGTGCAGCTGGATGCCGGCGGTCCCTATGATCTGGTGCTGGCGGTCACGGTGCTGCAGCACGTGCTCGATGGCGAGCGGCTGCGTGCAGGTCTTGCGCGCATGGCGCGCCATCTGGATGCCGGTGGACGCATGGTGCTGCTGGAAGCGGCCCCGACTCGCAGCAACACGCGCTGCAACAGCCCGATCTTCATGGCGCGCCAACGCGCGCTCTATCGTCAGCTCTTCGACGATACTGGTCTGGCTCTGCAGCACATCGCCGGGGTGGACCCGGCTCCCTTCAAGCTCTGGCTGCTGCCGTACCTGCGTCGCCTGCCGCGAGCGATCGGCGTGGCGGCCACCGCGGCGGTCAGCGCCGCCTCCCTGCCGGTGGATGCGCTGCTGGCGCATCAACTGCCCGAGCGCTCCTGGCACGCGCTCTTCGTCCTCGGGCACGCTCCCGGCAGCGGCCGGGCGCGCGACAGCGCGATGGAGCCGCCGTGAGCAAACGCCGTGTCTGGATCACGCTGCTGGTGATGGTACTGCTCGGGGCCTTCGTGGTGCTGGCACGCTGGTACGGCCCGCGCCGGCTGTCCCCCGCGCTCTCACCCCAGTCGCTCACGCTGAGCGTCGTCAGTGGCGCGGACCGCGGGCCGGGCACGCTGCGCGAAGCGCTGTTCACCGCCGATGCGGCCGGCAGCGCCGCAAGCATCCAGATCCGCGTCGCGGACATCACGCTGCAGAGCGCATTGCCGCCCATCGTCAATCCGCACGGCATTCGTATTGCCGCGGCGGATAATCTCTCGAGCTCCGGCGTGCGCATCGACGCGCACGCGGTCAGCGCTACCACGCCGGTGTTCGACGTGGATGCCGAACGCACCGTGCTCGCCGATCTCGTCATCCAGGGCTGTCCGGGCACCGCGATCCTCGTGCGCGCGGCCCGCTTCTCGCTGACCGGCACCACCATCAGCGCCTGCGACGTCGGCGTGGAGATTGCCACCAGCGGCGGGCGCATCGCACTCGAGCGCAACCACCTGCAGCGCGATCGCATCGGCGTGCGCTTTACCGCGCCGAGCCCCGACAGCGAGCTGGTCAAGAATCAGTTCGACGCCAATGACTCGGGGCTGTGGATGGTCGCGAGCCAGGCGGGCGCAAGCGCCGCCGCCAGCGGCACGCTCGGCGTGCATGACAACCAGTTCGTCTCGGACAACACCGACGTCGTGGTGGGCAATCTGCCAGTGCTCATCGAGCAGAACGAATTCGACAGCGTGCGCGAGGCCGCCATCCATATCGTCGGTTCCGAGGCCGTCGTGCGCCGCAATCGCATCAGCACCGGCAACGCCGGGGGCATCATCGTGGAGAACGCGGCCGGCGCCATCATCGAGGCCAATGAGTTCGATCATCTGCAGGGCTATGCGCTCCTGCTGCGCGGCAGTGCCGACACCCTCGTGCGCAATAACCGCATCCAGAGCTGCGGCTACGGCATGGGCTTCGTGCTCGGCGATGCGCACCGCCCGGATACGGCCGTGGACAACACGCTGATCGATCTGAAGTACAACGGCATCGACATCATTGGCGACTCGCCCATTCTGCGCGGCAATCATGTGCTGCAGGCGCGGGGGACGCCGCTGCATGTCGTGGACTTCTCTCCGCCGAATGGCCCCACAGTGCGCTCGCAGCCGCTGCTGGAGAAGAATGACCTGCAGGCGGGAGCCGCGAAGTAACCGCATGGCTGCCCAGAGCACGAGCGACGCAACCCAGGCCCTGCCGCCACCGGAGTGGGACGATCCCCAGGCGCAGCTGCTGGAGGACACCTGGGTCCTCACGCTGTTTGCGGTGCTGCTGGCAGCCGCCGTGCCCTGGTTCGTCAGCTCGCTGAACATCGATTTTGCGGCCGCTTCCTGGGCGGTGCTGGCGCTGGGACTGTGCTATCTGGCCATGAGCCTGCTGGCTGCCGAGCGCGCCATCTCCCCCTGGCGCCGCCGCCTGGTCGCGCTATTGCACGCCGCCGGCGTGATCGGCCTCGGCTTTCTGTGGCACGCGTGCGGCGGATTGCAGAATCCGGCGTTCCTGCTCGCCTTCGCGCTACCGGTGATCGGCGCAAGCGCGCTCTCGCGTGGCCAGCCCTACCTGACGGCGGTGCTCTCGCTGCTGGTGGTGGGCGCCGTGGGCCTCATCGAGGCGCCCGAGCTGCGCTGGTATGTCGTAGATCTGCGCACCGCCGGCCGCTGGCTTGCGCCTCTGGCCCCGCTGCTGTCGCCGACCGCGGGAGCTGCCGGCGGCACCTTTGCAGGCTTCTATGCGCCCGTCGGTTACGATGTGACGCTGCTGGAGGTGTTCTCGATTCTGCTGCTGGCCTGCGCGGTGGCCTCCGAATCCCTCGGCTACGCCTTCCAGCGTCTGATCGATCATCTGACCGCCGCGCGCGCCGAAGGGGCGCAGGCCCAGCAGCTCTGGGCGATGCTGCTGCAGCAGCTGCCCGCCCCGGCACTGCTGGTGGACAGCGAGACGCTGCAGGTCCTGGTGGCGAGCGAGCGTTTCTCGAGCTTCCTCGGCGCGAGTATTCCCCCGGTCGGCCGGTCGTTGCCCGAGGCGCTGCCGATCTCCTACCCGGAGCGCCTGCAGGAGCTGGTCACAGGCCACGGTGGCCGGCTGACGATCGTGCTGAAGTCGCCCGAGCGCCTGCGCCTGGCGCAGCTGCAGGTGCAGCAGCTGCTCTCCGACGGTCGTCGTCTGGCGCTGCTGCTGCTGGAAGACAACACCACGGCCTACTGTATCAGTGCAGCGCTGGACGCCGACGAGCACGCCACGCTCGTCATTGACGCCGAGGGACGTGTCCTGGCGAGCAATCAGCCGGCACGCGCGCTGTTTCCCGGCGCGCTTCCCGGCAGCGATGCCACCGGCGTGCTGCTGCCGCTGGCCCCTGCAGGGGGGGCCTCGCGCTGGTGGGAACCGGGCCTCGCGGGCCGCCGCCGCCTGCAGCTCTCGGTCGCGCGGCGCCGCTATCAGGCGGTTTGCAGCGCCGTGGCGCTGCCCGGTGAAGAGCAGGGTTTGTATGTGATCGCGCTGGCACCCGCCTGGCTGGGCGCCGGCGCCACGCAGCTCACAGAGTCGCTCATGAGCGAAGTGCGTTGAGCCATCGGTTGAATGAATCGGCCATCGAAAGGAAGCGAGATGCAAAGTAAGTCAGTCGACGCAGCAGGCCGCGTGAGTGCGCAAGCCTCACTCGTCTGCACCCTGCTGCTGGCACTGGCCTCATCCGGCGTCGCCCGCGCGCAGCAACCAGAGGCTGCGGACTCGCCCGCGCCTGCGACATCGACCGCAGCATCGCCGCAGAACTCCACCACGGCGGCGACACCGGCTGCGCCGCCGACAGCCGCCGCGGCAGCACCGGCCTTCCAGCCCGACAACCGTGTCATTCTCTCCGGGGATGGTGACTGGCTCAGGGGAGTCAAAGGCCACGGTGGTGGCGGCAGCCTCGGTTACCTCGGCCAGATCAACGCCGATGCGCTGATCGGCGTTGCCGGCGAATACCAGACCCTGGCCGGCAGTCGCTGGGAATTCGGCTCGCTGAACCTTTCCTACAGCCACGCGCTCACGCAGACGACACGCTGGAACATCAACGCCGAGGCGCACGAGGGAGGCGGTCAGAGCGGCAGGACGCACTTCGGCTACGCCATCGAGGCACTCGGTGGCGGTCTCTCGGTACCGGGCGGGGTGACGGTGACGGCTGAAGAGCGGCAGATCGACGTCGACACCAGTCACGGCAGTCTGCCCAAGGCGGGCCTGTCCAAGGCGTGGGGCACGCATCTGCTCACGAGCATCGGCTACGCGCACTCCACGGGTGGCAACCTCGCCACGCAGTATGGTCTCGCGCGCATCGATATCCTGAGTGCGCCCATTCAATTCGTCGTGGGCGGCGATTTCGGTCACGTCGCCCCGGCGGTTCTGGACATCCAGGGCATCCTGCTGCCCCAGGCGCGTCGCCTCAGCGAGGAATTCGTCGGTATCACCAAACCCACGCGTCACGTGGACCTCTCGCTGCTCGCTGATCGCATCGATCTGCAGGGCATCGTGCGCCTCACACTGACGCTCACCGCCACGGTTCACCTGCGATGAAGTCCTGGTTCCGCAAAACGCGTTCGGCTGGTGTGGTGGCGGCAGTCTGCGCAGCGCTGGTGCTCGCCGCCGGCGCCCGCCTCGTGGCACTGAGTCTGGAACAGCACGCGGCGCAGGCACGAACCGCCGCCCAGGGCTATGCGGACCAGGCGGCAGCGGAGCTGCAGGCCCAGCTGCAGCGGCTCATCGGCACTGCGCAGACCCGCGCCGCCGCGGCAAGCCCGGTGCTCGCCGCGGCGGATAGCACTACGGCAGCCGCGGCCCTGGCTGCCCTGCCCGCACACCCCGATGGTTTCTGGCTGATGAACGACGCTCAAGTGATCGGCGCCGCCGGGACCGGACGCGAGCGCGCCCGCACGATCGCCTCCGTGTGGCAGTCGGCCGCCGCGGCCGCCCCGGCGGCCCCGAGCATTCCGGGCGCCGCGGGCACCTCGGGCGCCCCCGTGACCCTCCAGGAGGGCACCGGCTGGCTGATTGCCGCACGCGCTCCGGTATCCTCGAACCCCGGCAGCGGTGCGGGCGCAGGCGCGGCAGCGCCCCTCGCCTGGGCGGTCGTGTACCGCAATCTGGATGACCTGCTCGTGGCTGCACGCCTCGATCGTGCCGGCCGTCTCGGCTATGACTTCTCACTCTCGCAGGGCGGCGCCGCCGAGCGTGTCTCCCTGCCGCTGGCGAGCACACGCACCGAGCCTCTCTCGCAGCCGGCGCGCGCGCGCATTGCGCTGCCGGGGGGCACGGCCTGGCAGCTCGACGTGCGTCCGCGCAGCGGCTGGTTTCCGGCGAGCGACCTGGTGGTGGAGTCGAGTCTCGTGCTGCTGGTGGCCTGGCTCGCGGCACTGGGTGTAGGCGACGCTGCGCGGCACCTGAGCCACCTGCGCAGCGCGCTGGAGGCCTCGCGGGAACGGTTGCACAGCACCCAGCGACGCCTCTCCGAGGAGCTCGAGCAGCGCGAACGCCTGCAGCGAAGCTTCGATCATGCGCACTATCACGACTCGTTCACCGGCCTGCCCAATCGACGTTACTTTCTCGATCAGGTGGATCGCGCGCTGCGCGAGATGCGCACGCGCGCGGGTCGCGAGATCGCCGTGCTGCTCATCTCCGTAGGCCGCTACAAGGTCGTCACCGATACGCTCGGCCACACCTCCGGGGACGAGCTCATGGTGCAGATCACGCGCCTGGCCAATGAGGCGCTCGCTGCCCAGGAATACGTGCTTGCCCGCTGGGCTGAGGACGAGCTTGCGCTGCTGGTGAGCGCGGTGCACAGCGCCGAGGGCGTGCTGCACATCGCGCGGCTGCTGCAGCAGGCGCTGCAGACGCCGATCGAGATTCGCCGCCACCGCATCATGGCGGCCACCAGCATGGGGGCGACCTACGTCGAGTCAGGCTTGCAACGCGCCGAGGAGGTGCTGCGCGAGGCCGACATCGCCCTTTCCTCGGCCAAGTCGCAGGGCGGTTCGCGCCTGGTCAGCTACAGCAGCGCCATGCAGACGCATCTGATGCAGCTGGTGAGTCTCGAGGGCGATCTGCAGCAGGCGCTGGAGCGGCAGGAATTCCGCCTCTTGTTCCAGCCGATCGTCGATCTGTCCGCTCGCCAGATCGTGGGCATGGAAGTGCTGCTGCGCTGGCTGCATCCGGTGGAGGGCTTGTTGCGGCCCGAGCGCTTTCTGAGCTCGGCCGAGGAAGCGGGCCTGAGCGTGGCAATCACGCGCTGGATCATCCAGCGCGCCTGCCAGATCGGCCGCCAATGGCGCACGATGCTGCCGGCCGGCACCGACTTCTACTTCAGCGTGAATCTGTCCACGGCGGCGCTGCTCGACCCGGAGCTCAGTGAGTACGTGCGCCAGGCGCTGAGCCGCTCCGAAGGGGCGCCCACCTCGCTGAAATTCGAGGTGACCGAGAGCAGCCTCATCAGCAACGTCGGCGCCGCGCAGCAGGCGCTCGATCGTCTGCACGCGCTGGGCGTGGAGCTGATGCTCGATGATTTCGGCACCGGCTACTCCTCGCTGAGCCATCTGCAGCTCTTTCCATTCGATTACATCAAGATCGATGGGCCCTTCGATAGCCGCGGCGCCACCACGCACCCCGCACTGGCTGGCGCACGCAGTGGCCCCGATCGCGGCACCGCCGCGCTGGTGCGCGCGATGACGCAGATGGCTGAAGCCCTGGGTCTCAAAACCGTTGCCGAGATCGTCGAGACCACCTCGGCGGTCGACAGCCTGCAGCGCTTCGGC
>DATBPG010000244.1:0-2224 GCA_036561485.1 Steroidobacteraceae bacterium | reverse complement strand
TTCGAGGACAGCGTGTTGGCCTCGCGGTTGAATTCCTGCATCAGAAAGTCCAGGCGCCGCCCGGCGGGCTCATCGCCGCGCAGCGTTCGCAGCGTTTCCTCGATGTGTCCCTCGAGCCGATCGAGTTCCTCGGCGATGTCCGAGCGCTGCAGGAGCATCAGGATCTCCTGCTCGATACGGTCCTGGTCCGCCGCCACCTTGAGCTCGGCCAGCCGCTCATCGAAGCGCTGGCGCAGGGCGGCGCGTGCCTCGGGCAGGTGCGCACGCACCAGGCCGATCATGTCGCCGAGCAGGCCACAGCGCTGCTCGATGAGCGTCGAGAGCCGCTCGCCCTCGCGCAGCCGCGCGGCCGCCATGTCGGCCAGTGTCGCGGCGAACACCTCGCGCACGGCCTCCAGCAGCGCATCGGAGTCGAGCGTGTCCTGGCGCAGCACGCCGGGAAACCGCAGCAGCTCGATGAGATCCAGCTGCGCCGGTTCGCGCACTGCGGCGGACACCACCCGCAGGCGAGCCAACACCCGCTCGAGGGCTGCCTCATCGATCTCCAGAGTCGCGGAGGTGGGGTCGCCGCCGCGCAGGCTGACGGTGCAGTCGATCTTGCCGCGCTTGAGGGTTCGCGCGAGTGCCTGGCGCAGCTCGGGCTCGAGGACACGACACGCGTCGGGCATGCGCAGCGTGGCATCGAGAAAGCGATGGTTGACGCTGCGCAACTCACAGACGAGGGAGCCGAATGGACTTGCCACCTCTCGGCGGGCAAATCCCGTCATGCTTGCGATCATGGGAAGTCGATGTTGTAGTAGTCGCTAAATCTTAGCCCAAAGCCAGGGTACCCGCTTGCGCGTCGAACATGCGGAGCTCAGCCATCAGGGCAGCCGCGATACCAATCAGGACCGGGTGTGCAGCGCCGTCGATGAGGAAGCTGCGCTGATCTGTGCCTGCGACGGCATGGGCGGGCACGCCGATGGCGAGCGTGCCGCACAGATCGTGCAGGACACGGTGCTCGAGCGTTTCCGCCAGAGCGCGCGTCCGCTGCTCGATCCGCTCGGCTTCCTGCAGCGCTCGCTCGCCCTGGCGCACGAGCGCGTGGTCGCCTTCGGAGCCCATCTGCCCGTCGAGCATCGGCCTCGAGCCACCTGCGCGCTGTGCCTCATTCAGGGCCGCTCGGGGTACTGGGCCCACGTTGGTGACAGCCGCGTGTACCAGATCCGCGCGGGCGCGCTGCGCGAGCGCACGCGCGATCACAGTCACGTCGAGCAACTGCTGCGGGAAGGGGTGATCGGCGCCGCCGATGTGCCGGGGCATCCCATGCGCAATTTCGTCGAGTCCTGCCTGGGCGGGGATCCGATGCTGCCGGAGATGACCTTGACCCCGCGGCGCACGATGCAGAGCGGCGATGTGCTGCTGGTCTGTACCGATGGCTTCTGGTCCCCGCTCAACGATGAGCGCATTGCCAGCGCCTTCGTGACACATGCCTCGCCCCTGCAGGATACGCTCGCGGCCCTGGTGGCCCAGGCGCTCAGCCGCGCCGGGGCCAGCAGCGACAACTGCTCCGTGGCCGCCCTGCGGCTGCTCGACTGAGGAGACTCACCCGATCATGCATCAGCGACGCAATGGCCGCGGCGCCGACCAGCTGCGCCCGGTGCGCTTTACCCGCCGGTTCACCACGCACCCGGAAGGCTCCGTGCTGGCCGAGTTCGGCGAGACGCGCGTGCTCTGCACCGCCAGTGTCGAGGAGGGCGTACCGCCGTTCCTGCGCGGCAAGGCGCAGGGCTGGGTGACGGCCGAGTACGGCATGCTGCCACGGGCCACGCATACGCGCAGCGCACGCGAAGCGGCGCGCGGCAAGCAGACCGGGCGCACGCAGGAGATCCAGCGACTCATCGGCCGCTCACTGCGCGCGGCGGTGGACCTCAAGGCCCTGGGCGAGCGTTCCGTGCTGATCGACTGCGACGTGCTGCAGGCCGACGGCGGCACGCGCACTGCGGCCATCACCGGCAGCTACCTGGCGCTCGCCGAGGCGTGCCAGACCCTCGTAGGGCGCGGCCTCATCGCCCAGAGTCCCCTGCACGGGCAGATTGCCGCCGTGTCGGTGGGCATCGTGCGCGGCGAGCCGATGCTCGACCTGGACTACAGCGAAGACAGCGAGGCGGAGACGGATATGAACATCGTCATGAACAACGGCGGCGCCTTCGTGGAAGTGCAGGGGACCGCTGAGGGTCACGCC
>DATBPG010000243.1:0-6535 GCA_036561485.1 Steroidobacteraceae bacterium | reverse complement strand
GGCTGCCGACGGGCGTGGACGGCGGGCCATCGTCGAGGTCATGGTCACCACCCGCGCGGTGGCCAAGCTCATCCAGAGCGATCAGACCCACCAGATTCCGAGCCAGCTGCAGATGGGACGCGAACATGGCATGCAGCTGTTCGACCAGGCGCTGCAGCAGGCGCTGCACGAGCGGCAGATCGATCCCGATGATGCCTACAACTACGCCACCGACAAACGTCTGTTCCAGAAGTACGTGACCGATACGAGCATGCTGCCGCGGGCGGACATCGCCAGCACCGGCACCTCGCGCAGCGGCATCGCCACCGGCCTGCAGAAGGCAGCGGACTGAAGGTCAGGGCCCATGGCGCAGATCGATCCCTATCTCGAAGAGGTCCTCCGCCGGCGCGGCTCGGACCTGCATTTCATCGCCGGGGATCCGGCGCGCATCCGTCTGCACGGCGATCTTACGGCGCTGCAGGAGACGCCGCTGTCGGCCGACGGCGTCAAGGCCGCGCTCTACGAGATCATGCCGCGCAAGGCGGTGGAGCGCTTTGAGAGCAAGGACGGCGCCGACTTCGCCTATTCGCTCGCAGACAAAGGGCGCTTCCGCGTCAACGTCATGCGCCAGCTCAACGGCATGGGGGCTGTGTTCCGCGCCATTCCATCACAGGCATTGACGCTCGATCAGCTGGATATACCGCTCGCGGTGCGCCAGCTGTGCCGCGCCAACAATGGATTGATCCTCGTCACCGGCAAGACCGGGTCGGGCAAGTCGACCACGCTCGCCGCGATGATCGACGACATCAACAAGCGCGAGCGCGGCCACATCCTGACGGTCGAGGACCCGATTGAGTTCGTGCATGCGCGGCGCAACTGCCTCATCAGCCAGCGCGAGATCGGTGTGCACGCGCCCAGTTTCGCCGCTGCGTTGCACTCCGCGCTGCGCGAGGATCCGGACGTCATCCTGGTCGGTGAGCTGCGCGACCTGGAGACCATGAGTATTGCGGTGACCGCCGCGGAGATGGGCATCCTGGTCATGGGAACGCTGCATACCAACGGCGCGGGTCAGACGGTGGATCGCATGGTGAATCAGTTCCCGGCCGACAAGCAGCCGCACGTGCGCACGATGCTCTCGACCTCTCTGCGCGGCGTGGTGTCGCAACAGCTGCTCAAGCGCTCCGACGGCAGCGGGCGCGTCGCGGCGCTGGAGATTCTGATCAACACCCCGGCGACGGCGAATCTCATCCGTCAGGGCAAGCTCGATCAGCTCGAGAGCGCCATGCAGTCGGGCGGGCAGTTCGGCATGCGCACCATGGACAGCGCCATTCAGCAACTGCTGGAGGCCGGCACCATCAGCGGATCGGAGGCCTTCCGCAAGGCCATCAGCAAAGGCAAGTTCGAAGCGGTGCGCCAGCAGGGGGAGCCGACGCTGCGCCTGCACAGCGCGCCACCGGCCCCAGGCCCCGCCGCGCAGGCGCACGGCTAACGCACCCGGTCAGGGATTGCCGCTGGCGCCGCCGCGCGGATCGTCAGCGACGCGTGGCGCGCCCTCAGTTTGCCGAAAGCTGCGAGACGACGCCGTAGTGGTGGCCGGCGCCGTCCTCGCCGGTCACGCCCATCATCACCAGCACAGGGTTATAGCTCGGATCGCGATACGCCAGGCCGCTGAAGGACACCCCATTGAGCGCCGAGTAGCTGCCCGTGGCGGTGTCGACACAGTTCTGCAGCGTATAGGCGATCTGGTAGATGCTGTGCAGGGCATTCACCACGGTCACGCTGCCGTTGAGCACGCAGCTGTTGACGGGATTCTGGCCGCTCACCACCCCGCCCGTGCTGATGGAGACGCTCGCCCCCTGCAGCGGATCGAGCCCATCTGCCACCACCGTCGCAGTGTCGCCATAGTTGCCGCTGATGGTGGCCAGGGATGAGGCGCTGTTGTAGATGAGGTCGAAGCTCATGTTCCACTGCCAGGTCGCGGCGCTGCCCGCATTGGGCGTGAAGGTCATCGTGCCCGCGAGCGCAGAGCCCCCCTCTCCCCCGGAAATATCGGCATTGAAGGTGCCGCTGCCATAGGTCGGCCCGCTCGAGCCGAAGGCCGAGCCGAATTGGGTGACGCCCTGCACCGGGAAGCTCACGCTATTGCCCATCTGGTTTCCCTGCCCGACGAACTGGGCGCCATCGGCGCGCAGGAAGTCCGCCGCGCCGTTGGCGTCGACCAGACCCACGATGTTCAGGCCGTTGGTGGAATCCTCGCCCATCCAGACGCCCGTGGGCGAGAGACTGGTATCGGAACTGCCCCCGCAGCCGGCGCTGGCCAGCGCAAGCACCGTCCCGATCAGGCCCAGACTCGAGCGCATACTCCAATGCATAGATCCCTCCCGAAATGGACTGCGGCGCGCATCGGCTCGACTGCATAACGCCCGAACCGCGCGAGCGATGACGCGCCAATGTCCGAGCCGCGACTTTCACTGCAGTCTACGCGAGCACGGGTGGCCGCGCGCGCGGTTCTGCTAGGATGCCGGGTCCCATGTACCAGCTGTATATCGCGAACAAGAACTACTCCTCCTGGTCGCTGCGTCCCTGGGTGCTGATGCGCGAGCTCGGCATCGGCTTCGAGGAGCAGCGGCTGGCGTTCGGCGACGAAGCGGCCTGGCAGGGTTACCGGCACATCTGCCCGAGCGGCAAGGTGCCCTGCCTGCTGGACGGGAACACGCTCGTCTGGGACTCGCTGTCGATCGCCGAATACCTGGCCGAACGCCATGAGGGAGTCTGGCCCGAGGAGGCAGCGGCCCGCGCCTGGGCACGCTCGGCGGCAGCCGAGATGCATTCGGGTTTTGCGGCCCTGCGCGAGCAGTGCTCCATGAGCTGCGGTGTTCGGATCCGGTTGCACGAACGCAGTGCGCCGCTCGAGCAGGACCTGACACGCCTGGCGACGCTGTGGCGAGAAGGGCTGCAGCGCTTTGGCGGCCCCTTCCTCGCCGCTCGCAGCTTCAGTGCGGCGGATGCCTTCTATGCCCCGGTGGCCTTGCGCCTGCAGACCTATGGGCTCTCGCTGGGCGAGCCCGCCGATGCCTATGCGCGGCGGCTGCTGGCGTTGACATCGCTTCAGGCCTGGTACGTCGAGGCGCTCAGCGAGCCGATGCGCGAGGCCTCGCACGACGAGCAGGCCACGCGTTTCGGGCAGCTGCAGCAGGACCTGCGTCGCAGCTGAGGGGCCCGCCATGGCACGCCGCATCCTCGTCACCAACGCTCTGCCCTATGCGAATGCGCCGCTGCATCTGGGCCACCTGCTCGAGGCGGTGCAGACAGACATCTGGGTGCGCTTCCAGAAAATGCGCGGGCACCAGTGTCTGTACTGCTGCGCCGACGATGCGCACGGCACACCGATCATGATCCGCGCGCAGCAGGAAGGGATTGCGCCCGAAACTCTCATCGCCCGCAGCGCCGAGGAGCACCAGAGCGACTATCGCGACTTCATGATCGGGGTCGACCAATATCATTCCACGCATTCCATCGAGAACCGTCGGGTCACGGGCGAGATCTACGCCAGGCTGCGCGATGCGGGCTATATCGCACGCCGCAGCATCCGCCAGGCCTACGACGAGCAGGCGGGGATGTTCCTGCCCGACCGCTACATTCGCGGCACCTGCCCGCGCTGCAAGTCCGCCGATCAGTATGGGGACAGCTGCGAGGTCTGCGGCTCGACCTACAGTCCCGCCGATCTCATCGATCCGCGCTCGACGCTCAGCGACACCGCGCCGGTGTGGCGTGAGTCCGAGCACCTGTTCTTCCGCCTGGGCGCGCACGAGGCGATGCTGCGTGCCTACACCGACAGCAGCAGCCTGCAGTCCGGCGTGCGCGCCAAGCTCGCCGAATGGTTCGAGGCGGGACTGGCCGATTGGGATATCTCGCGCGATGCGCCCTATTTCGGCTTCGAGGTGCCCGATGCACCGGGCAAGTACTTCTATGTGTGGTTCGATGCGCCCATCGGCTACATCGCCAGTTTCGAGCACTGGCGCGCAACGCACGGCGGCTCGTTCGATGACTACTGGAAGAGCGAGCAGAGCACCGAGCTGTATCACTTCATCGGCAAGGACATCAGCTACTTTCACACGCTGTTCTGGCCGGCAGTGCTGCACGGGTCGGGCCTGCGCCGCCCGACCGCGGTGTTCGCGCATGGCTTTCTGACCATCAACGGCCAGAAGATGTCCAAGTCGCGCGGCACGTTCGTGACCGCGCGACGCTACCTCGAGCGCCTGCCCGCCGAAGCGCTGCGTTACTACTTCGCCGCGAAGCTCGGCAACGGCATCGAAGACATCGACTTCAACCTCGAGGACTTCGTGGCGCGCGTGAACTCCGACCTGGTGGGCAAGCTGGTCAACATCGCCAGCCGCTGCGCAGGCTTCATTGCACGCGGCGGCGGCCAGCTGGCCCCGGCGCTGGCGGAGCCTGCGTTGTACGGGGAGTTCTGCAGCGCCGCCGAGGGCATCGCCGCGCTCTTCGAGCGACGTGAATACGCCACCGCCATCCGCGAGATCATGGAGCTCGCCGATCGCGCCAATCGCTACATCGATGCGCGCAAGCCCTGGCAGCTCGCGCGCCAGAGCGGCGGGGCCGCCGAAGTCGGCGCAGTGGCCACGCAGGGCATCAACCTGTTTCGCGTGCTGATGAGCTGTCTGGCGCCGGTGTTGCCGCAGATGGCCGCGCGCGCGGCTGCCTTCCTCGGCACCTCCTTCGACAGCTGGTCGGCGATCGCAACGCCGCTGCTGGGCACGCCCCTGGCAGCCTATCAGCCGCTGGCTGTACGTCTCGAGCCCGCCACGGTCGCCACCCTCGTACAGGACAGCGCCGCCTCAGCCGCCGCGGCAGGCGCCCCCGCCGCAGACGGCAAACCCGCCCCCGCCCGGCCGACGGGCACTGCCGCAGCGGCAGCGACTTCGACTGCCTCTGCCGGGGCGGGTGCCAGCGCGAAGGTCAGCATCGATGATTTCGCGCGGCTCGACCTGCGCGTGGCGCGCGTGCAGCGGGCCGAGCTCGTCGAGGGTTCCGACAAGCTGCTGCGCCTGACCCTGGATCTGGGCGGCGAGCAGCGCACGGTATTCTCCGGCATCCGCGCGAGCTACCAGCCCGAACAGCTGCAGGGCCGTCTGGTCGTGATGATCGCCAATCTGGCGCCGCGCAAGATGCGCTTCGGTGTCTCCGAAGGCATGGTGCTGTGTGCCAGCGGTGAACAGGAGGGGGTCTTTCTGCTCTCGAGCGATGCGGGGGCCGAACCGGGCATGCGCGTGAGCTGATCAGCCCTTCCACTCGCGATAGCGGCGGCGCTGCTGCCAGCGCCAGTACAGGATCATGACAAACCCCGTGGCCATGCCGCCCAGATGCGCGAAATGCGCGATGCCCTGGGAGGTGCCGAATACCCCGAGGATCAGCTCCAGCGCCCCATAGAGCGTCACCAGCAGCCAGGCCGGCATCGGGATCGGCGGAATCAGCAGCAGCATGCGCCGGTGCGGAAAGGCCATGCCATAGAACAGCAGCAGCCCGAAGATGCCGCCCGAAGCCCCGAGGGTAGGAAGGGGACTGGGATACAGATACTGCACCACCCACAGCTGAGTGAGCGCCGCGCCGATCACGCAGACGAAGTAGTAGAGCGTAAATCGCCTGGCACCGAGCAGCAGCTCCACGTCCGGACCGAAGACATACAGCGCGAACATGTTGCCGGCGATGTGCCAGAAACCTTCGTGCAGAAAGGCATACGTGACCAGCTGCCAGGGCTCGAAGGGCACGCCCGTCAGCCGCGCGCTGTCGAGCGGCCAGAGCGCAAAATATGCCGGCAGCAGTGCAGGGCCCGTCAACCACTGCAGGCCGAAAACGATCACATTAGCGTAGAGTAGCGCCCGCACGACGGGCGTCAGGGTGCGGAACATTGTGATGCATTCTGCCACCAGGAGGACCTGAACATGCATGCTTCATCGTTGAGGGGCACGCGGAGCGTGTCCGCAGTGCGTGGCGCAGGGATGCTGGCGTTGCTGGCCCTGGTGCTGAGCGGCTGCCTGAGCACCTCGCTGATCGAGCGCTGGAAGGATCCGGCCTTCAGCGGTCCGCCCCTGCACCGGGTGCTGGTGGTCGGGGTTCAACGCGACAGCGGACAGCGGCGCGTGTGGGAGAGCTCGATGGTGGCGGCCCTGGCACGTCAGCACATCGCCGCCACCGCCTCCTATGAGATCTTTCCGGACCGGGCCCCCACCGCCGATCAGCTGGCGCAGGCCGCAGCCACTCGCGGCTTCGACGGCGTGCTGGCCACGCACTTCGTGGATGCGCGCCAGCGCAACTACTGGATACCCGGTTATGCCGGGCCCGGATTCGGCTGGCGATGGCGCTACTTCGGCTATTGGGATGCCGTCTACGGCCCCGGCTGGGTGCAGACCACCTACATCGCCGACTTTCAGACCGACGTATTCACCGTGAGCGGCGCCGGCCGGCTGATCTGGACCGGCGTCACACGCAGCGTCGATTTGAGCTCCATCGAGGCGACGACCGATCAGATCAGCCGCGT
>DATBPG010000242.1:0-9691 GCA_036561485.1 Steroidobacteraceae bacterium | reverse complement strand
TTACGGCCATAATTGCAACAATCAAACCAGATTTTGCGCGATATAAGGCGATACTGGTTCAGTACCGGGCGCCTCAGGGGACCCTTCCGTTGAGTACGGGTCCGGGGGTCCAGAACGCGCTGGTCAAAGAATAACCAATCGACAACCTGGAAACGCGGCAATTGTTGACAGCCCGGCAGGCGCCCCCGACCATGCCCCGCCATGTCGGTCCATCCCATTTCGGCCCTCGCTCAGCCAGCGGGCGCGCCGCAGATCACCCCCCGCCACGACTGGACGCTCGAGCAGGCCGAAGCGCTGTTCGCGCTGCCGTTTGCGGATCTGATCTTCAGCGCGCAAAGCGTGCACCGCGCCTGGCATGCGCCCAACAGCGTGCAGATGAGCACCCTGCTGTCGATCAAGACCGGCGCCTGTCCCGAGGACTGCGCCTACTGCCCGCAGAGCGTGCGCTACGAGACCGGCATCGCGGCCGAGGGACTCATGCCGCTCGGCGAGGTCGTCGAGCGGGCGCGCGCCGCGCGCGCGGCGGGAGCGACGCGCTTCTGCATGGGCGCAGCCTACCGTGCGCCGAAGGATCGGGACGTTGCCCGCATCGCGCAGATGGTGCGCGAAGTGAGCGCACTCGGGCTCGAGACCTGCGCGACGCTCGGCATGCTGACGGGCTCGCAGGCACAGACACTCAAGGAGGCGGGGCTGGATTACTACAATCACAACCTCGACTCCTCGGAAGGCTTCTACGGCGACATCATCTCCACACGCACCTATCAGGACCGGCTCGATACGCTCGGGGCGGTGCGCGAGGCGGGCATGCACGTATGCTGCGGGGGCATCGTCGGCATGGGCGAATCGCAGCGCGACCGCGCACAGCTGCTGACCACGCTGGCCACACTGCCGCAGCATCCCGAGAGCGTACCCATCAATCAGCTGGTCCGCGTGCCCGGCACGCCGCTGGCGGATGCGGCCGATGTGGATCCGTTCGACTTCGTGCGCACCATTGCCGCGGCCCGCATCATGATGCCGCGCGCGCACGTGCGACTGTCGGCCGGACGCAGCTCCATGAGCGATGAGCTGCAGGCACTCGCCTTCCTCGCAGGCGCGAACTCGATCTTCTACGGCGAGAAGCTGCTGACCACGGGCAACCCGGACGTGGCGCGCGATCAGACGCTGCTGACGCGGCTGGGCATGACGGCCGAGACCGCGCCGCTGGCCGCGCATGGAGAGGCCTGAGCCTGCGCAGGCGCCTCTGCGCCGCACCCGCCGCATCGTCGAGTGTCACCCGCAGCCGCACGATGCCACCGAGGTCATCGTCGGGGGGCGGCGGCTGCGCAATTTCTGCAGCAACGACTATCTGGGCCTCTCCGCGCACCCGGCGCTCGCCCAGGCCGCGACACACTGCCTGCAGCGCGAGGTGTTTGGCGCGGGGGCCTCGCACCTGGTCACCGGGCACATGCGCGAGCATCACGCGCTCGAGGAAGAGCTCGCGGAGTTCACCGGCCGCGAGCGGGCGCTGCTGTTTTCAAGCGGGTATCTGGCCAATCTCGGGGTGATTGGCGCGCTCGCACGGCGCGGCGATCGCATCCTCGCCGACCGGCTGTGCCACGCCTCGCTGCTCGATGGCGCACTGCTGTCGGGTGCACGCCTGCGTCGCTACGCCCATGGCGAGGCCAGCGCCGCAGCGCGGCTGCTGCAGCCGCGCCAGCATCGCGGCGAGGACCCTCGCGAGAGTGGCAGCGAGCAGAGCGCTTGCGCCGCGCCGACCGGGCATACATTGCTGATCACCGACGGCGTCTTCAGCATGGACGGCGATGTGGCACCGCTGGCCGAGCTGTGCGCGCTCGCCGCGCAGCGCCACGCCTTGCTGCTGGTCGATGACGCCCACGGACTCGGTGTACTGGGCGCGGGCGGGCGCGGCTCGCTCGAATTCTGCGGTGTGGCGCCCGCGGCAGTCCCGCTGCTCATCGGCACGCTCGGCAAGGCCTTCGGCAGTTTTGGTGCGTTCGTCGCCGGCGATTCGGCGCTGATCGAAGAACTGATCCAGCGTGCGCGTTCCTATATCTACACCACGGCGCTGCCGCCCGCCGTGGCAGCCGCAACCCGCGCCGCGCTGCGCCTGATCGTCGAGGAGCCCTGGCGCCGCGAGCGCGTGCAGGCGCTCACGTCGCGTTGGCGTCGGGCCGCCGCCGCCGAAGGTTTGCCACTGACCGATTCGCCCACCCCGATTCAGCCACTGATCGTCGGTGAGGCGGCGCACGCGCTGGCACTGAGCGACGCGCTGATGGCCGAGGGCTTCTGGGTCAGCGCCATTCGCCCGCCCACCGTGCCGGCTGGCACCGCGCGCCTGCGCGTCAGCCTGTCTGCAGCACACGCGGAGGCGCACGTGGATGCCCTGGCCGAGTGCCTCGGCCGTCACTGGCGCGAGCGCCCCCCATGACGGCGCCGCTGCACCTGGAGCAGAGCGGCAGCGGCCCGCGCATCGCGCTGCTGCATGGCTGGGGCCTGAACCTGCGCGCGTTCGATCCGCTGCGCGAGCGGCTGTCGCGTTCGCTGTCCGTGCGGCTCGTGGACCTGCCGGGCCATGGCCGCAGCGGCTGGCCCGATGACTGGAGCGAGGCACAGCAGCGTCGGGCCCTGACCGAGGCGCTGCTGCCCGCCGATACACTGCTCGGCTGGTCACTCGGCGGGCAGATTGCGCTGTCGCTCGCGCTGGCCACCCGCGGCACGGCGGCGGCGCCCAAGCGCCTGGTGCTGCTGGCGACGACGCCGCGCTTTCTGCAGGCGCAGGACTGGAGCGCGGGCATGTCGCGCGAAACGCTGCAGCAGTTCGCCGGCAGCCTCGAGCACAACGCCGCCGGCACCCTCGCGGAGTTTCTCGGCCTGCAGGTGCGCGGCAGCCAGCACGCTGCACGCACGGCCGAGCGCCTGCGCCAGGCCATCGATGAGCACGGCATGGCGCAGCTGCCGGCGCTGCGCGCGGGACTGACCATGCTTGCGCTGACGGACCTGCGCGAGCGGCTCGGGGCACTGCAGCTGCCGACCCTCGTGATCGGCGGCCTGAACGATCGGGTCACGCCGCCGGCAGCGCTGCAGGCCCTGGCGCGAGCGCTGCCACACGCGCGGCTGCTGCTGCTGCCGCGGGCCGCGCATGCGCCATTCATCTCGCACGCGGACGTGGTCGCCGATGCCGTGCTGCACTTCATCGCGGGCGATGCGGCCGAGGTGGCCGGCACCCGCGGCACGGGCAGCGCGACGCGCACCGATGAGGAAGCGGCGACATGAACACGCCGATGCCGGGGCGTTTCTCCCTCGATCGCCACGCACTGGCGCGCGCCTTCGATCGCGCCGCACCCGCGTACGATGCGGCCGCCTGGCTGCAGCGCCAGGCAGGCGGCGAGCTGCTCGCGCGGCTGGAGTTCTTCACGCTCGCCCCGCAGCGCGTGCTGGATCTGGGCGCAGGCACCTGCCACGCCACGCGCACGCTGACGCAGCGCTATCGGCAGGCGGACGTGCTCGCCGTGGACCTGGCCGCCGGCATGCTGCGCGCCGCGCCACGCGCCCGCTGGACGCGCCGGGCCTATCGGCGCATCTGCGCGGATGCCTACGCGCTGCCGCTGATCGACGCCTCGGTGGACCTCGTCTACAGCAATCTCATGCTGCAGTGGTGCGACCGGCCCGAGCAGGTGTTGGCCGAGTGCTCGCGCGTACTGCGCCCCGGAGGCCTGCTGGTGTTCTCCAGCTTTGGGCCGCAAAGCCTGCAGGAGCTGCGCGCCGCCTGGGCCGAGGCCGATGCCAGCGTGCACGTGAGCGAATTTCCGGACATGCCCGAGGTGGCCGGTGCCCTGATGCACGCCGGCTTCGTCGAGCCGGTGCTCGACCTGGAGTGCGTGCGCCGCGACTACGCCAATGCACTGGCGCTGATGCGCGAGCTCAAGCAGCTCGGCGCGCACAACGCCGCCAGCGAGCGCCGCCGCGGACTGACCGGGCGCGCGCGCCTTGCGGCCATGACAGCGGCCTATGAGCGGCGGCGCACGGGCGGCGCGTTGCCGGTCACCTTCGAGCTGCTCTACGGCGCAGCCTTCAAGGGCACGCGCGGCGCACCCGAGCAGCACGGGGCGTCGGCCGGCGCCGCCGCTGGCGAATTCGTCGTGCCGGTGGATCGGCTGCGTCGCCGATGACACCCGGCGGCTATTTCATCGCCGGCACGGACACCGGCGTTGGCAAGACCCGCGTGACCGTGGGGCTGCTGACGGCGCTCGCCGACGCCGGGGTGCGCTCGCTCGGCATGAAGGCGGTCGCCAGCGGCACGGACAGCGCCGGCCGCAACGAGGACGTCGCGCTGATTCAGGCCGCAAACCAGCGTGTGCTCGGGCAAGCGGCCAGTGCCGCGGCGCCCCTCGCCAATCCGTATTGCTTTGCCTGGCCGATCTCCCCGCATCTGGCGGCACGGCGTGCAGGTGTGACGATCGACCCCGGGCACATCGCCGCCGCCGCACGCACGCTCGCGGGGGAGGATGCGCTGCTGCTGGTGGAAGGCACGGGAGGCTGGTTCGCCCCGATCGGCCCGGGCCGCACCATGGCGGATGTCGCCGCGGCGCTCTCGTTGCCCGTGGTACTGGTGGTCGGCCTGCGGCTGGGGTGTCTGAACCATGCGCTGCTCAGCGCACGGGCCATCACGGACTCGGCACTGCCGCTCGCGGGCTGGATCGGTAGCCACATCGAGCACGACATGCTCGCCCTGGATGAAAATGTGGCCACGCTCGATGAATGGCTGCCTGCACCGCGCCTGGGAATGCTGGCACACAGCGCCGCCGCCAGCGCCGATGGCGCGCAGCTCGCGGCCGCAGCGCGACGTTTGGTCAACGCTGCTTTGCGATGATAAGCCTCTGAGCTTGCAGCACAATTGCCGGCTTGACTATCATCGCGGTCCCACCGCTTCCGCGCAGTACCCAGGTTCGGCAGTTCTCGTGAGCGGCATCCTGACGATCCGGCTGGCGCCCAACTGCTCGCTGACACCGCGGGGCGCGGCCTGCTTCTTCGGACTGATCTGCCTGATTTCCTTCACGATCGCCACGACGCTGGCGCTGAAGGGTCTCTGGCCGGTGTTTCCGTTCGCAGGGCTGGAGATGCTGGTGCTGGGCTGGGCGCTGACGGTGAGTCTGCGACGACGCCATTACTCGCAGATCATCACCGTGAGCGAGGATCGCGTGGCCGTGGAAACGCGGTTTCGCCACACCTGCGAGCAGATCGAGTTTCCGCGGCACTGGGCGCAGGTTAAACTTAGCCGCGCTGACACGCACCTGCACCCCAGCCGCCTGACGATTGAGTCGCATGGCCGCTCGTACGAGGTCGGCAGCTTCCTGACCGACCAGGAAAGGCAGGCGTTGGCCCTGAAGCTGACCCGCTCGGTCGGTCGTATCAACGAGTCGCCGCCGCTCGATCACGGCCGCACGCCTTAAGGCCAGGATGATGACGAGAAAGATGAAGATCAATTCGCGAGTTTTGGCCGCCGCCGCGTCGGGCCTCGCGCCCGTGCTGTTCGCCCCGGCGGCCCACGCCGCCTGGACGCTCAACCTCACGCCGGGTATCGACAAGGTCTCACGCGACATCTACGGCCTGCACATGCTGGCCTTCTGGTGGTGCGTGGGCATCGCCGCGGTCGTGTTCGGCTTCATGATCTATTCGATCGTCAGGTTTCGCCACTCACAGGGCGCCGTGGCCGACACCGCGCTGACGCACAGCACGCGCGTCGAGGTCATCTGGACCAGCATCCCGGTGCTGATCCTCATCAGCATGGCCATTCCCGCCGCGCGCGTGCTGGTGGAGACCGCCGACACCACCGGCGCCCAGATGGCGATCCGGATAACCGGTTACCAGTGGCGCTGGACCTATGAGTACGTCGGCACGCCGGTGAAGTTCGTCTCCTCCCTCGATCGCACCAGCGATGCGGCGCGCCAGCTCGATTCGGGCATCGATCCGTTCTCGATACCGAATTACCTGCTCAGTGTCGATCACCCGCTGGTGGTGCCGGCAGGGGTGAAGGTGCGCGTGCTGATCACCGGCGGCGACGTCATTCACGCCTGGTGGGTGCCGGCGCTCGGCATCAAGAAGGATGCCATCCCCGGTTACGTCAATGAGGCCTGGTTCGATGTGGATACCGACAAGCTCGGCACCTATCGCGGCCAGTGCGCGGAGCTCTGCGGACGCGATCATGGCTTCATGCCGATCGTCGTTCAGGTCGTCAGCAAGGACGACTTCCAGAAGTGGCTCATGCAGCAGGAGGCGGATCTGAAGACGCAGCCCGCCACCGCTGCAACCACTGTGTCCACCACGGCGTCCACGACTGCGCCGTCTGCGCCGATTGAGCCGGCGCCGGCGCCGGCAACCGCAGCGGCGGGCGCGGCAACCGTGGCGGGCAATTGAGCCCATCCCGGTCGATCCGAGCCCAGGTCAGCTGATCAGTCAGGTTTTCCCTGCGAGCGAGAGATTCCATGGCCAACATTGAACATGCCCCGACCGCGATGAGCGGCTACGACGCACACGCAGGGCACGATGCCCACGCCGGACACGACGCGCATGCCGATCATGGCAAGCCGCACGGGTTCTGGGGGCGTTGGCTGACGAGCACCAATCACAAGGACATCGGCACGATGTACCTGGTGTTCAGCTGCATCATGTTCTTCATCGGCGGCACCTTCGCGATGCTGATCCGCGCCGAGCTGTTCAAGCCCGGCCTGCAGTTCTTCGATCCCGCGATATTCAACGTGCTGACGACCAACCATGCGCTCATCATGATCTTCGGCGCGGTCATGCCCTCGTTCGTGGGCCTCGCCAACTGGATGGTGCCGATGCAGGTGGGCGCGCCGGACATGGCGCTGCCGCGCATGAACAACTTCAGCTTCTGGATCCTGCCGTTCGCCTTCACGCTGCTGATCAGCTCGGTGTTCGTGCCCGGCGGCGGCATGGCCGGCGGCTGGACGATGTACCCGCCGCTGACGCTGCAGACCGGCTATGCGCTGCCGATGGCGATCTTCTCGATCCACCTGATGGGCGCCTCCTCGATCATGGGCTCCATCAACGTGATCGTGACCATCATGAACATGCGCGCGCCAGGGATGTCGCTCATCCGCATGCCGCTGTTCGTGTGGACCTGGCTGATCACCGCGTTCCTGCTGATTGCGGTCATGCCGGTGCTCGCCGGTGCCGTGACGATGCTGCTGACCGACCACTTCTTCGGCACCAGCTTCTTCAATGCCGCGGGCGGCGGCGACCCGGTGATGTACCAGCACATCTTCTGGTTCTTCGGCCACCCGGAGGTCTACATCATGATCCTCCCGGCGTTCGGCATCGTCTCGGAGATCATCCCGACCTTCTCGCGCAAGCCCCTCTTCGGCTATGACGCGATGGTCTACGCGACCGCCTCGATCGCCTTCCTGTCCTTCATCGTCTGGGCGCACCACATGTTCACGGTGGGCCTGCCGCTGGCGAGCGAGACGTTCTTCATGTTCTCGACCATGCTGATCGCCATCCCCACCGGCGTGAAGGTCTTCAACTGGTCGGCCACCATGTACAAGGGCTCGCTGAGCTTCGAGCCGCCGATGCTCTGGGCACTGGCTTTCCTGTTCATGTTCTCGATCGGCGGCTTCTCGGGCCTGATGCTGGCGCTGGCACCGGCCGACTTCCAGTACCAGGACACCTACTTCGTCGTGGCGCACTTCCACTACGTGCTGGTGCCCGGTGCCATTTTCGGCACGATCGGCGCGGTGTACTACTGGCTGCCCAAGTGGACCGGCCACATGTACAACATGACCCTGGCCAAGTGGCACTTCTGGCTGTCGACCATCTTCGTGAACGTTTTGTTCTTCCCGCAGCACTTCCTGGGACTCGCCGGCATGCCGCGTCGCATTCCCGACTACTCCACGCAGTTCGCCGACTGGAACATGGTCTCCTCGATCGGTGGCTTCTGCTTCGGCGCCTCGCAGATCCTGTTCCCGATCATCATCTGGCAGTGCGCGCATGGCGGCGTTCGCGCCACGGATCGCGTCTGGGAAGGCGCCCGCGGCCTGGAGTGGGAACTGCCCTCGCCGGCGCCCTACCACAGCTGGACCGAGGCGCCTGCGTTCGCGACCCTGGAGCATGGCGCGCCGACGCACGAGACCCATGGCTGAGGCAGCGACGGTGGACCAGCCGGTCAAACCGGATCGCGGCGAAGGGCCCGAGGATGAGCGCGCCCGACTGGCTCGGCAGCGTCGCGGCGCACGGCGCACGACCGTGATCCTGGTCGCGGTCGTCCTGGTGCTGTACTTCGGTTACATCCTGTACGCGGTGCTGTCCGGACTGCACGCGCGACACTAATCAGCAACGAGAAAGCGATGGCAACGACTCACCCCGTTCAGGCCGATTCCAGCAAGTACTACATCCCGCACGGCAGCCCCTGGCCGATCATGGGCTCGCTGGCCCTGTTCTGCGTCATGGCCGGGGCGGTCGCGTACCTGAACGACTGGACCGGTGCCTGGTCCTTCATCCCCGGTGCGCTGCTGCTCGCGGGCATGTTCTTCGGCTGGTTCTCGACCGTCATCGATGAGAGCCAGCACGGCATCTACAACCAGGAGGTCGACCGCTCGTTCCGCATGGGAATGATGTGGTTCATCTTCTCCGAGGTGATGTTCTTCGCCGCCTTCTTCGGCGCTCTGTTCTATGCCCGCCGCCTCGCCGTGCCCTGGCTCGGCGGCGAGGGCACCAAGGTCATCAACAGCCTGCTGCTGTGGAAGAACTACGCCCCGGGCTGGCCGACCAATGGCCCGGGACACGTCGGCGGGCTCTCCAACGGCACCTTCCAGGTCATCCCGCCGTTCGGACTGCCGGCCATCAACACGCTGATCCTGCTGACCTCGGGCCTGACCGTCACCATTGCGCACCATGCGCTGCGCACCGGCAAGCGCAATATCCTCAAGATCTTTCTCGCCCTGACCTTCCTGCTGGGCTTCAGCTTCGTGAGCTTGCAGGTGCACGAATACGGCGAGGCCTATCGCGAGCTCGGCCTGCGCCTGTCGACCGGCATCTACGGTTCGACGTTCTTCATGCTCACAGGCTTTCACGGCCTGCACGTGACCATCGGCGCCATCATGCTCACCGTGATCTGGCTGCGCACGCTGCGCGGTCACTTCACCCCGACGCACCACTTCGCGTTCGAGGCGGTGGCCTGGTACTGGCACTTCGTCGACGTGGTCTGGCTCGGACTGTTCATCTTCGTGTACTGGATGTAGCGTCCGCAGCGTCCGCCGCGCGCCGCATCGCCCTCAGGGCGCCGCCGGTGTCAGCGGCTTGATCATGCGCAGCGCATCGACGCGCCCCTGGTAGTAGCCGCGCAGCCGGATGTCACTGACGAATCCTGCCCGGCGGTAGAAGTCCATCGCCCAGGGATTGTCGGCACGGACTTCCAGCCGCAGCTCCAGAATGCCCGCCATGCGTGCGGGTAACTCCAGCCAGCCCAGCAGACGCGTCCCCAGTCCCTGGCGCCGGCGCGTCGGGGCCACGGCGAGCAGCGCCAGGTGCGCCGTCTCCTCCGCATACAGCATGATGCCGAAGGCCGCGATGGCTGCGCGGTCATCGATGACCGCGACGTTGCAGCTGCGGTCCCCGATCGCGCGCTGCACGCGCTCCGGGGTCCAGCTCCAGCCCAGTCCCGCCTCGATGTGTT
>DATBPG010000241.1:0-11930 GCA_036561485.1 Steroidobacteraceae bacterium | reverse complement strand
AAGCGTACCGGCAGCTTGTCCTCGAGGATCCAGTCTGCCAGTGCATGCGCCGGCAGCTGCGCATGGCTCGGGGAGAACAACACCTGACAGCGGCCCGCGAGCCCGGTTCGTGACAGCAATGCCCGGCTCCATTCGTAATCGGCGCGATCGCAGATCACGAACTTGACCAGCTCCTCAGAGCGCAGCAGCGCCAGCTGATCGTAGCGATTGCGCGCCTCCTCGCCCGAGGCCGGAGTCTTGACGTCGACCACCCGTATCACGCGTGCATCCACCTCGGCAATCGCCATGGCACCGCTGGTTTCCAGCGATACGCGATAGCCCGCATCACTCAGCGCACCGAGCAGCGTCAGGCAGCTTTTCTGCGCCAATGGCTCCCCTCCGGTCACACAGACGTAGCGCGTGCCGTGGCGCGCGACCGCTTCGAGGATCGCGGGCAGCTCCCACCACTGTCCGCCGTAGAAGGCATAGGCCGTATCGCAGTAGCCACAGCGCAGCGGGCAGCCGGTCAGACGCACGAAGACGGTGGGGATGCCGGCCGTATCGGCCTCGCCCTGCAGGGAGTGGAAGATTTCCGCGAGCTTGAGTCGCTCACCCACCGCGGCAGCTCGCCGATCAGGGCGAGCCCGGTGAGAGCTGCATCAGCCGCTGCATGGCGAGCTTGGCCGCATCGCTCATCGGAAAGCGCTGCAGCACAAGCTGCAGGGTCGCGCGGCCCTCGTCGTTCTTCTGCTGATCGAGCTGCGTATAGCCGAGCTTCAGCAGCGCATCGGGCGCCTTGCGCGACTGCGGATATTTGTCACCCACGGTGCGGAACGCCGCCGCGGCGTGATCGTAGTCGCGCATGACGTAGTAGCTCTCGCCGAGCCAGTACTGCGCGTTGTCGTCCAGACCGCTGTTGGGGTAGTCCTGCAGGAACTGCTGGAACTGCATGACGGCGGCCGCGTAATTGCCGCTTTTCAGCGTATCGAACGCGTGCTCATACGCGCTCTGGGCGGCGGCCTGGCCGCCCGTGCCGGCACCGGGAGCACCCCCGGGGGCTGAAGGCGGAAGGTTCGCCGTCGCGCCCGAAGGGGCAACAGCGCCGCTGCCCGGGGGCGCGGTGCCCGCAACCGCGCCGCCGGCATGCTCCAGCGCGCCGATGCGCCGGTCCAGGTCGGTATAGTAATCGCGCTGCTGCTTGACGAGCGTGTCGTTGGCGTTCTGCAGCTCCTCGATGTCCCCGCGCAGCTCACGCAGCTGCATGTCGAGCTGATCGACGTGCTGGGACAGCTGCACCAGGCTCTGATTGCTCACCACGCGCTCGACGCGCCCGAGACGCTGATCGATATCGTTTACGCGCAGCTGCATCGGATCGGGCTGCGTCGGCTCACTCTCGCAGCCAGCCAGAAGGGCCGCTGCCAGCAGACCCCCTGCCAGCAGCAGCGTCAGGCCACCCGTGCGGCGCCCTGGCCGCTGTCTGGAAGCTTCAATCACGCAATGCTGCCGGCATGGGCGCCTCGGTTCGGCTGCAGTCAGTTCAGGTAGACGATGTCCACACGACGGTCCTTGGACCAGGCGGCCTCGTTATGACCGGTGACCGCCGGCCGCTCCTCACCGTAGCTCACGGTCGTGATCTGCGAATCCGCCACCCCCTGTAGCATCAGGGCCTGGCGCACGGCCTGGGCACGTCGCTCACCGAGGCCGATATTGTACTCGCGTGAGCCGCGCTCGTCGGTATTGCCTTCCAGGCGCACGCGAACGCTCGGGTTGGCCACCAGGTACTTGGCGTGCGCCGCGATCGTGGCGGTGAAGTCGCCCTTGATCTCGCTGCTGTCGAAGTCAAAGTAGATGGTGCGATTCTGCAGGTCCGGCTGCGTGGGTCCCTGCACGCCCGGCCCGGTGCCGTTGGCAACGCCGGCATCCGTGGCCCCATTGGCGGCATTTTCATTCCCGGCCCCATTGGTCTGCGACTGCTCTCCGGCAGCCGCTCCCGCGCCGGCCCCGGCGGCCCCCGGACGCGTGCGGTGATTGCTGCAGCCCGCGAGCATCACACCCAGCGCGCAGATCCAGACCAGAACGCTCTTGTTCATGTTGTGCTCCATATCACTACCCTGTCGTGCCAATCCCTATCGGTCAATTTCTCAGCGGCCGAAAGGTCCCCAGGCGGGTTCACGCACCTCACCCGGGCCGCCCGAGAGCCGCTGTGTGACCAGACCATCCACCGACACCGTCTGCAGCGTGTCGGTATCCCCATCGCGCCCGGCGTAAATGACGGTCTGCCCGTTGGGTGCGAAGCTCGGCGATTGATCCAGATGCCCATGCGAGAGCACCGTGACCGCGCCGGAGGCCAGATCCTGCACGGCGATGCGATAGTCGTGACCGTTCAGTGTAATGAAGGCCAGATGCTTGCCATCGGGCGCGATCGCCGGGCGCGCATCGTAGCTTGAATCGAAGGTGATGCGCTGAACGCGCGAGGGATTCGCGATGGCGAGCTTGTAGATCTGCGGGCCGCCGGCGCGGTCGGAGGTAAAGTAGAGGCTGGCCCCATCCGGACTCCAGGCGGCTTCCGTGTCGGCGGCCGGATCATCGGTCAGCCGCGTCAATCGCTGCGTAGAGAGGTCCAGCAGCCAGATGTCCAGGTTACCCGCCGAGCCCGAGAGCGTGAGGGCGATCTGGCGTCCATCGGGAGAGAATGCCGGGGCGTTGTTCGTGCCGGCACGCGCGGAGACCAGGCGGCGAACGCCGCTGCTGAGCTGCTGCACGTAGACTGCGGGCAGGCGGCTCTCGAAGGACACGTAGGTAATCCATTGTCCGTCGGCCGACCAGGCCGGGGACATGATGGGCTCGCCCGACTCGAGGATGACGCGCGGATTGTAGCCATCCGCATCGGCCACCACGAGCTGGTAGTGCTGGATCGGCGCCTCCCCGGTCACCGCGACGTAGGCGATGCGCGTGGCAAATGCGCCGCGTACACCGAGGATGCTCTGGTACACGAAATCGCTGACACGGTGCGCGGCGTTGCGCAGACTCGTGGCGCTGCCGACAAAGCGCTGGCTGCCGATGGTCTGCCCGGTGGCGGTGTTGATGAGGTCGCAGTCCACATCGAACACGCCGGCGGCGGCGGAGCTGACCCGTCCGACCAGCACGTAGTCATCGCCGGCGGCACGCCAGTCCGCCGATTGCACCTGCGCGGGCAATGTCGGCTGCGTATGCATCTGCGCGCGCGGCATGAGGCGAAAGCGCCCGCTGCCATCCAGATCATGCTGCACGACCGATGCGACGTCGAAGCCACCATCGCTGGCGGCACCCGGCCCCTGACCAAACGGCACCACGGCGATGGGAATCGGATTGATGACGCCCTTGGTGATCGTGACCTGCAGGTCCGCGCGAGCGGCGCCGGGCGCAAGCGCCAGCAGCGCTGCCAGCGACACGGCCAGTCCGAGCGGCATGAGCGATGCGGCACGGCAGCGCCTGGCCGATCTCATCGTGTCATCGATGTTGTCTTCCTGCTTCATTGCCTTCCCGCGTCATTGATCGGGTGCGAAGGTAACAGTGATGTGGGGGTCGAACAATGCCGGATCGGGCGGTGTCGGCAGCGGCGAGGCGCGATAAACGGCGGTCTGCACTGACTGACGCACTGCTTCATCGCCATTGCAGCCCTGAACGGTCACGCCGGTGACCTCTCCGCCGGCAATCTGCGTTATTTTCAGGATGCACTTGACGCCCGGTTGTGCGCTCACGGGGCGAATCCAGGCATTGTTGATCTTCGCGCTGATGGCAGCGATGTACTCCTCCTCGGCAGGCCCGTGCTGGAGCGCATCGAGCCGCTCCTCCTTCTGTAACTGGTTCTGCAGATCGGCCGCAGTGGCCCGTTCGGTCTGCTCCGCCTTCAGCTGCTTGGCCAGTTGCTGGGCCTCGCGCGCCGCCTCGGCTTTGGCCCTGGCTTCAGCCTCCTGCTTCGCCTTGCGCTCGGCGGCGAGTTTTGCTTCGGCCGCCTTCTGCGCGGCCGCCTTCTGCGCCGCGAGCTTCTCTGCGGCCGCCTTGTCGGCGGCAGCCTTGGCGGCATCAGCGGCCTCCCTCTGCGCCTGCTGCTTCTGCAGCTGCTCCTGTGCGGCCTGGGCCGCCGCGGCGCGTTCGGCCTCGGCATGCGCCGCCGCCTGCTGAGCGGCCAGCTGGGCCGCGGCCTGCGCATCGGCGGCCTTTTGAGCGGCCGCCTTGGCAGCGGCGCGCTGTTGGGCGAGGGCTGCGGCCGCCGCGGCGGCCTTCGCTGCCGCGCTCTCGCGCTGTTGCTCGATGCGGGTCTGATCGACGGGCGTGTGCACCGGCGGAGTCTGCGAGTGCAGTTGCGGGTTCTCGCGCACGACGTGGGCATCGATCGCGAGCGTCTGCGGCGGGGGGGGCGGATTGCGATAGCGCCACCACCCCCAGAGCAAGGCACCGACGATGATCCCGTGCACCAGCACCGACAACAGGATCGAGACCAGCCGATCACTGCCGCGCTCGATGCGCGCCGATCCCGGTCGCTGGCGCTGGCGGCTTTCCTGGGGTGGGCGTTCGGGCATGCGTTTTACCGTGGCCCCGCGCATCGATTCCTCACCGCACCCCCGCCGCAGCGGCAGTCGCGGCGTTTGCCGGCGCCTGAGTCTGAAAGCCGATGTCCGTCGCGCCGGCCTGCTGCAGCAGGGCCATCGCCTGTACCACGCGGCCGTAGGTGATCGACTGATCGGCATTCACCAGCACCGGGCGATCCGGCTCGCGTCGCAGCGCCACCGTGGCGCGCACCAGCGCCGTCTCATCGTCGATCGGATCGCGTGGGTGCGCACCGACATTCATGTAGAGACGACCGCGCGCATCCACCGACAGCACCAGCGGCTCCTGATTGTGCTGCTGCAGCGGCTGGGCCGCTGCCTTGGGCAGATTCACCTTGATGCCCTGCGTGAGCAGCGGTGCGGTGATCATGAAGATGATCAGCAGCACCAGCATCACATCGATGTAGGGAACGACATTGATCTCCCCCATCAGTCGGCGCTTGCCGCCGCGCACGACCGCCGGCATCAGATTCTCCCGCCCGGGGACAGTGCCGCAAAGCTGCCCGACGCCGCGCCCGGAACGCCCACCGCAGCGCCTGGGCCGGCCACCGGGACACTCGCGGGCACGGCCGCGTTGCTGCGGCCGGCATGCCGCTGCAGAATCGTGGAGAGCTCCTCGATGAAGCCGTCGTAGCGCAGCTCCAGGCGGCTCACCTGATCGGCGTAGCGGTTGTAGGCCACCACGGCGGGAATGGCCGCGAACAGGCCGAAGGCGGTGGCGACGAGCGCCTCGGCGATGCCGGGGGCGACCTGCGCCAGGGTCGCCTGCTGCACATTCCCCAGCCCGCTGAAGGCCGTCATGATGCCCCAGACGGTGCCGAACAGGCCGACGTAGGGGCTCGTCGAGCCCACGGTCGCCAGTGTCGCCAGGTTGTGCTCGAGCCGCTCGGTTTCCTTCAGCTGTGCCACCCGCATGGCGCGGCGCGAGCCCTCGAGGAGCATATCGGCCGCGATGCCGCCCTGGGCACGCAGGCGCGCGAACTCGCGAAAGCCGAACTCGAAGATGCTTTCGATGCCGGTCGCGCCGCCGCGCGATTCGATTGCCCGATACAGCGAGCTCAGGTCCCCGCCCGACCAGAAGGTGTTCTCAAAGCGGTCGGCCTCGCGCTGGGCGCGCCGCACGACCATGCGCTTGCGAAAAATGATGGCCCACGACATGAGCGAGGCAGCCAGCAGGATGCCCATGACGATCTGCACCACCAGGCTCGCCTGCACTACCAGGCGGATGATCGATAGTTGGCCACCCATCAGCTGCTCCTTACCTGGAGGTCATTGTCGGGGTCTTGCAATCGTCGCAGCGCCGGCACGAGAGGCTCAAGGCAGCTCCTGGGCTATGACAGCCGGCAGGCGCCGCGGTTTCATGGTGCGCACATCCACACAGGCCACCCGCACGGTGGCGCTCAGCAGCAGCGTATCCGCACCATCCTCGCGCCAGATGCGCTGCTGGAACAGCAGGCTCGCCCCGCCTTCGCGGCGCGGCTCGCAGTCCACCCGCAGCATGTCCTCGAGCTTCGCGGGGCGGTGATAGCGCGCCTGCAGCTCCACCACCGAAAACACCACGCCGGGGTCGAGCGCCAGCGCACGCTGCGAGATGCCGCGCGAGCGCAGCCATTCGCTGCGCGCGCGCTCCAGGAAGCGCAGGTAGTTCGCATAGTAGACGATGCCGCCTGCGTCCGTATCCTCCCAGTACACCCGGGCCTGCCAGCGGAACTCGCTCAAGCGTCCTCGCCGAACAGCGGCAGGTTCGCCGCCGCGCGCTCGGGCATCGACAGGCCGAAGTGCTGCCAGGCGCGGCGTGCAGCGATACGACCTCTTGCCGTACGCGAGATGAACCCCTGCTGAATGAGGAATGGCTCCACCACGTCCTCGAGCGTGCCGCGCTCCTCGCCGATCGCGGCGGCGAGACTGTCGATCCCCACCGGGCCGCCATCGAAGCGCTCCATGATCGTCAGCAGCAGCCGCCGGTCCATGGCATCGAGCCCCTGCGGATCCACCTGCAGCAGGTCGAGCGCTGCCTGGGCCACCGACTCATCGATATGACCTTGCGCTCTGACCTGGGCGTAGTCGCGCACCCGGCGCAGCAGGCGATTGGCGATGCGCGGCGTGCCGCGCGAGCGCTGGGCGATGCGCAGGGCGCCGCCCGCGGAGATCTGCACGCCGAGAATGCCCGCCGAACGGCGCACGATGCGCTCGAGCTCCTCGATGCCGTAGAACTCCAGTCGCTGCACGATGCCGAAGCGATCTCGCAGCGGAGAGGTCAGCAGCCCCGCGCGCGTCGTAGCCCCCACGAGCGTGAAGGGTGGCAGGTTCAGCTTGATCGAGCGTGCTGCCGGACCCTCGCCGATCATGATGTCGAGCTGGTAGTCCTCCATCGCCGGATAGAGCACCTCCTCGACCACCGGACTGAGCCGATGGATCTCATCGACGAACAGCAGATCGCGTGGCGCAAGGTTCGTCAGCAGCGCCGCCAGATCCCCTGGCCGCTCGAGCACGGGCCCTGCCGTCTGGCGCAGATTCACCCCGAGCTCGGCGGCGATGATGTGCGCAAGCGTGGTCTTGCCCAGTCCCGGCGGACCGAAGATGAGCACGTGATCGAGCGCCTCGCCGCGCCCGCGCGCAGCTTCGATGAAGATCGACAGCTGCGATTTGACCGCTTCCTGGCCCACGTAATCGGCGAGCAGCCGCGGACGGATGGCCCGATCCACGGCATCGTCATGGCCGCTGACACCGGGGCCGACCAGACGCTCCTCCGTGGTGCCCTGGGCCGTGCCCGGGGCGGTGCCCTCGGTCGCGCTCATGCGGGGCGTGCGGCGCTCTGCAGCGCCCGGCGGATGAGCTCCTCGGTCGACAGCGCGCTGCTGTCCGCACTGCCCGTGCCGCCCGTGGCATTCTTCAGCAGGCGCGTCGCCTCGCCTGGCTTGTAACCGAGGGCGACCAGCGCCCCGTAAGCCTCGGCGTGCGCGCTCGGGGCAGCCGCCCCGGCGCCGGCGGCGGCCGTCGCTGACAGTGTCAGCGCCCCGCCCTGCTCCTGCAACCGATCACGCATCTCGACGATGAGGCGCTCGGCGGTCTTTCGGCCCACACCTGGAATGCGCATCAGCGAGGCACTGTCCTGCTCGTGCACGGCCTGTGCGAAAGCGGCGCTGCTGACACCGGAGAGGATCGCGAGCGCGGTGCGCGGTCCAACGCCTGCGATCTTCAGCAGGCTCCTGAACAGGCGCCGCTCGGCTTCGGTCGCAAAGCCAAACAGCAGCTGCGCATCCTCGCGCACCACCAGATGGGTGAGCAGGCGCACGCGCTGGCCGAGCGCGGGCAGATCGTAGAAGGTCGACATCGGCGCCTCGAGCTCATAGCCCACTCCGCCGACTTCCAGCAGCAGCTGCGGAGGAGCCTTGTGCGCAAGCACGCCGGCGAGCGAGCCGATCATCGTGGCGGGGA
This sequence comes from Steroidobacteraceae bacterium, assembly GCA_036561485.1. Classification (GTDB taxonomy): domain Bacteria; phylum Pseudomonadota; class Gammaproteobacteria; order Steroidobacterales; family Steroidobacteraceae; genus FEN-1191. The sequence goes on along the minus strand of DATBPG010000241.1, from coordinate 3,924 downwards.
CTCAGGCGGCATTGGGCTCGGCAGCATCGCCCAGAGCGCCCAGGCGGCGGGTCTGTGCGTGACAGAGGGCCGCGGCCAGCGCATCGGCTGCATCGGCGCGCAGCGCGATGCGCAGCGCAAGCAGCGTGCACACCATCTGGGCCACCTGGGGCTTGGGGGCGCCCCCATGGCCGGTGACCGCAAGCTTGATGGCGCGCGGGGCGTATTCGTGCACGCTGGCGCCCTGCGAGGCGGCGGCACACAGCGCCACGCCCCGCGCCTGACCGAGCTTGAGCGCGCTGTCGGGGTTGCGGTGCATGAACACGCGCTCGATCGCCACCATGTCCGGCCGATGCTCGGCCACGAGGGCGCAGACCGCGGCATAAATGCGCTGCAGACGGATGACCATGTCATGCCCGGACACGTCGATGCAGCCACTGGCGATGTGCCGTTCGGCACCGCTACCGCAGTCGATGACGCCGTATCCGGTCCGACGCGAGCCCGGATCCAGACCCAGCACGCGGCCGGCCGGCGCGCAGCGCGTGATGGTGCCGGCCGCGCCGGGCCGGAAGGCGCGCCAGGACTTGCTCGCATATCGGGTCATCAGTTGCAGCGTCCAGCGTACTTGCTGTGGCCGGCCATACCTTGAATGATAGCCGGAACCCGCACTGCATCGCATGGAAACCGCCACCCCCGCATCCCCCGCGATGGCTGCGCGCCTGGAGCGCGCGCGCAGCGCGCTCGCATCCGCAGGCGCGCCCGAAGGCGCGCTGTCCGCGGCTCTTGAGGCAGCCTCCTTGACCGGCGCACTCACGCAGGATTCCGACCTTGCCATGGCGACGCTGCTGCACTGGACGGCTCGTGCCGGCATGACATTGGCCGCCGCAGCCGCAGAGAGCGCGTTGGGCCCCGAGGCATGCAAGCTCGCCGCCGATCTGGGCCGGCTCGGCGAGCTGCATCTGCCTGCCGGCTGGTCCGCCCCGCAGGGCTTGCACGGCGCACAGGCCGAGGTGCTGCGCAAGATGCTGCTGGCCGTCGCGGCCGATCCGCGCCTGGTGGTGGCTCGACTGGCCGAGCAGCTGGTGCGACTGCGCCACGCGCGCGAGCTCGCGGCCGAGGAGCAGCAACGCCTGGCACTCGAGACACGCAGCCTGATGGCGCCGCTGGCCAACCGCCTGGGCGTCTGGAGTCTCAAGTGGGAGCTGGAAGATCTGGCCTTCCGCTTTCTGGATCCCGAGGACTATCACCGCACGGCTCGGGCGCTGGCGGAGCGGCGTGTGGATCGCGAGCGCTACATCGAGGAGCTGTGCGCACGGCTGCGCAGCGAGCTCGCCACGGCGGGTGTGCAGCCGCTGGCCGTATACGGTCGTCCCAAGCACATCTACAGCATCTGGAACAAGATGCAGCGCAAGCACGTTGCCTTCGAGCGGCTCTTCGATGTGCGCGCCGTACGCATCGTGGTCGACAGCATTGCCGACTGCTACGCAGCTCTGGGCGTGGTGCACGGCCTCTGGGCGTACATCCCCGGCGAGTTCGACGACTACATCGCCACCCCCAAGGACAATGACTACCGCTCGATCCACACCGCAGTGATCGGTCCGGAGGACAAGGCCGTGGAGGTGCAGATCCGCTCGCGCGAGATGCACGAGCACGCCGAGCTCGGGGTGGCCGCGCACTGGCGCTACAAGGAGGGCGGCGCCGCCGGCCCGCGCGACACAGGCTACGAGCGCAAGATCGAGTGGGTGCGCCGCGTGCTCGACCCCGCGCAGTCCACCCCGCTCGAGGGCGATGTGCTCGAGCGGCTCAAGCAGGAGCTGTTCTCCGACCGTGTCTATGCGATGACCCCACAGGGCGAGGTCGTGGATCTGCCACGCGGCGCCACACCGCTGGACTTCGCCTACCACCTGCACACCGAGCTCGGGCATCACTGCCGCGGTGCCAAGATCAACGGGCGCATCGTGCCGCTGAATCAGCCGCTCGCCAATGGCGAGGTGGTCGAGATCATCACCGGGCGCCACGGCGGCCCGAGCCGCGACTGGCTCGCCGAGCAGGGATTTCTGGCCTCACCCCGCAGCCGCGCCAAGGTGCGTGCCTGGTTTCGTCGCCTGGACCAGTCCGAGCACGTGGTCGGCGGGCGCGAAATCCTCGAGCGTGAGCTCTCGCGCGTCGGCGCCGGCGCGGAGCTCACTGCGGCGCTGGTACGCGAGCTGCACGCCGACAGCACCGAGGAGCTGCAGCGCCAGCTCGGTGCCGGCGATATCAGCACCAGCGCGCTCGTCCAGGCGATCGCGCGACTGCGCGCGCCGGCCGAAAAGCCCTCGACGCCGCCGCGCCATCGCCCGCGACGCGCCGCCCGCGGCTCGCTGGTGGATATCGAAGGGGTTGGCGACCTGCCGGTCACGCTGGCGCGCTGCTGCGCGCCCGTGCCGCCAGAGTCGATCGCGGGCTATGTGACCCTCGGGCGCGGTGTCACCGTGCATCAGGCCAACTGTCCGAACCTTGTGCGCATGCGCGCCCGCAATGCCGCCCGCGTGCTGCTGGTCGACTGGAATCTCGGCGCCGACGGCCTGCTGCCGGTGCAGATCCGCGTGCAGGCACTGGACCGGCGCGGGCTGCTGCGCGACGTCTCGGACGTGCTGGCGCTCGAGAAGCTGTCGATCGAGGGAGTCAATTCCAACACCGATCCCGAGGACCGCATTGCGACCATCGTCATGCGCACTGCCGTGCGCGACAGCGAGCAGCTCGGCCGCCTGCTGACGCGCCTGAGCGCCGTGCCAAACGTGCTGTCCGCGCAGCGGCTGGCGTGATGCGCCGATCCAGGAAATGCAAGCGCCGCGCCCTGCCGGCGCCAGGTCAGTTCTTCAGCCGATAGCCCGTGCGGAAGATCCACACGATGAGTGCCAGGCAGAGCAGCAGAAAGGCGGCCGTGCAGCCGAGGCTCGCGGCCACCGCGACATCGGCAGCACCATAGAAGCTCCAGCGAAAGCCGCTGACCAGATACACGATCGGGTTGAACAGCGTCACGGTGCGCCACGCCGGCGGCAACATATCGATCGAATAAAACGCCCCGCCGAGGAAGGTCAGCGGCGTGACGATGAGCATCGGCGCGAACTGCAGCTGCTCGAAGCTGCGCGCCCAGATGCCGAGGATGAAGCCGCACAGGCTGAAGGTGGCGGCGGTCAGCAGCAGAAAGCCGACCATCCACAGCGGGTGCAGCACGTGCAGCGGCACAAACAGGCTTGCCGTCCCGAGGATCAGCGCGCCGAGGATGACGGACTTGCTGACCGCCGCACCGACGTATCCCAGCACGATCTCCAGTGAGGAGACCGGCGCGGACAGCAGCTCGTAGATCGTCCCGGTGAACTTCGGCATGTAGATGCCGAAGGAGGCATTAGCCAGGCTCTCGGTCAGCAGCGAGAGCATGATGAGTCCCGGCACGATGAAGGCGCCGTAGGGCACGCCGTGGACGGTCGAGATGCGCGAGCCGATGGCCGAACCGAACACCACGAAGTACAGCGAGGTCGTGATGATCGGTGTCACCACACTCTGCAGCACCGTGCGACGAAAGCGCGACATCTCGAATTTGTAGATTGCCCAGACGCCGCGGTGGTTGAACGGTGCCGGACCTGGCTCGGGAGCCCCCGCGGGCGCGGACGCGGATGCGGGCCCGGGCAGCGGCGCGCGCGCGGCCTGCGCCGTCAAGACGCCGCTCCACGCTGCTGGCTGACCAGGGACACGAAGATCTCCTCGAGCGTGCTCTGGCGGGTATTGAGGTCCTTGAAGCCGATGCCCAGCTCGCCGAGCTGGCGCAGCAGTGCCGCAATATCGCGCTGCTCGCCGACCGCGTCGAAGCGATACTGCAGCTCGCTGCCGTCGGCCGACAGGGCGAGGCCCCAGGACTTGAGCGCGTCGGGGACGCGCGGCAGTGGCTCGCTCAGGTGCAGC
>DATBPG010000240.1:0-15615 GCA_036561485.1 Steroidobacteraceae bacterium | reverse complement strand
AAAAAATCCGTCGTGGCGTCATCGAAGCTCGCGCCGGCGGAGAAATGGTTGTCATGCCCGCCGAGCCGCATCGAATCGCTGAACTGCAGCGCCGCGCCACGGCCGTAGGCATGGATGCGCTCGAAGTCATTCTGCCCCAGCGTCAGCGACCCACCCGCAGAGATATCGGGCAGCAGCTGCCCCGCGGAGTTGGTCAGGGGTGTCACGCCATCGGCCTGGCACAGCGCCGTCTCATGGCTGCAGGCGCTGTAGTCGCTGTTGTCGCCGTTGGAGACGGCCTGGCGGAACTCACGGTCATAGAGCACCAGCTGCAGCGCTGCGTCCTGCCCGAGTACGAACGAGCCGTTGAGGATGAGGAAATTGAGCCGGTTGAGGTTGGCCTGCGGGTTGGTGAACACCAGCCGTGGGCTGATGGCAAGCTCCTGCACCGGCGCCGCGCCCTGACCCTCCAGGCTGTTTCGGGCGCCCGAGTAGCTCAGATCGAAGGAGGCGCTGGGAAAGCGCGCGCTCGCGACCGCATACAGGCGCCGCAGCGAATCGTGCGTGAATTCGCGCCAACCGTCCTGATTCAGGACATCGGCGGTGACGTACACGCCGAGGTGCGCGCCGTGCGCGCCATACTGCGCCGTGCCGGCGCGCTGCTCGAAGCTGCCGCCATCGAGCTGTGCATCGCCGCCGTGCCTGCCGCCCGACCCGTCGCGCGGATAGGAAAAGCCATTCTTCATTCTGACGGCGACGCCGCCGCCCAGGGCATTGAGGCCATACACGGGACTGGAACTGACGATGCTGACGTGCTCGATCGCCAGCGACGGGATGAGGTCCCAGTTGACGGCATCGCCGAAGGCCTCGTTGATGCGCACGCCGTTCTCATAGACCGCCAGGCCCTCCGGCGTGCCGAGGACGGCAGAAGCCTGGAATCCGCGGTAGAGAATATCCGGCTGAAAGGGGTCGTCGAGGTTGTCGCTGAGATTGACGCTGGCGAGCCCGCGACTGAGCGCGCCCGTGAGGCTCGGGCTGCCGTGACGCGAGATGTCCGCCGCCGAGACGGTCTGCACATCGCCTGGCACCAGATCGGCGTCCAGCGATGCGCCGGGGATGGCCGTCGCCTGCACGACGACGGGCGCGAGCTGCGCTTCGCTGTCCGCCGCGCGAGCGCAGGCGCCGCTGGCCGCGAGCAGCACCAGCGCAAAGCACGGCGCCCCGGCGCTCCTCGCAGGGAGCGGACGCACTCGGATCGCGTCCGGCCCGCGGGAGCAGATCAAAACGCTGGCCGGCAGTGTGCTAGTCGGCGCTCTTTCGGGCGGCGCGACCGCCCGTGCCGACCGCCTCGCGGATGAACTTGAGCACCGGCCCTGAGACCGTCTGGTCCGGCGTGTCGATCGAGAACACCTCGGACATGTGGCTTTCGCCGCGCTCCACCAGCAGCGTCGGGCAGTGCGAAGGCCCGAGCGCGCACAGCGCATCGCTCAGCGTCTTGTTGAAAGCCGACAGGCCGTTGTTCACGTGCATATCGACGCCGGGATCGAGTTCCGCGTCCGCGAGCATGATCTTGACGTGCGTGCGCTTGAGCTCGGGCAGGCTCGAGTGCGCCAGCTGCGTCGCCGGATCGGCCGCGCCGAAGCCACCGCCACCTGCCCGCCGTGCCGTACCGCCCCGACCACCGGGGCCGCCGGGCCCGCCGGCAGCACCCGCCGGGGGCGGTCCGCCGAAGCCCGGGATGCCGTTGGGTCCGCCCGGAGTGCCGGGCGCCGCGCCTGGCAGAGCGCCCGCGGTCGAGGTCATGCCGCCCGGCTCATGACAGGTGGTGCCCGCGCTGGCCATCATAGTGCGGAAATTGGCGCCGCCGAGCGCCGCGGCCTGCAGCGGTGCAATGTCGAAGGCGCCGGACATGAAGATGACGCCGCGCACGCCGACGCCCTTGGGACCATACAGCTCGGGCCGGCCGATGTAGGTGCCGGTGGGCCCGTTACCGGCCGACTGCGCCCAGATCACCATGCGATTGGCGTCGCCGTGATACTGCGCGATGTGATCCTCCACCCACTGAATCATGTTCGATACGTCGCGCGCGCCGCCGTCCCAGCTCGGGCTGAAGTGACGCTGCATGAGCACGACCACCAAGCCGTGCTGGGTGCCCCAGCGGCCGATGTTGTCGTAGAACGCGTTGGCGGCCTTGTCCTGAATCTCGATCTTGTTGCCGGCGCCGCCGGGTACGTAGATGAGCACCGGGCGGGCATTGGCGCCCTTGTCCCCCCAGAAGACGTCGACCACATCGTCCGGGTTGCTGCCGAAGGACTGATTGCGCGCAATGCTCACGCCCGGATACAGCGGGGTGACGTCGCTGGTGATGTCGTTCTTGGGCATCATCGGCCGGTAGAGGTCCGCCGTGCAGGCCGGATCGACGATCGGTCCGATCTTTCGCAGCGTTGCTTCCACATCCGGAGGGACCTGGGCCTGCGCCACCTGGGCGAGCGGGGCCAGGCCGGCGAGAGCCAGCAGAGCCGACAGCAGCGCGGGCGTGCAGGTGCGGGCCGCGCGGCCATGCGATGAATGTAGCGATTTCACGGTAATCCCCCTTGACGGCGATGCGCGCGCCGGTGTGGAGCACAAGTGTAGGCGGCGGTGTCTATTTGCGCCAGAAGGCGGGGGTCAGCACCACGGCGAAGGTGATGATCTCGATCCGGCCGAGGAACATGCCCGCCGTGCACACCCAGATCTGGAAGTCGTTGAGCCCGGCATAGGTGTGGCTCGGCCCGACGCGCCCGAGGCCCGGGCCGACGTTGTTGATGCAGGCCACGATCGCCGACAGCGATGAGGTCAGATCCAGTCCCGACAGCAGCAGTGCGAAGGTCAGCCCGACGATGGTCAGAAAGTACAGGAACAGGAAGGCGAGCACGGCGTAGACCACGCCGTTGGGGACCACCTGACGCGCGATCTTCAGCGGCGAGACCGCCTGCGGATGCACCAGTGTGAACATCTCGCGCAGCGGCTGTTTGAACAGGATCAGCGCGCGGAACATCTTGATGCCGCTGCCGGTGGAGCCGGTGTTGGCACACAGGGAACTCAGGAACAGCATCCAGGTGGGGGCAAAGATCGGCCAGGCGGAGAAATCGGTGCTGAAGAAACCGCCGCCCGTGGCCAGCGACACGACATTGAAGGCGCCATAGCGAAACGCTTTGAAGCCATCCGCGTACAGATGCGTGGCCACCAGGAATGCCGTGATGATCAGGCAGCTCACCAGCACCAGCAGCAGTGTCCAGCGCGCCTCGGGGTCGCGCCGGTAGCAGCTGAAGTCGCCGCGGCGCAGGGCGATGAAGTGTGTCGAGAAATTCAGCGCCGCCACGAGCATGAACAGCGCCAGGATGAACTCGATGAGCGGTGAGTGAAAATAGGCGATGTTGGCATCGTGCGTCGAGAAGCCGCCGAGCGACAGCGTCGTGAAGGCATGGCAGAGCGCATCGAAGGGGCTCATGCCCGCGCCCCACAGCGCGAGCATGCAGGCGAGCGTCAGGCCCGCGTACACCAGCCCCAGCACGCGTGCGGTCTCGGTGATGCGCGGTGCCAGTTTGGCGTCCTTGACGGTACCGGGGGCGCCAGCCCGATACAGCTGCATGCCGCCCACGCCGAGCATGGGCAGGATCGCCACGGCCAGCACGATGATGCCCATGCCGCCAAGCCAGCTGAGCGCCGCCCGCCACAGCACGAGGCTGCGCGGGATCTGATCCAGGCCCTGGATTACGGTGGCGCCGGTGGTGGACAACCCCGACATCGTCTCGAAATAGGCGCGCGTGAAGGACAGGCCACGCATGTCCACCAGCAGCGGAATGGTGGCCACCGCGGCAATCGCCAGCCAGCTCACACTCACCAGCAGGTACGCATCGCGTGCCTTGAGGTCGTAGCGATAGCGCCGCGTCAGCGCGCGCAGCCCCAGGCCGAGCAGCACCGCGACCGCACCGCCGATGAAGAACCCGCGCAGGGAGGCAAACTCGCCGTAGATCAGGCCGGCCAGGATCGGCAGCAGGAAATACAGTGCGAACCAGGTCAGCAGTGACCCGAAGATGTTGAGCACACCGATCAGTGAGCGCATGAGCGCCTGTCTCCCTGGCGATAAGGCCTACGGCTCGCTCTGGAAGAGCCGCTCGACCGCCTCGACGTGCCGGCGATCGGACAGGAAGATGATCAGGTGGTCCTCAGGCTCGATGACCGTGTCATGGTGGGCCATGAGCACCTTTTCTGCGCGCACCATCGCCACGATGCTCGCGCCCTGTGGCAGGGCGATCTGCTCGAGGCGTCGCCCGACCAGCGCCGAGCGGCCCTGCGAGTCGTGCACCACTGCCTCGATGGCCTCCGCCGAGCCGCGGCGCAGTGAGTGCACGCGCACCACATCGCCGCGTCGCACGTGCGCGAGCAGCGCGCCGATGGTGATGGTCTGCGGCGAGATGACGATGTCGATGCTGTGGTTTTCCATCAGCTCGCCATAGGAGGGCCGGTTGATCAGCGCCATGACGCGCCGCGCCCCCAGGCGCTTGGCGAGCATCGCCGAGAGCACGTTGGCCTCCTCGGAGTTGGTCAGCGCCGCAAACACATCGGCGCTGTCGATGTTCTCCTCGACCAGCAGCTCCTCGTCCGCGGCATCGCCGGCGAGCACGATGGTGTTCTCCAGCGTTTCGGAGATGTGGCGGGCGCGGCGGGTGTCGCGCTCGATGAGCTTCACCTGATTGCTCTTCTCGAGTGCCTGAGCGAGGCGAAAGCCGATGTGCCCGCCACCGGCGATGACGAGACGGCGCACCGGGGCCTCACTGCGTCGCAGCTCCGCCATGACACGCCGCAGATCGTCGGAGGCGGCGACGAAGAAGATCTCATCGTTCTCCTCCACGACGGTGTCGCCGCCCGGGCGCACCAGGCGGTCATTGCGATAGATGGCAGCGATGCGCGCCTCGATATCCGGAAGGTGCTCGCGCAGCGTGCGCAGCTCCCGTCCGACCAGCAGGCCGTCGCGCCGTGCGCGTACACCCACCAGCTGCACGCGCCCGTCGGCAAAATCCACCACCTGCAGCGCGCCGGGATAAGACAGCAGGCGCGAGATGTAGTCGGTGACCAGCTGCTCGGGGCTGATCCAGAAGTCCACCGCCAGGGCCCCTTCGGTGAACAGCGGCGCGCGACTGGTGTACTCGGAGGCGCGGATGCGCGCGATCTTGGTCGGCGTGCGATAGAGGGTGTAGGCAATCTCGCAGGCCATCATGTTGACCTCATCGCTGCTGGTGAGGGCGACGAGGACGTCGGTGTCGGCGATGCCGGCCGACTCCAGGACATTCGGATAGGAGGCGTAGCCGGCAACCGCGCGCACGTCCATGCGATCCTGCAGATCGCGCAGCGCATCCTCGCTCGTGTCGACGACCGTGACCTCGTTGGCCGGCTCGCGCGACAGATGATAAGCAGCGGTGCGACCGACCTGGCCGGCGCCGAGAATCAGAATCTTCATGCTCGTGTGCGCTCCCTGACGCTCACGTCGCCGCGTAAGGCCGCGGCATGCCGCGCTCAGTGCGGGCCCTGCCCCTGCCGGCGCTCACACCACCTGCAGATTGGCATACTGGAGCATGAGCCATTTGGAACCCTGGCGCTCGAAGTTCACCTGCACACGTGCGTGCGGACCCTGGCCCTCGATGGTGAGCACCACGCCTTCGCCGAACTTGCCATGACGCACACGGCAGCCGAGCCGCATGCCGCCCTCGAGCGCCTCGCTGAGCGATGAGCGCGCGCCGCTGCCGAGCCGGGCCTCGCGCGTGCCCGCGCCACCGGGCGGCCAGCGCTCTCGATCGGCCGGCCGCTGCGACAGGCGAATGCGCGGGCGCACCTCCTCGATCATCGCCGGGGGGACCTCCCCGAGAAAGCGCGAGGGCGCATTGTAAGTGTCGGCCCCATGCAGCCGGCGCTGCTCGGCATAGGTGAAATACAGCTGTCGCATCGCGCGCGTCATGCCCACGTAGCACAGCCGCCGCTCCTCTTCCAGGCCCGCAAGATCGCTCTGTGAGCGCTGGTGGGGAAAGAGGCCGTCTTCCATGCCGCACATGAAGACGAGCGGGAACTCCAGCCCCTTGGCACTGTGCAGCGTCATCATCTGCACACAGTCGTCGAACTCTCCGCCCTGCGCCTCGCCGGATTCGAGCACCGCGTGCGCCAGGAAGCTCTGCAGCGGGGCGAGCTCGCCGTCGGGCTCGTAGCCGCGCGCCGCACTGACCAGCTCGTTCAGATTCTCGACGCGCGCCTCGCCGCGATCGGCCTTGTCCTTCTGATAGTGCTCGATGAGGCCGCTGCCGCTGATGACGCGGTCCACGGCCTCGTGCAGGGCCAGCCCTTCGATCTCGTGTGACAGACGCTCGATGAGCTGCACGAAGGCTGCGAGGGCGCCGGCAGCGCGTCCACCCTCTGCGCCCGCGACGCTCGCCTGCACGGCGCTCCAGAGCGAGCTGCCCGCGGCGCGCGCCGCCTCGCGCAGCGCATCCACACTGCGCGCGCCGATGCCGCGTGTCGGGACGTTGACGATGCGCTCGAAGGAGGCGTCATCGTCGCGATTGGTGAGCAGGCGCAGGTACGCAAGCGCATCCTTGATCTCGGCGCGCTCGAAGAAGCGCAGGCCGCCGTAGACACGATACGGTACACGCGCCTGGATCAGCGCCTCCTCGAAGCTGCGCGACTGTGCGTTGGAGCGATACAGGATCGCGCATTCGCGCCGCGTGCCGCCGCGCTGCGTCCACTCGAGGATGCGCGTGACCACGAAGTCCGCCTCGTCGCGCTCGTTGTAGGCGGCGTAGAGCTTGACCGGATCGCCCTGCGAGCCGCGCGTCCAGAGCGTCTTGCCGAGCCGGCTGGAGTTGTTGGCGATGAGCGCGTTCGCGGCGGCGAGAATCGCGGCGGTGGAGCGGTAGTTCTGCTCCAGGCGGATGAGCTGCGCCTGGGGGAAATCGGTGCGGAACTGATGCAGGTGCTCGATGCGCGCGCCGCGCCAGCGGTATATCGACTGGTCGTCATCGCCGACGACGAATGGCGCGCCGAGCGAACCTACCAGCAGGCGTATCCACTCGTACTGGATGGAATTGGTGTCCTGAAACTCATCGACCAGCACGTGGCGAAAGCGCGCGCGATAGTGCGCGAGCAGCTGCGGCTGATCGCGCCACAGCTCGAAGGCGCGCAGCAGCAGCTCCGCGAAATCGATGCAGCCCGAGCGCGCGCAGGCCTGCTCATACTGCTCGTAGAGGCGCTGCATCTGCTGCGCGGTCTGGTCGGGGCCGGCCTTGACGTGCCTGGGCCGGCGTCCCTCGTCCTTGTGCTTGTTGATGTAGTACTGCACGTCCTTGGGTGCCCAGCCGCTCTCATCGAGATTGGCGGCCTTCAGCAGCTTCTTGATGAGCCGCTGCTGATCTTCGGAGTCGAGGATCTGGAATCCCTGGGGCAGCCCGGCCTCGCGCCAGTGCAGGCGCAGCAGGCGATGCGCGATGCCATGAAACGTCCCGAGCCACAGCGCCCCGCCGGGCATGCCGAGCAGCTGCTCCACACGCGCGCGCATCTCGGCGGCGGCCTTGTTGGTGAAGGTGACGGCGAGAATGCCGTGCGGGGAGACGCCCTCGGTCTGAATCAGCCAGGCGATGCGGTGCGTGAGCACGCGCGTCTTGCCGCTGCCGGCACCGGCGAGCACCAGCACCGGGCCGACCGGCGCGGTGACGGCCGCTCGTTGGGCATCGTTCAGAGGATTGAGGATCTCCGACAGGTCCATGCCGGATTCTAGCAAGTCGCGGCTCACCATCGGTTGCGCAGCTCGCGCAGCGCCAGGAACACCTCGCGAGCGGACGGACGGGAGCTTGCGATCGCCCCCGCGCGCGCAAGACCGGCGATGATCTCGGGACTGGCGAGGCGCAGGAACACGTTGACCTCTCGCTCCTGGGCGAGAGTCAGTGTGGGCATCGATTCGCCACCGAGGCCCGCGCAGCGGCGCGCGAGCTCCTGCGCGGCCTCGTTTCCCGGCTCGCGATCGAGCGTGAAGCCGAGATTGCGCACCAGGTAGTCGTGTCCGGGAAACACGCGCGTCTGCAGCGGCAGTCGCCCGAGCGGATCGCTGAAGCTCGCATACAGCAGCTGCGGATCACCACCGTGCAGGCAATTGCCGGCGCCGGCGTTGAAAAGCGTATCGCCCGAGAACAGCGCCGGAGCTGCGCCATCGATCTCGCCGTAGAGGCACAGGTGCGCGCGTGTGTGGCCGGGGGTGTCCAGACAGGTGAGCTGCACGCTGTTGCCGACGCGGATGACATCGCCGCCGGACAGGCCCCGGGTCACGCCACCGATCTTCGTGGCCGCACCCGCGTGCGCCAGCACGCTGGCACCGGTCGCGGCCACGACCGCGGCGTTGCCGCCGGTGTGGTCGCGGTGCTCATGGGTGTTGAGGATCTGCCGTATCTGCCAGCCGAGCTGCCGCGCCCGCTCGAGCACCGCTGCAGCATTGAGCGGATCCACCGCCAGCGCCTCGCCGGTCGCGGCGCAGCCGATGAGGTAGTGGTAGTTGCGGCCGTCGTTCGCCGCCCAGATGCGCTCGATCCGCATGGCTAGCGGCCGATGGGCAGGTAGTGATCCACCAGCAGCGCCAGGAACAGCCACATCAGGTAGGTGATCGAGTAGCGGAACAGCCGCATGGGCAGATCGTCGCGCCGCGTGATCTTCAGCAGCGCCGCCTGCCAGAGAAAGCGCGCATTGAGCACCACGGCGGCGGCAAGGTAGATGAGCCCGCTCATGCCAGTCATGTACGGCAGCAGCGTGACCAGGCACAGAATCACCGAGTAGAGCAGCACGTGCAGGCGCGTGAGCTCCACGCCATGCGTGACCGGCAGCATCGGGATGTGCACCTTGGCGTAGTCGTTCCGGCGCGCAATCGCCAGCGCCCAGAAATGTGGCGGGGTCCAGGCGAAGATGATCATGAACAGCAGCAGCGCATGCGCATCGACGTGGCCGGTGACGGCGACCCAGCCGAGCACCGGCGGGGCGGCGCCGGCCGCGCCGCCGATGACGATGTTCTGCGGCGTGGCGCGCTTGAGCCACACGGTGTAGACCACCGCGTACAGGATGAGCGAGCAGAAGGTCAGCACCGCGGTCAGCACATTCACGAACGCCACCAGCAGCGCCATCGCGGCCATGCCCAGCGCCAGCGCAAAAGTCAGCGCCTGGCGCTGCGTCAGGTGCCCGGTCGGCAGCGGCCTGCGGCGCGTGCGCGCCATGTGCGCATCGATACGCGCGTCGAGCAGGTGATTGACCGCCGCGGCCGAGGCGGCCGCGAGCGCTATGCCGAGATTGCCGAGGATCAGTGCATCGAGCGGCGGGAAGCCCGGGGTCGCCAGCAGCGTGCCGACCACCGCGGTCAGCATGATCAGGGCCACCACGCGCGGCTTGGTCAGCGTGAGGTAATCACGCCAGCTCGCGTGCAGCGGAACGACAGATTGCTCGATCTGGCTCATCTGGGGGTCAGGGGCGTCCGTAGGTGGCCGTGGGGCGCGGGGTCAAGGCGCGGTTCAGGGCCAAGGTTGCCAACAATAGCAGGGCGGCGCCGGCATTGTGCGCCGTGGCGAGCCACAGCGGAAAGCCGCGCAGCACCATGGATACGCCGATGGCGAGCTGCAGCGCCAGCGCCGCAATAACCCACAGCGCCGCCCGGCGGCCCTCGCGGGGGACCCCGGGCCTCAGGCTCGCGCCTGCGGCCGTCAGCAGCACGAGGCTGGTGACGATGGCGCCGAGCCGGTGGGTCAGCTGGATGGCCACGCGTGCGGGGCTTGCCAGCACGCCGCCCTCGTAGTCGACGTTCAGCGGGTGCCACAGCGTGAAGCCGGCGTGGAAGTTGGCCGCCGGCCAGAAACTGCCCTGGCAGGTCGGCAGGTCCGGGCAGGCCAGGGCCGCATAATTGCTGCTGGTCCAGCCCCCGAGCGCGATCTGGCAGGCGAGTACCACGAGACCTACGGCCGCGAGCGTGCGGGCTGCCGCCAGACTGACGCGCAAGCGCGCGCTGGCCGCGGGCCAGACCCCTTCGTGCGCACGCGAGCGCCACAGTGTGAACGTCAGCCACCACAGCAGCGCCAGCGTGGTCAGGCCGAACAGCAGGTGCAGGGTCACGATGATGGGCGTCAGCTGCCACGTCACGGTCAGCATGCCGAGCGCGCCCTGCACGACGACGATACCGAGCAGTGCGGCGACATAGGCCACCGGCAGCACGCGCTCACGGCGCCAGGCGATCCCCAGCGCCGTCAGGCAGACGATCAGAAAGCCCAGCGTGCCGGCGGCGTAGCGGTGCACCATCTCGCGCCAGGCCTTGCCCACCTGCAGCGGGCGGCCGCGCAGAGGTGCCGTCAGCGTGTGCTGATCGGCGGCGGCGCCAGCGGGACTCAAGTGGCCATAGCAGCCGGGCCAGTCGGGGCAGCCCAGCCCCGCGTTGCTCAGGCGCACATAGGCGCCCAGCACCACCACGCCCAGGCACAGCAGTGCAGCGAGCAGAGCCAGCCGGCGCACGAGCAGCGCGTGGCGCATCAGCCGATGCTCGAGAGCCCGAGCAGGTGCTTGAGGTCGTCGAGCAGGCCGCGCGGCGGATCGTTCGCGTCGTATTGCATCATGAGGTAGCCGTGCGGATCGACGATGAAGATGCCGGAGGCGCGCCGCTGCGGGGGAATCTGCTGCAACACCGGCCGCAGGGCCTGCGCGGAGGCATCGACGGTGATGAGGTCCGGATAGGTGTGCGCCAGCGCCGCGTCGCAGCAGGGCGCGGTCTCGAGAAACACGCGCTGCGTGCGCGTGTAGAGCCGGCCGAGCCCGAGGTGCGTCTGGCGCATGTAATAGAGCGTGCGCTGGCAGCTGGCGTCGCAGCGACCGGCCCCCACATACACCAGCGACCACTTGCCGTGAAACACTGCGCTGGCGAGCAGGCGCGGTGGCTCGATGAGTCTGCCGTGGTTGGTGTGGCCGGCTGGCCGCCAGCCCGAGACGTAGTACAGCGCGCTCGCCAGCAGCAGCGGGCCGAAGAAGAGCAGCACCAGTACGAGCAGCGGACGGCGCGAGCCGCTCCGGGCGTGGTTCCCCGGGGCGCTCGCACTCGCCAGGGCGCTCGCTGGAGCGCGCGCCGGGCCCCGCGGGGGGCTGCTGCTCATGCGTGGCCCCCGCCGGCGCGCGGCCCGGCCACCACGAGCGCTGCGGGGGCTGCGCGACGGCGGCGGTTCAGCGCGCCGTAGAGCACCAGCGCGATCGCCGCGAAGGCCCACCACTGGAACGCATAGGAAAGATGCTGCGCCGGGCTCATGCCCGCCGGCTGCCAGTCGCGCACATAGCCAAAGGGGGCGGTGGCATCCAGCAGCAGCACGCGCGGCTCGAGCGGCACGCCGAGGGCGGCGGACAGATCGGCCATGGTCGGAAAGCTCGTGAGCTTGGGCCAGGCGGCGCCCGTGGCCGGCGGTGCGTGCCCCAGGGAGATGCCGGGCCGGGGCAGGCTATCGAGCCGGCCCTCGACGCGAGTGCCGGGGGCCTGCGGCAGCTTCACGTCGGGCAGCTGGCTGCGGCTCTCGGTCAGGGGAACCCAGCCGCGATTGACGATCAGGGTGCGGCCGTCGGTGAGCCGCAGTGGCGTGAGTACCTCGTAGCCGGGCTGCCCGCCGTGCGACATGTTGTCCAGCAGGAACTGGTGCGCGCTGTCGTAGCGACCGCTGACCTGCACGCCGCTGTAGCGCGGCAGTGCCGCGATATCGCCCGCGGGAAGCCCGGCGCGCGCGCCGCTGCCCGCGGCGAAGGCGCGCTGAATGGCGCTCGCCGCCGCGGCGCGATGCCACTGCCAGCGTCCCAGCTGGATGAACAGCGCCGCGCCGAGCAGCGTCAGCAGCGTCATGGACCAGGAGGCGGACCAGCGGAATCGGGCGGTTTCGAATGTCAGGGGCAAGCGCGAGGGCTCCGTGCGAGCCGCCCATTATGCCGCCCGGCGCCGGTGCGGCACAAAGCGCGCGGCCCTCGCGCCCTCGCGCCCTCGCGCCTGGAGCTGCTCTGGCTAGAGCTCGGCGCGCAGCGCGAGCTGCAGCTCGTTCTCCGTCAGGGCCTGCGGCTCGCCCACGAAGCGCCGCGATGCGAGGCTGCTGGTGACGCGCAGCTCCTCGAGCGCGACGCTCAGGTGATCGCCCAGATCGCGCTGGTAGCTGAAAGTCCAGGCATGGCCGCGATTGCGGTTGGGAAAGGGCCCGGAGTACGAGTGCATCTGAAAGCCGTCGTAGCGGGCCGAGAGGCGGTCCGCATGCCGTTGCCAGCTGCCCAGCAGGAACGCGGAGCTGAACTGATAGCAGGCGAGATAGGGACCGTCGCAGGTATCGCCCGCCAGCCACTGCGAGATGACCGTCCAGCGCGGCGTGGGCGTCCAGCTCGCTCCGGCGCTGTCGAACAGCGTACGCCAGGCGTGGTTGTCCAGCGCGCTGGAGAAGCGGCTCGGATCGGCGAGATTGTCGTAGTGCAGCACCTGCAGCTGCAGATCGCCGCGGTGCCTGGCATTGGCGCCGACGTAGTAACCGGGGCCGCCGCCGAAGTTGCCGTAGAACTCGCGCAATCCACGCACCAGTCCCGCGCCGGGTGCGCCGATGCGGCCGAACAGCGTCGTCTGCCGGTCATCCAGCGCCCAGCCGCGCTTGGCGATCAATGTGCCGGCGGGATCGTTCCAGCCGTACAGACTCACCGTCACACCGAGCTGCCAGGGATAGCCGCGCTGGCGGCCGAGCCAATCCAGGTCGTATTCGGAGCCGATCGTGCGCAGCTCCTCGCCGACCCAGGTATCGATGGCCGAATAGGACAGGGTATAGGGACTGCGCCATCCCGTCAGCCAGTTCTCCAGCGAGATCGGCGCGTAGAAGGCGCCGAGCTTGACGCGCGAGCGCCAGACACCGACCGGAAACGGACGCCACTCGGCGAACGCCTGCGTCAGATCGAGTGGAAAGCGGTTGCCGTCTGCGTAGCCGACGGCATCGGCGACGAAGTGAACGACGTCGTGCACCGAACCGTTGTAGTCGAGCCAGATGCCGCCCAGACGCGGACCTGCGTGCTGCGGGTCGTACTGCAGGTCGCCCAACCCGCCGTCGAGAAAGGATCGCGCGCCGCTTGCGGTGATGGCGCGCAGATCGACACCGGCGTCAAATCCGTCGATTCCCTGCTGCGCCCACGCTGGCGCTGCCAGCAGCAGCAGCGCGAAAGCGATCAGTCCTGGGCCCAATGCATGCTCCCCATGTCTCCCATCGCGTTCATGTCGGGAAGCAGTGGACGGGTCAGTGTGAAAAGTTGCTGCGCGGGTGCCGCGGCAGAGAGGGTGACATGTGCATGCAGCGCCTTGCCGCCCGGCTCGTGAATTCCCGGATGCCACACGGTCAGTGAGTAGCCTCCGGCGGGCAGGCCGTGCAGCAGCACGCGTCCGGTGGCGTCGGTGCGCCCGAAGAACGGCGAATCGGTCACGTAGATGTAGCCAATCATGGTGTCGTGGATGTTGCAGCCGACAATCACCAGCCCGGCGCGATCGAACAGCACGGGCGGGTATTGGTGACCGGCGTAGAGCGACAGCTCGAACTTCCTGGCCGGCGAAAACGAGTACACCTGGTGGCGGATCCGATCGCTGTTGGGAAAATCGACGGCACTGCCGGTCTGGATGACGAGGATGTTGGGCACGAACTGCATGTGGATCTGGTCCATGACAGCCGTGCGCACGGCGCTGCGGTCGTGCGTCGGCACGTCCGGCGCGGCAATCACCACCACCCCGGGCACAGCGCGCGCGCCGCGATCGTGCACGCGCACCTCGAGCTCGGCCGCGCGCACCGCGCTGAAGGCCGGCAGCAGAACTGTGCCGATCGTCACAGCGAGCGTGAGCAGCGCGGTGCGAAAACTGCTGCGCTTCACAACGCGGCCGTCCCTGCGTCCAGGCATAGTCGGCTTCCACAGAGGCGCGTTGCATATAACAAAATGCATTGGGGCATTAGAACGCCCGGGTTCCGCAGCTTCAAGAATCGACTGCTCATTCTGATCGTCGGTTTGATTGGATTGGCGCAAAGCGCCACGCTGTTGCTCGCGCTCGGCTATCTGCATCGTGAGGTCTATCACACTGCCGGTCAGGAGCTGCACGCAGCGCAGAGCGTGCTGCAGCGTCAGCTGCAGGCGCGCGACGCGCGCATGGCGGCCACCGCCGAAGTGCTGATCTCCGACTTCGGCTTCAAGGAGGCGGTCGCCTCCGCCGACGGCGCGACCATCCGCTCAGCGCTCGCCAATCAGTTGAATCGCATTGGAGCGACGCTGGCGGTGGTGTACTCGCCGGACGGACGGCCCATGGCGAGCACCGATGAGAAGCTCTCATCGGCCACGCTCGATGCGCTGCTGGGGCGTCAGGCCGACGATACTCAGGGCCCTGCCTCGTATTACGCCGTGCTCGGCGGTCTGCCGATGCAGATCGTGCTCATACCACTGCGGGCGCCCGAGCCGATCGCGTGGGTGGCATTTGGTTTCGTATTGGACTCGGTGCAGGAGCGCAGCCTCGGAACGCTGGTGCATGCACAAGTCAGGTTCGTCACGGCCGGTGCATACCCCGGCAGCGACGCCGATGGCAGGGGCGGCGCCGTGCAACTCGTGCACCAGGACGGCCAGGACTTCCTCGCGCTGACACAGCCTCTGCCGGCGCGTTCCGGTGCCATCGCACTGCTGATCCGCCAGCCCCTGTCCGAGGCGATGGCCCCGTACCGCAGCGTACGCGATGCGCTGCTGATCATCGCGGCCATCGCGCTCGGCGGCGCCGTCGCGATCGCGCTCGCCGTCGGGCGCGGCGCTGCACGTCCCGTCGAAGTCCTCTCGGCGGCCGTGCGCCGCATCGAAGCCGGCCGCTACGATGAGCCGGTACGCCTGCGCGGTGCGAGCGAATTCGTGCAGCTCGCGCGCAGCTTCAACGGCATGCAGATCGGGCTGCGCGACCGCGAGCAGCGCATCCGCTACCAGGCCACCCACGACACCCTCACGGGACTGCACAGCCGCACGGGTCTGCATCTGCGCCTGATGCAGCTGCTGGAGCGTGGCGGTCCGGTCGCGATCCTGCTCATCGACATTCACCGTTTCCGCGACATCAACGCGTCGCTCGAGCGCGATAGCGCCGACGCCGTGCTGCGCGCGGTGGCGACACGGCTCGCGCACAGCGCGAGCTCTCCGGACATGGTCGGCCGACTCGGCGCCGACCAGTTCGCTCTGCTGCTGCAGACCGAGGACGCGGCAGCCGCGACGCAGCCGGCGCTCGCCATTGCCGAGGATCTGCGCACCGGGCTGATGGCCGGGGACGCGCGCGTCGCGCTCATCACCCGCAGCGGCGTGAGCAGCACCGCGAGTGGTGCGCGCAGCGCCGACGATCTCATGCGCCAGGCGGACGTGGCACTGCTGGAAGCCAAGGAGCGCGGCGTCACCGTGGTCTGCTACGAAGCCGGCCACGATGCGCAGCATCGGCGCAGCATCTCTGTGGTCGCCGAACTGCGGCGCGCGATCACGCAGGATGCACTGACGCTCGCCTATCAGCCGCTGGTGCGCGTCAGCGACGGCAAGCTCGCGCACTTC
>DATBPG010000239.1:0-8164 GCA_036561485.1 Steroidobacteraceae bacterium | reverse complement strand
CGCAGGTGGGACAGATTGTCGAGCCATGCCTGGGTGGGTCGCTGTTTGCTGTCATTGTCCCGGTACTCACTCATCCATCTGCCATTCACGCATTCTACGGCAGCCTGCTCTGGCTAGCGCACCGTGAAAAGCACCCGATCGAGCGTGTGTCCGTCGCGGTCCTCCAGCGCCAGATACCAGGCCCCCCGGCGCGGGGTCCACAGCTGCTCGGGCCTGGCAGGGCCCATGAGTGCATCGTTCATGCGCAGGCGCATCCCCGGCTGCGAGCCGTGTACCGAAATCAATATCCGCTGCCGGTTGCCTGGGATGTCCGGATCGATGGCGATGATCATGCCGTTGGCGGGACTGCCGATCCCCGGGCGTGCGCTGGGCGGCACGGCCGCCATGATGCGATTGGGTGCCTCGGTGCCGCGCAGATACCACTCGTTGCGTGTCGCCTCGACCGCGGGCGCAAACGCGGTGCGCCGTTCGATGACGCCGGCAGGCGCCGAAGGCTTGGCGGAGCGCAGGCCCGTGTGCAGGCCCACCATGATGTCGTGCCAGATCGGCGCAGCACCCGAGATGCCGCTGACATCATGCATGGAGTCACCTTCGAAATTGCCGACCCACACGGCGACGGTAAAGCGTTGGGAAAAACCGATACACCAATTGTCGCGCATGTCCTCGCTGGTGCCGGTCTTGGCGGCAGTCCAGAACGCAGTATCCAGATGATTGTCCAGTCCGAATGTCGGCACGCGCGCCGACGCATCGGCGAGGATATCGTCGACGATGAAACTCGCGCCACCGGGCAGCAGTGGCTCTGTCCGAGGCGCGGCGGTGGTCGGTAACAGCCTGATCGGCGAAAACTCGCCGGCCCGCGCGAGCGTACGGTAGGCCTGCGCCTGCTGCCAGAGGGAAACCTCTGCGGAACCTAAGGCGAGCGAGTAGCCGTAGTAGTCGCCATCGTGGGTGATATGCGTATAGCCGAGATCGAAGAGGCGGTTGCGAAAGGCCTCGACGCCAACCAGCACCAGCGTACGCACCGCCGGCACGTTCAGCGAGCTGCCGAGCGCTGTGCGTACGCTGATCAGCCCCTTGAAGTCGTGGTCGTAGTCCTGGGGAATATAGACTCCACTGGCAGTCTCGAGGCTCAGCGGTGCGTCGGCCAGCAGCGAGGCGGCCGTCAGGTAGCGCTGCCCGAGCGCCATCTCATACAGGAAGGGCTTGAGGGTAGAGCCTGCCTGGCGCGCTGCCTGCACCCCGTCGACGGCCGGGGAGCGCGAGTGTGGTCCCCCCGAGGCAACGTAGGCGAGCACCTCACCAGTGTCGTTGTCGACGACGAGGGCGGCGCCATCGCGCACATTGTGGCTGGCCAGCGCCTCCAGTCGGCTGCGCACGATCCCATAGGCCAGACGCTGGGCGCGAGCATCCAGCGTAGTGCGCAGGCTCTGGCCTGGAGCCTTCAGCAGCTCATGCGCGAGCTGCGGTGCAAGCTGCGGGCCGAATGCAATGGCGCGAGCAGCGGGATGCGCGGAGAGCAGCCGCTCGGCCGTGCTGCGAATCGCCTCGCAGGGACCGACAGGTGCAATGTGCGCGCACGCAGGCAGGCGCGCATCACGACTTGCGCTGAATCTGCGGCCGGCTCCGGGAGCAGCGCGGCGAGGACCAGGCTCTCAGGTCTCGAGAGCGCCGCCGGGGACTTGCCGGCGAGCTGCGCGGCGGCTGCGCCGATGCCCTGCAGTTCTCCCTGATAGCCCAGCAGGTTCAGATAGGCTTCCAGGATTTGTGGCTTGGTCCACTGATGCTCGAGGCTGCGCGCGCTGCGCACCTGTGCGAGCTTGTCGAACCATCCCGTCAGGCCATGGCGCGGGTGGCGTTGGCGCAGCAGCGTGGCCAGCTGCATCGTGATGGTGCTGGCGCCGCGCCGGCGATGATTCAGCAGCTCATCGCGCGCGGCGCCGAGGGCGCTGCGCCAGTCGATACCATGATGCGTCCAGAAGTGCCGGTCCTCGCCCTCGACGATCGCGCTCACCAGGGCCGGCGAGACGGATGAGAGAGGCGCCCACGGCAGGCGACGCACGTCATATCGGACTCGAATGCTGGACAATACGACGCCGTGACGATCCAGCAGCCAGGCGTCCGAGGGTGTATAGGCAGCGCGCACGGATGCAAAGGTCGGCACGCGCACCGGCCAGAATAGCGCCAGCGCAAGGCTGACGGCGCCGAGCAGCAGGATGGCAAGCAGCACGGATGCGAGCGCGCGCCAGGTGCGAGCGAAGCGCCGGCGGCGGCGCGGGTACCCCATGTACCGGGGTCGCAGGCTCTGCCAGGGACGCAAAGGGTGCCAGGGGCGCAGAGTGCTCATCATGGGGAAGCACTCGCGAGGATTGTGAAGGGTGCAATGGGCAGCTCGCCGAACATCTCGGGCGCATACATGGCTTCCACGCGCGTGGGGGGCAGCTGGAAAGTTCCCGGGTCATTGAGGCGTACCGTGTAGTCGATGCTCCACTGCCCTTTGGGCACGAAGCGATAGTAGGCACGATAGGCGTCGAACCGGCGCTCCTCGAAGGCCAGCCACGCAACGCCCGACGCCTGCTCGCCGCGCTGGAGCAGTGCCGATTGGCCGCCGAGGCCGCTGCCCAGAATCGAGGCGCCCGCGGGGATGGGGTCATCGATGACCACCCAGCTCATGTCAGATTGGCCTTCAATCTGCAGATGCACGCGAACGACGTCGCCGCGCGTCCACACCCCCGGCTGGCGCTGCTGCACGGGGGCGAGGCTGCGCACGATGCGAAAGCCCGTCGATATGGGCTCTCGCAGCGGCAGTGCGGCGGTCGCTCGCACCGTGACCCAGGGCGCACCGTTGCCGGCCTGCTTCACCGCCAGGTCTTTCGGGCCGCTCTGCCAGGGAAGGCTCAGCTGCGCCGTGGCACCCGAGAGTGGCCAGGCCTCGGTCCGCAGCGTGGCGCCGTACTGAACCTGCGTTGCGCCCGTGACGGGCACCGATTCGCACTGGCTGGAAAACTTTTCGACGGCCAGCACGCCCCAGGCGTTCGCCACCGTGGTGTTCCAGTGACCGAACCGTTGGCGTCCGAGCGCGCCGCGCACCAGCCTCGACACATCCGCACGCCAGTCGGGCTGGTCAAGGATGGCCAGCAGCATGCGGTTCGCATTGGAGTCTTCGGAGATCATCAGCCACCAGAGCGCATCGCTGCGCTCGGTGGAGAAGCCGAGTGTGGTCCCCTGAAAGTTCAGGCGCGAGCGCAGCAACCCCAACGCCTGGTGCCGCTGCGCCTGCGCCTGGGGCACATCGGGCACACGCGCGAGGATATCGATCCAGTCGAGCAGCGCGGAGGTGGGCATCAGATTGGGCTCGAGTGTGATGCTGTCGAGCATGCTCGCCTGGGCTGCCCCGTAGCGCGACAGCGCGTTGATGGCCTGGAGCTTGCGAATCGCAAGGTCCGCGGTGGGCAGTGCCGAGTCACGCGTGACCTGACCATTGACGAAGCGTGTGAGGCCGCGCACGAGCCGGTCCCGATCCGCCGGCGGCACCGGCCAGCCTGCGGCATCGGCGATGGTCAGAACGTAGGCGGTCAGGCTGTCATCGCCCTCGAGCGCGTCCGTGGCGAAATAACGCAGCAACCCATCCTCATCGGTGAAGGCAGGCAGGCGCTGCATGAGGGCATCCCAGTCCTCCCGGGACCGCAGCGCGATGGCGCGCGAGGCGAGCTGCTCGAGGCAGTTGTAGGGATACAGGCTCATATATTCGCGCACGCCGGAGAGGTTTCCTGCCAGTTTTGGCTGCAGCGTGATTTCCAATCCACCGCGGCCCGCGAGCGCGTCGTGCGGACGCTCTACCGGGATCGACAGCGCAGAGGACAGCTGACTGATGGTGGCCTGATAGGTGCGCACTGCCACTGCCGGTATGAGGCTCTGATGAATCTGCAGGTGATCGGTGGCGTCGCCGCCCAGCTCACGCGTCTTCACGTCCCAGTCGAGGTGTGCGGGACCCACGGGCGCCACGACCTCCCAGCGGACATCGCGCGAGCTTGCGGCCGCGATCTGTACCACCTGAGGGCTCAGCGCGCCGGAGAGCTGCGCACCGGTGGCAACGACCTGCGCAGTCACGGCATGATCCGTGGTGTTGCGCACGGTGAAGACCGCGTCGAAGTGATCGCCCTCGCGCACCAGCGGCGGCAGCCCGGATAGCAGCATGAGATCCTGGGTCGTGCTGACGGTGGCATCGCCGGTGCCGAACAGCTGCACACCGCCGTGTGCCACCGCGACGATGCGAAATGAGGTCAACGAGTCGTTGAGCGGAACCGACACGCTGGCGTTACCGTGCTCATCGAGCGGCACATCGGGCTGCCAGTACAGCAGGCTGTCGAACAGTGTTCGAGAGCGCTCGGGCTCGCGCCCGCCACCGCCGCCCTGCGGTACGGCCTTGCGGCCATAGTGGCGTTTGCCGACGACCTGCATCTGCGCAGTAGAGGTCCAGACCTCCAGCCCGCGCTCTCCCATCATGGCAGCGAGCAACTGCCAGCTCGGATTGGTCGACAGGTCCAACAGCGCCTCATCGACGGCAGCCACGGTGACGGCACTGTGGGCAGGCAGTGCATGTCCCTCAGCGGGTTGCACGTGGATGCTCACACTGACGTGATCGCGCACCTTGTAGATATGCCGCTGCGGCTGCACGCGCACGTCGAGTCGAAAGGGCCGCCAGCCGACCTTGATCTGCGCGGTGCCGAGTCGATAGGCGGGCTTGGTCAGGTCAACGAGGCCGGTCACCTCATCGCCTGCCGCTCCTGCGGAGGCGGCGGCATCGGCACGGGCGACGCGGCCGCGCACGGCGAGCACCGATACGAATACATTGGGGGCATCGTTCGGGGCGATGGGAACGCGGATGATGGGCGCATTGCCGTGCAGGTGCATGACGAAGCTGCTCAGCACGCCCTCGCGCTCGACGGTCACCAGGGCGGTGGCATCGCGAAACGGCATGCGCACCTGAAAGCGCGCCGTCTCGCCGGCCTCGTATTCCTGCCTCTCCGGCAACACGTCCATGCGATCGCCGCTGGTGCCACCAAACCACCAGGCGCTCTTGTCATAGACCCACATTGAGGTGGTGGCGCCCACCGAGTGACCCTGCGCGTCGCGACTCTCCGCACGCACGATGATCTGGCCGGAGGCGCCGGGCGCGATCTCGCAAAGGAGCAGACCCTGCTTGTTGGTGCGACCGGAGCAGGTTGGCGACAGCCGCGTGACCTCGCGGCTGGTTTCATAGGAGTAGAAGCCACCAATCAGCCGCTTGCGGTAGGAGTAGGCGTTGGATTGATAGAGCGATACACGCACCAGCTGCCGGGCCAGCGGCTTGCCATCCAGATCCAATGCCACTACGCGAAAGCGAAGCCGACCGGGGCTGCCGACCCAACTCTCGGCTCGCAGCCCCAAAAATATCGAAGCCGGCACCAGGCGCACGTGGCCGCTCGCCGTGAGCGTCTCGCCATTGGCATCGGCGTACTCGAGCTCTGCCGTCAGCCGCGAGGGGCCATCCAGAGCAGGCAGATGGGCGATGGTTACCCGTGCCGATCCGGTGCTATCGAGCGTCAGCGGCATGGTCTGGGTGCGCGCGGGCTGCGCGCTCGCTTCGGATTCGAAGTCGAAGTCGCGGGGGCCGACATCGCCGCTGCTGATGCCTTCGCGCACCGGCGCGCCACCGAACTGGTAGTCGGGATACTCGGCGAAGTACGGGACCTGAGGCTCAAGCAGCGTGCGTAGCTTCACCGGCAAGCCGCCGGCGCCGCCGCCGGACAGATAGGCGACGTGCAGATCGAGGGCGACCTCGGCGGCAGAGACCTGCGGACGCGCGGGCCCGCTGACGCTGGCGCGCATCGTGGGAAGGCGGAATTGCTCTACCTTGAATTCGCCGCTGCGATGACCATCGATGCTGATGGAATAATCGCCGAGCTTGGCCTCCTCGGGGATTTTCCAGCTGCCGGTGCCCACGCCGTTGGCGTCGAATGCCGTCGTGAGCTCGTAACGCTGCCCGCTGCCGAGATGACTGATCGTGATTTCATGCGCGCCGGCGCCGCCAGGCAGGAGCGCAATGCCGCCCGAGACGTGCTGGCGCAGGAAATGCTGCATCGATACGGTCTCGCCGGCGCGAAACAGCGAGCGATCGAGCACCGTGTGGTAGATCCCGGTGCTGAAATCACTGCCTACGGGCAGGCCGAACTCGTAGGGCATGATGCCCTGGTCCCAGCTCGATTCGGTGAAACTGAAATCGTCGCGCTGCCGCGCGATGACCAGGAGGGGATGATTCGGCGGATAGCAACCCTCGTACCCCCTGGGCTCGCCGAAGGACTGTGTAACCGCGGCTACGCCGTCAGCGTTCGTATGACCGTCCCACAGTACCTCGGCGGTGCAGGCATCGGCGATGGAGACGGCAGCATCCGCAACCGGCCTGCCGCTGCTGAGGCGCGTAACCCAGATGAGTGAGCTCTCGCGCCCCCATTTGAAGTGCACGCCCAGGTCGGTGACCAGCGCGGCCGTCACGACGTAGCGAGTCACATCGCGCCCGGAGAGGGCCTGACCGAGCGTATCGCTGGCCAGCTCCACCACATACAGGCCGGGTCGCTTCAGGGCGATGCCAACGACCTCCGCGGGCTTCGCTCCCGCGGGCTTGGCAACTCTGAAGGACAGGGGTTGATCGGTGGCGGTGAAGACTGACTGTGTGCCGGTCGTATCGATCCAGATACGTCGGGGGCGTGTGTTCGGAAGCCGGAAGGCGCGAGCGGGCATAGCCTCTGCCTGCGTCGCATCGACCCATTGGCCGCTGCGCCGCCCAGCGTTCTGGACACGCGTCATCCAGTCGACGAGGCTGGCCGGGCTGTCGTCGGTACGCAGCATTTTAGCGGCGATGCCTGCGGGGACAGCGCTGTCGGAGCCGATGTTCCTCAGGGTGACCGGCAGTATGCCGCCCTCGCGCGCCTCGAGAATGCCGAACGTGCCCGAGAATTTCACCAGCGGCGGATACACATCGATTTGCAGCGGCAATGGAAAGCGCGCTGCATTGGTCAGTGCTCGGCCCGCGTCGTCCATGAGGTTCTGCGGCAGCAGAACCGTCAGAGTCGACGACTCTGGGAAGGGACCCTGGAACGTAACCTCTTCCAGGGTAGGCGCGGCCGAGTCGCGCACCGTGGGCGTCAGCAGCCGCCCGTCTGGCGTGCGCAGCCGGATCGCGAGCATCTGGACTCGCGGCACCGGCGCGGTGAACACCACCTTGACAGGTAGCATCGGCATGCAGCCGGCGCGCGGGTTGCTGCGAGAGCATTGCACCTGTGCGGTAAACGCAGGCCGCACCCGGAACGCAAGCTGCTGGTCGGTCTGCGTGGAAATGCCCGAGACAGTCGTGATGCCCGCGCCCCAGTGCAGCAACACGCGCGTCGCGGGCGGCAGCTGCCGGCGGCAGCGCAGGACCGTCAGCAACTGCTCGCGCGAGTGTTCCATAGAGCGGTTGCGCGCGCGCATGTTGAACACGGCGCCATTCTTGAACAACAGTTGCAGGTAGTCGTAGCCGAGTGCGCGACGTTCGTCGAGCACAGCCCGCCTGGCTACGCCGGTCAATACCTCCACGGGTACGCGCTCGACGATGCCATCGATGGCGCAATAGGCGTTGGCTTCGATCGAGGACTGCGTGGCAGCCGCATCCAGCCGCAGCAGAAAGATCTGGTTTTCGTCAATCCCGCTCCAGCCGCTGCGCGGAAGCGAGCCGATGATGGCAGGGCCGCCGGTATTGAACGCAAACACAGCGTGGCCCGCGACCGCAGTTCCCTTCTGGGATAGCAGTCCAGAGCGCAACGTGAACTGGCAGCGCACTCCCGCATCCAGATCGCTGTTGAAGTCGTAGACCCAGTTGGTGGAATCTGCCCAGCGACCGTGGCCCGGCGCGGCGCAGTCAATGGTGAAGGGATCCGCGAGGCGAGGGTCCCCCAGCGCGACCATGGGTGCCGAGAAGCGCACGTGAACCTGGCGTACGTGCCTGACGTAGCCCTGAGGAGAGAACAACTCGACCTGCGGAGCCCTCTGCCCGGCGCGCCGCGCAGCGGCTGGGCCGTTCGCAGCCGACAGTGGGACGCTCGCGAGACAGATGGCTGCCGTGAGCAGCAGGCGAAGCAGACGCCTCATG
>DATBPG010000238.1:0-2035 GCA_036561485.1 Steroidobacteraceae bacterium | reverse complement strand
CGAACCGCATGGGTGCGCAGCGACTGCTCGAACTGTCCGGTTTCGCGCGGCCCGGGCTCGGTATCGTTCATGATGGAGAGCTGGAAGGTGCTATTGCGCATGTGCAGACCGATGGCGCCGGTCAGATCGTCGGCGACCGGTTCAGTGGCGGTAATCGGAGCCCCCGCGTAGTGCCGGCGCATCTCGGCAATCTGCGCCGCAATGGGCTGCAGGGACTGGAGGAACCCCTGCAGGCGTGCGCCCTGTGAGATGCGCGCGGCAGGGTCGATCGCATCGAGCTGCAGCGTCAGCGCCCGGGCAAGCCTCGGCATGGTCTGCGGGTCGTACCAGAGATGAGGGTTGACGTCGGTGCCCGTGCGGCCCATCAGAGCGGCAACGGACAGCACCCGCCGTGCGTGCCGGCCGCCATTGGCGAGCAGGCGCTCGAGCCACACATCGTAGTGCGCGCCGTTGTAGATCAGGATGTCCGCATCGGCGACCAGACGAGCGGTCGCCGCATCGGGTTCGAACAGGTGTGGGTCGGCATCCGGGTTCTGAAGGATGCTCACGACGCGCACGTCCGGGCCGGCAAGCTGGCGGGCCACATCCCCGTAAAAATTCTCCGCGGCCACGATGAGCAATGGCCGGCTGGGTGCCGCTGCCCATCCCGGCCCCGGGACGCACAGTGCCAGGCACGCCACGACACACCACACCAGGCGGCAAGGCACCGGGGGCGAACACATCGGCCATGCCGGTACCACCGGGGCAGGCACGCAGCGCCCGCGCGGTGCGAGCTGCAGTGCAATGGGTGCCACTCGCTCCCTCCTGCAAGCGACCTGTTGGTATTGCATCTTACGCTGGGCTGATTGCCGGGGCTGATCGGCGGCGGCCGGCGCGCAGAGCTAAAGGTACGCAGAGAACAGCCAGAAGAGGCTGTCTCGCAGACGTCTGGGCAGCCCCAGCGCGGAATTGGCGCTGAGCGGCGCCCGGGCATGCTGTCGGGCCGACAGAACATAATTTGCCAGCTCAGCGCAGACCTCGGCGTCGTAGATCTCCACTGCGATCTCGAAATTCAGCCGCAGACTGCGCGGATCCAGATTGGCGGACCCGATCTGCGCATAGCGCGCATCGATGACGATCAGCTTGGTATGCGAGAAGGGCGGGGGCTGCAGATAGATCTGCACCCCCTGCGCAAGCAGCGGTGGCAGCCAGCGCCGCGTCGCCCAGTCGACATAGCGCAGATTGCTGCGCTCGGGCAGCACCAGGCACACCTCCACACCGCGCAGCGCCGCCGCCTGCAGCGCCGCCGTGAGCTCCGGGGGCGGAATGAAGTACGGCGTCATGAGCAGAATCTGGCGCTGGGCGACCGAGATCGCCCCGAGCATCACGAACAGCAGCTTGTCCAGGTCCTCATCGGGTCCTTCGGTTATGACGCGACAGACGCTGCTGCCGCGCGCCTCGGCATAGGGCGGCAGGACCAGCGTCTCGCGCGAGGCGAACAGCCAATCGGCACTGAAGCTCTCGGCGAGTTGCGTCACGACCGGGCCGCGCAGCCGAAAGTGCAGATCGGCCATGCGTCGATCCTTGCCCTTACCGACCTCGCGCGCGCCGATGTTCATGCCGCCGACGAAGCCGGTATGCCCATCAGTCAGCAGGAGCTTGCGGTGGTTGCGCAAATTCAGCGACAGGGCCGGCCAGGACAGTAGCGGTGGCAGGAAGCGACAGGCTGCGACGCCGGCGCGGCGCAGCAGCCGTACGGCGTGCGGCCAGCTGTACCACTCGCCCAACCCATCGACCAGCACGCGCACCTGCACGCCACGCGCCGCCGCAGCGCCCAGCGCCTCGATGAAGGCGCGGCCCACCGAGTCGGTGTCGAAAATGTACGTCGCCATCCAGATCGACTTGCGGGCCTCGCCAATCGCCGCCAACATCTCGGGAAAGGCGTTTTCACCGTTTTCCAGCAGCTCCACGGCGTTGTGCGGCAGGCGCGGGCGTCGGGTGACGGCATCGCCGATGTGCGCGAGCTGACCGGAGAACCCGTCAGGCCCCACCTCGA
>DATBPG010000237.1:0-1803 GCA_036561485.1 Steroidobacteraceae bacterium | reverse complement strand
CTTCGACAATCCCAACGTGCGCGGCGAGTGCGGCTGCGGGGAGAGCTTCAGCGTCTAGGTGAGCGCCGGGCTGCCGCCCCGGGGAGGCCGCGAAACCGCCGAGCACCGAAAAGGCCTTACAAGTCGGGCACTTCCGCGCGCGATTTGATTGCCCGGTCAGCGCGCCTGCCTCTATACTGCCGGCCCTTTTTCCCGGAGGTCCTCATGGCGCTCGAGCGCACCCTGTCCATCGTCAAGCCCGATGGCGTCCGCCGCAACCTCATCGGCGAGGTCTATCGCCGTTTCGAGAAGGCCGGGCTGTCCATCGTCGCGGCGCGCATGCTGAGGCTCTCGCCCGCCGAGGCGGAGCTTTTCTATGAAGTCCATCGCGGGCGGCCTTTCTATCCGGATCTGGTGCGCTACATGAGCTCGGGCCCGGTGGTGGTGCAGGTGCTCGAGGGTGACAATGCCATTGCCAGCAACCGCGAGATCATGGGCGCCACCGATCCGAAGAAAGCCGCTGCCGGCAGCATCCGCGCCGACCTGGCCGAGAGTATCGAGGCCAACGTCGTGCACGGCTCGGACGCCGCCGAAACCGCCGCGCGCGAGATTGCGTTTTTCTTCAGCACGCTGGACATTTGCCCGCGCAGATGAACGATGGCCGCGTCAATCTGCTGGGCCTGACCCGGGCGGAGCTCGAGGCTTTCTGCGCCAGGCTGGGCAGCAAACCCTTTCGCGCCCGCCAGCTGATGAACTGGCTCTACAAGCGTGGCCTCGTTCGGTTCGAGGACATGAGCGATCTGGCGCGCGACTTCCGTGCGCTGCTCAGCGAGCGCGCCGAGATCACCGCGCCGCAGATCCTGACTAAGCAGCAGGCCAGCGATGGCACCTGCAAGTGGCTGCTCTCGGGCGGCAACGGGCAGGCCTTCGAGATGGTCTACATTCCCGAGACCGATCGCGGCACGCTGTGCATCTCCTCGCAGGTGGGCTGTGCACTGGACTGCTCCTTCTGCTCCACCGCGCAGCAGGGCTTCAATCGCAACCTTTCCACCGCGGAGATCGTCGGGCAGGTCTGGCTCGCCAATCGCGAGCTCGGCTTTCAGCCCGGTGGCGAGCGCATCATCACCAACGTGGTGCTGATGGGCATGGGCGAGCCGCTGGCCAACTATCGGCAGGTACTGCCGGCGCTGCGCATTTTTCTCGATGACCTGGGATTCGATCTGTCGCGCCGGCGTGTGACGCTGTCGACCTCGGGCCTCGTGCCGCAGATCTACCGGCTCGCGCAGGACATCAATGTTGCGCTCGCGGTGTCCCTGCATGCGCCCGAGGATGCGCTGCGCAGTCGCCTGGTGCCGATCAATCGTCTGCATCCCATCGCCGAGCTGCTGGCGGCCTGCTGGCACTACATCGACGAGCAGAACGGGCGCAGTGTGACCTTCGAGTACGTGATGCTCCAGGGCATCAACGATTCCCCCGCGCAGGCGCGCGCGCTGGCGCGCCTGTTGGTCGGGCATCCGGCCAAGGTCAATCTGATTCCCTTCAATCCGTTCCCGGGAAGCGGCTATCGTCGCTCGGAAGAGCCTGTCGTACAGCGCTTTCGCGACGAGCTGATCCGTGCCGGGCTCATCGCCACGGTACGGCGCACGCGCGGCGAAGATATCGATGCGGCGTGCGGCCAGCTGGTGGGGCGCGTCAGCGATCGCACCATCGTGCGGCTGGGCAGCCGGATGACGGGGGCAGTGCGAGCGGCAGAGCATCCTTTGGCGAGGGCACCGGCATGAGCCAGCAGCATTCGACGGGCAGAGCGCCACGCGAGGGCAGGCG
>DATBPG010000236.1:0-4719 GCA_036561485.1 Steroidobacteraceae bacterium | reverse complement strand
GCCGGCGCTGTGGCCACAGGTGTCGTTGACGATCTTGAACTGATCGAGGTCCAGATAACACAGCGCGTAGGAGCTCTCGCGGGCCTTGGCGCTCTTGAGCGAGCGTTCCAGGCGGTTCTCGAATTCACGGCGATTGACGAGGCCGGTGAGCAGGTCATGGCTCGCGTGGTAGGAGAGGCGACGATTGAGCTCGCGCGATTCGCTGACATCGTGGAATACCAGCACCCCGCCACCGACCTTGCCATTGCCGGCGCGGATCGGCGAGGCGGTGCTCTCGACGTACAGCTCGTTGCCGTCGCGGCGGATCAGCAGCATCGGCCGCACCGATTTGATGGGTCGCGCCCGGCGGATCGAGACCGTCAGCGGATTTTCCAGCGGCTCACAGGTTTCTTCGTGGAAGGCGCGGAAGATCTCCTCGACCGCCCGGCCCATGGCGTCCTCGAGCCGCCAGCCGGTGAGCTGCTCGGCCACCGGGTTGATGTAGTCGATGACCGAGGCGGCATCGGTGGTGATAACGCCATCGCCGATCGACTGCAGCGTAATCTGGGCGCTCTCCTTCTCGCGAAACAGCGCCTCCTCGTAGAGCTTGCGCTCGGTGATGTCGAGCTCCACGCCCACCAGGCGCACCAGCCGTCCGTGGGCATCGAGCTGCGCCTGGGCGCGGCTGATGACCCAGCGCCACTCGCCGTTGCGATGGCGCATGCGGTGCACGCTCTCGAAGATCGGGCTCTTGCCGGCAACGTGTTCGCGGATCGAGATCTGCACACGCGAGATGTCGTCCGGATGCACGAGGCTGCGCCAGTCGAAGCCCCCCTTGAGGTCTGCCTCGTCGTAGCCGAGCATCGCGCGCCAGCGCGGTGAGAAGTAGACGTCGTTGTTCTCGACATCGAAATCCCACAGACCATCGTTGGCCGCGCGCTCGGCCAATGCATTGCGCTCGGAGAGCCGCGCAAGCTGCACCGCCTGGCGCACGCGCTCCAGACCGGTCGCAAGACTGCTGCCGAGCAGTTTCATCAGCAGCTGCAGATTGACGTCGAATGCCCCGCGAGGCAGGCCGTAGCCCAGGGCGAGGAAGCCGGCCGGCTGCTCGCGGATGCGGAATGACACCAGCAGTGCCGCACCGATGGCGAGCTCGGCGAAACTGCCTGCGTCCTCGGCCTGCTCGGCGCGCGGGGAGGCCGTGTCGCGATATTCGGACAGGCGCAGGTGCTCGGAGCGCTGTGACAGCCAGGGCAGACTGGTGACTGCCATGCCCTTGAGCGCTTCGGGGTGGCACTGGGCGAAGTGCCCGCACGCGCACAGCACCGACTCGATGTGCGTGCCCTCGGCATTGAAGAAGGCAGTGAAGGCCGCATCGGCGGAGGCCGTATCGCGCAGCACGTCCAGGCAGCGGCCGATGCACTCCTCGGCGCCGTCGCGCGTCAGATTCTGCAGATCGACCGCGATCTTGGTACAGGCGACGTCGATGCCCGGCGACAGCCGCTCTGTCTTGCCCGTCCAGAATTGCGGGGCGAGGACGTCGGACGCCGAATAATCGCTGCTTGCACCCGGCGGCTTTGGCATTTGGCGTCGGATTGTCGCACACAGTCCCCGAAAGACAAGCTAAGCCCTGTGATTTATTGGAGTTTGTCGATATGCGTTCACATTTTAATGCGCGCCGTACATCGCTAGAATCGCGCGCTCACATGAGCCCGAGCCCCCCGACCAGCCCCGCCATCAGCGCACTGACTCTCACAGCGCTGATGGAAGCGCAGCGCAGCTACGCCGGCCGCCTGACTTACGTCAGCGGCGAGCGGGAGAGTCATACCATCGTCTATGCCGAGCTCTACGAGCGCGCGCTTGCGATCCTGCATCACCTGCAGCAGCTGGGCGCGCGCCCGGGCGATCCGCTGATCCTGCTGCTCGGCTCCAATGAGCCCTTCATCGATGCCTTCTGGGCGGCGATCCTCGGCGGCATCGTGCCCGTGCCCATTGCGCCGGGTATCAGCGATGAGCATCGGCACAAGCTGCTGCGCATCGCACGCCGATTGAAGCATCCTTTTCTGTACACCGAGCAGCGCCTGCTCGAGCGCATCGGCGCTTTCGCGGCCGAGCACGCCACACCCGAGGAACAAAGCGCCTTTCGCGCACTCGCCGAGCGCGCCTTCCTCGTAGATGACCTGTCCGAGCTCGGACGCAGCGGCCGCCCCTATCGCGCCGCGCCGCAAGACGTGGCCTTCATTCAGTTCTCCTCGGGCTCCACCAGCGAGCCCAAGGGCGTGGTGCTCACGCACGCCAATCTGATGGCGAACGTGCGCGGCTCCACCGAGGTCGCGCACTTCGGTCCCCAGGATGTGAGCCTCTCGTGGATGCCGCTGACCCATGACATGGGGCTCATCGGCTTTCATCTGGTGATGTTCGCCAACCGCGTGCATGCGCACCTGATGCCGACCGACCTGTTCGTGCGCCGGCCACTGCTGTGGCTGCAGCTCGCGAGCCGCGCGCACGCCAGCCTCCTGTGCTCGCCGAACTTTGGCTATCGCCACTATCTGAAGGTGCTCGGTGAGCGCGCGCCCGAGGGACTGGACCTCTCGGCGGTGAGGCTCATGTTCAACGGTGCGGAGCCCATCAGCGTGCAGCTCTGTGAAGAGTTCCTCACGCGCCTGGCGCCCGCGGGGCTGTCGGCGCAAAGCATGTTTCCCGTCTATGGGCTCGCGGAGGCGTCGCTGGCGGTGAGCTTTCCGGCGCCCGGGGCGCCGCTCAAGGCGCAGAGCCTGCACCGCGGCCATCTCAGTGTGGGGGAACGGGTACAGCTGCTGGCTGCTGATTCGCTCGAGGGGCTGCAACTGGCCAGTGTCGGCCGCGCCATCCCCTACTGTGAGCTGCGCATCGCCGATGCGACCGACGCGGCCAGCCCCGAGGGGGTCGTCGGCCATATCCAGATCCGGGGGCAGAACGTCACGGCGGGCTACTTCGAGGATGCGGCCGCCAATGCAGAAGCTTTCACGCGCGACGGCTGGCTGCGCACCGGGGATCTGGGCGTGCTGCTGAGCGATGAGCTTTACGTCACCGGGCGCCACAAGGACATCCTGTTCGTCCACGGCCAGAACTACTACCCGCACGACCTCGAGCGCATGAGCGAAGCGGTCGTGGGTCTGGAGCTCGGCAAGGTCGTGATCGCCGGCGTTCGGCCCGCGGGGGCAGAGACGGACACGGTCATCGCCTTCGTGCTGCACCGGGGCGAGCTGGCCGATTTTCTGCCGCTGGCTCAGGAACTCTCGCGCCGCATCGCCGAGCACGCCGGCGTCGAGGTCGATGCCGTGGTACCGGTGCGACGCATTCCCAAGACCACCAGCGGCAAGGTGCAGCGACATCTGCTCGAGCAGGAGTACCTGGGCGGCAGCTTCGACGCCGAGCTCGCCCAGCTCGCAGCGCTGCGTCGGGCGCTGGCGGCCGCCTCCCCCGCGCCACTGTCCGCCGATGCCATCGAGGAGCGACTGCGCGCCATCTGCGAAGCCGAGCTCGAGGGGCGTACGCTGGATGTCGATGAGAGCCTCTTCGATCTGGGGGCAAGCTCCCTGAAGCTGATCGCCATCCACGAGCGCATCGAGCAGGACTGGCCGGGCACCATCGACGTCACTGAGATCTTCGAGCATCCGAGCATCCACGCGCTCGCACGGCTGATTCAGTCCAAATCCCGCGCAGGCTAGAATTGGCGCGATGACAGCTCTGCTCGCCGCCGCCGCCAACGGGCACGTAGGCGCCCAGCGCTTCCGTGAGCGGGAGCCCACCTACGGTCTGCGGCGTGGCCGCCGGGTGGCGCATTGTTGACGGCACTGGCTGCAGCGCAGAGCTCCCACTCTGCACCGGCCGTGTCATCGACCCACCTGGTGCTCATTCCCAGCTACAACGCCGGTCCCCTCGCCGCGCGCACGGTACGTGCCGCCCGCGAGCACTGGAATCCGGTCTGGATCGTCGTCGATGGCAGCACAGACGGCAGTCTTGCCGAGCTCGAACGCCTCGCCGACTCGGATAGCGGCATACGCGTGCTGGCCCTGCCGCGCAATCGAGGCAAGGGCGCAGCGCTGCGTCTTGGGGCCCAGGTGGCGCGCGCAGCCGGCTATACACACGCACTGACGATGGACTCCGATGCCCAGCATCCTCCCCAGTGCATCCGGTCCTTCATGGCGCACTCGCGCGCTCACCCCGAGGCGCTCATTCTGGGGCTGCCACAGTTCGATGCCAGCGCCCCGGCGGTGCGCGTGCGGGGTCGTAAAATCTGCAATTGGTGGGTGAATGTCGAGACCCTCTGGGCCGGCATCGGCGATTCGCTGTTCGGCTTTCGCGTCTGCCCCCTCGAGCCGCTGCTCGGCGTCATGGACCGCCATCGCTGGATGCGCAGGTTTGATTTCGACGCAGAGAGCGCCGTACGGCTGTGCTGGATGGGAGTACCGCTGGTCAATCTGCCGGCGCCGGTGCGCTACCTGCGCCGCGAGGAGGGGGGCGTCTCGCATTTCAACTATCTGCGCGACAACTCGCTGCTTGCCTGGATGCACGCCCGGCTGCTGCTGGAGGCCCCGCTGCACTGGCCGGGCCTGCTCTTTAGACGCGGTGCCCGCGGCCATCGACTATAATCACGGCTGCGGCCGCCTCGCCTGCCATGGAATCCTGGCGTGCGGGCGCACAACCTCAGGACCTCATGGGAATGCCCGAGCAAGCGATGCCCCCACAGCAGGAGCG
>DATBPG010000235.1:0-2072 GCA_036561485.1 Steroidobacteraceae bacterium | reverse complement strand
CCATGTTCCATTTGTACGAGAAGCCGAGGCCGCCGTAGCGCGTCGCCTGCGTCACGCCGGGCCAGGCCGTGGACTCCTCGGCGATGCTCAGGGCGCCGGGCACGCGCGTGGCGACGGCGTCGTTCAGGAGGCGTAAAAACTCGATCGCCTCGATGTTCTCACGGCCACCGTAGCGATTGGGAATCCACTCTCCGGCACGGCGTGAATAGTCCCGGTAGAGCATCGAGGCCACCGCATCCACGCGCAGGCCATCCACGTGGTAATGCTCGAGCCAGTGCAGCGCGCTGCTGATGAGGAAGGCGCGCACCTCGTTGCGCCCGAAGTTGTAGACCGCGGTGTTCCACTCCGGATGAAAGCCCTGGCGCGGGTCGGCGTGCTCGTAGAGCGCGGTGCCGTCAAAGTTCGCCAGTCCGTGCGGGTCGGTCGGGAAATGTCCCGGCACCCAGTCGAGAATGACGCCCACTCCGGCCGCGTGGCAGCGGTCCACGAAGCGCGCAAACTGCGCCGGAGTACCGTACTGCGCGGCGGGCGCATATTGGCTGAGCACCTGATAGCCCCAGGAGCCGCCAAAGGGATGCCCCATCACCGGCATCAGCTCGATATGCGTGAAGCCGAGCTCGCAGACATAGGGAATGAGCTGATCGGCCAGCTGATCCCAGTCAAGCCCGCGCCGCCACGAGCCGGCATGCACCTCGTAGATCGAGAGCGGCCCAGGTGCGTTACCCGCAGCGGCCCGCGCCTCGAGCCAGGCGGCATCGCTCCAGGCAAAGGGGGCAGGATCGGCGACGATCGAGGCGGTGCGCGGCGGAGTTTCGATCTGCAGAGCCACGGGGTCGGCCTTGAGCGGCAGCAGCCCGTCCGGTCCGAGGATTTCGTACTTGTACAACGTGCCCGGGGGCAGCCGCGGGATGAACAGCTCCCACAGGCCCGCCTCCACGCGCATGCGCATCGGATGGCGCCGCCCGTCCCAGCCATTGAAGTCACCGACCACCGAGACGCGCTGTGCATTGGGTGCCCACAGCGCAAAGCGCACACCCTGCACGTCATCGAGCTTCAGCGCCTGGGCACCCAGGCAGTGGCCGAGCCCCTGGTGGGTGCCCTCTGCGAACAGGTACAGATCCATGTCCCCAAGCAGCAGCCCGAAGGCATACGGATCCTCGGTTTCCTGCTGCACGCCCCCGGGCCAGTGAATGCGCAGCCGATAGCGCCGCTGCGCGGGGATGCGGCCCGCAAACAGGCCCTCAGACTGCAGCGCCTGCAGGCGGCACAGCAGCGCCCCGCTGGCGGCATCGTGCACTTCGACCGCCTCGGCAGCCGGCACGTACACCCGCACGATGGTCTGCTCATCGTCGAGGCGATGGGGCCCGAGCCAGGCGAATGGATCACGCGCACGCCCCTCACGCAGCGCCTGGACGGCCGCGGCAGGCAAACACAAGGCGGCATCGACCGGTGCCAATGTGTCCTGCGGCCGCGCGCGGGCGCTGCCGGGGGATGCGGGCTGAAAGCTCATGGCTGCAAGTCTACTGAAAGCAACTGGTC
The DNA here is from genome assembly GCA_036561485.1 of Steroidobacteraceae bacterium. Taxonomy (GTDB): domain Bacteria; phylum Pseudomonadota; class Gammaproteobacteria; order Steroidobacterales; family Steroidobacteraceae; genus FEN-1191. The sequence continues at coordinate 533 of DATBPG010000235.1, read as the reverse complement.
ACCTGGGCTGCGCCCGCCACACCTGTGGCTGTCAGAATAGCCTGCTTGACGCGACAAAGATGTGTCGTGCACCCCCGCCGTAGTAAGCGCCGGAGGGGCGGCCGCCCCCAAGGGCCACCGTGTCGGCCGCGGACGGCGGTCAGTTGGGAAATTCGCCACCGTGCGAACGGGTCGTTCCCGGGTCCATCGGCCCCGCTGCTGCTGGATGCTGCGTGCTGCGGCGCTAGGTTCGCTAACAGCTTCACTTCATCGACGTGACTATCGCCTGTCCCGATTGCGGCACCCTGGAAGACCTGCCGGTTCTGCCGGCACGAAGTACCGCCGTGTGCATCGGCTGCGAGGCACCCCTGGAGAAGACCAGCGGACGCAGCCTGGGCGCCGCCCTCGCGTGCGCCCTCGCGACCTTCGTGCTGCTGTTTCCAGTCAACATCCTGCCGCTGATACGCGTTGATATCTTCGGCCTGCACTCCTCCAACGTCATCGCCGCGGGCATCTTCCAGCTCTGGGGCCGAGGCTGGATCCTGCTGGCGGGA
>DATBPG010000234.1:0-4979 GCA_036561485.1 Steroidobacteraceae bacterium | reverse complement strand
TCAAAGCGGCTTGTTGAGCCGCAAAAGTGCCATCCGCGACACGATGCCAGAAGCGCTCACCGCCGAGTTGATATTCCGCATGCCGGCCCTGCACCGTGCGGCCGCTGGCGTAGATCTCTCCGGGGGCCACCGCCAGAATATCCACTGGCAGCAGCCGCAATGGAGCAGAGAGCAGTTCGCCACCCCAATGATTGATGTTCAGCGAGAACACACAAAATGACATCTCACGCGCGCGGCAGTCTCGGCCGCTCTCCTGCAGCAGCGCCTGACCGGCACTGCCCCAGGGATAACGCAGCAACTGGGTGAACACCGGCAGCTGACGCCAGGTGTTGTCCGAGATGCCTGCAAGCACCGGGATCTGCCAGCCGGAGAGCAGGTCCTCGACCTGCAGCAGCAGATAATTGTCGGTCAGCCAGCGATAGCTCTCGATCGACTGAAAGTGACGAAGATAGTAGGTCGATACGACGGGCCGGAGCCGGGCGTCCTGCCAGCGCGACACCAGCAGGAAAACCTGCCCGTGATCGCTCTGCAGTCCCGCGATCAGTGATCCGGATGGCGATGCGCTGACCTGGGCAAGATCCGCCGGCTGCACCAGGCTGCTGGCTGGAATGGACCGAAAGACAGGTGGTGCGTTGGATGGTGCGAGAGACTGTGCACGCGCCGTCCCGGCCAGCAGCCACAGCGCTGCGATCAGGCCCTGCATCATCACCGCCCTGGTCGTCATAGTCGTTTGACCCATGGCGCAACCCTCCCGATCGTAGGACTGCGCCCGAGGCGCGGCAACCCTGCAAGCTCAGGATTAATAAAACCTAATGGAGCAAGATTCGATAAAGCCTGCGGATCAAGGGCTTGCCCTGGCGACAGCGCTCACGCAGGTGTACAAACGCTCATGCGCGGCAGCTATCCGGGAAGCGGACCGGCAGAGGCAAACAGATATGGGTAAACAGTTGGTTGGCGCGCTGTACCTGATCGCGATGGTGGGGCTCATCGTGGGTATCGATGTGGCATTCTTCGAGCATCGATTCTGGGAGCGCCTGATCGTGAACGTCGGCATCGTGCTGGTGTTCGCCGCGTTCTACCTGAGATTCTTCAGCGTCTGGAACAGCCGTTAATCGTCCAGGCCCAAGCCCTTCAGGATTCTGGGGATGTGTCTGGCGACACGCGCCGCGCGCGTCGCGGAGTGTTTCGCGCCAGCGAAATGCAGCAAATATCCTTTCTGTCGTCCCGGTGTCAGCGCCCGGAACGCTTCGGCCAACCTCGGATCCTCATCCAGACGCTGCAGAAATTCCGCCGGTACGTCCAATTGTGCGACATCCTTCATTGGTATGCGCGCGCCGGATTTCTCGATGGCGATGGCTTGCCTGATGCAGGCGCCGATCGTCGCTTTGCGCTCCTTGATCTGTGCCAGCGAATCAAACCGCAACTGCCGTCCGGCCTGCACGTTCCGGGTCTGTTGCACCAGCAGGCCCTTCGGCTCCTTGAGCAGGGCGCCCTTGAAGAACAGCAGCGCGCAGTATTCCTTGAAGCCGTGGATCAGCACCACGTTGCCGCCATCGAGGTCGTAGCAGGCCTGGCCCCACTTCAGCGACTCGTGCAGACCGGAGGCGAGGCACAGTTGGCGCAGCACCCTGAATTCTGCGCTCCAGCGCTTTTCCTGGGTGTGCACTTTGCCAACGAGAGGATCTGCGACGCTGGACTGCACGGCTGCGGCTGCGGTCATTGTGGGCTGAACGCGAGCAGTACGTTTCCCGGCACGTTGCTGTTGCGGTTATAGCCCGAGCAGACAAATACCATGCCGTTCACCACCACGGCACCCGGACCATCCATCGAGCCACCGCGCCCCGGCACTGCGTCCACAGTCCTATAGGGGCGCATGGTATCGAACTGCCACAGCAGCTCACCGGTGTCGGCAGCGTGTGCGCGCAGGTGTCCATCGTTGGAGGTCGTGAACACCACGCCCGGGATTTCCGTGACCGCTCCCGGCTGGGAGGGACTGCAGCCGACCGGCGCCAGCGGTGCGCACGGCGATGCCGCCACATGCCACAGGAGCGTGCCGTCACTCGTGCGCAATGCCGTCAGGCCTCCCCCGTTCCGGCGATCCACCTGGGCGCGGCTTGGGTTAAGCGGGTCGGTCTGGCCGGTGCGAATCAGATCCGACGTCGTGGCGAAGACGCGCGCTCCATCACTGGCCATGCCCCACTGCACGCCACCATTCAGGCCGCCCTGGCCGACGCGCGCGTGCCAGAGAATCGAGCCGCGCTGAGCGGGATCCAAAGCCCAGACGATGCCGGATTTCTGACCGACCAGCAGCAACTCGCGCCCAGCGGGTGTACGGATCAGGATCGGCGAGTCGCCAATGTCCGCATCGGGGCCGCAACTGTTACTGGCGCGGCAGATGTCATTGAAGATGTCGCCACCAGACAACTGGCGACTCCAGACCTGGCGGCCGGTATGCAAATCGAGCGCGACGACGGCGTCGCTGGTCGTGGTCGCGGGTGCGGAATAATTGTCACCTGTGCCCACGTACAACAGTCCGCGGCTGGCGTCCACCGTGGGCCGCGCCCAGACCCCTGCCCCCGAGGGACCATACACGACGGTGCCGCGAGCGCTGCGGCCGCGCGCCACCGGTACGTCGGTCATCCAGGCGCGCCAGAGCTGGCGTCCGTCGAAAACACGCAGCGCGACCACGCTGCCGCGGAACGTGCAGCAGTCATAGTCCGATGCGCCCGAGCGCGTTTCCTCCCACGAGGCCACCGGCACGAAGACTTCGTCGCCGTAGACCGCCGGGCCGCCCGTCAGGCGCGCCGAATCGTGATCGTCCACCCGCACCTTCCAGAGCAGTTCGCCGCTCTCGGCGCGCAGCGCGTAGAACCAGCCAGTCAGATCGCCGAACAGCAGTTCATGGCCGTTGCCGCGGTCAACCAGCAGAATCGAGGAGCGCACCGGCCCCTGCGCCTGGAACGTCCATTGCAAACAGCCCGAGGAGGCACGCATGGCATGCACCACGCCCCCGGCGCTGCCGACAAACAGCTCATCGCCGATCACCGTCGGCGGCGCGAAGGCCATCGAATCGCCGGCGAAGGCGAAGGCCCACTTCAATCGCAGCCGTCGCACCTGCTCGCGTGTCAGACGCGCGCCGGCTGCGGGCTGGAAGCGCGCATTGTCGGCAGCCGGACTCCAGCCGTTCCACGCCGGAGCCGCGCCCGAGGGCAGATGCACGGTTCTATCGCTGCAGTAGGCCGCGGCTGGCGCTTGCAGCAGCGCCGCGTTCGTGCCGAGGTAGTTCGCGACCGCCGCCCGCTCGTCTGCGCTCAACGTCAGAGCGATCGCAATCATTTCGCCGGCATCGAGCGTGCGCAGGATCCGCGCTGCCGGCAGCTGCTGCAGGGCTGAACGCGGCGGAATACGCTCCTGACCCGAGTCGTGACAGCTGGCGCAATGCTGCTGATACACCGTGGCGCCGCTGCTCGAGGCGGCAGTCGCAGCGGCCGCGGTGGCGGCCACGGGCAGCCCAGTTGCAAGGGCCAGTGCCAGCGCCAGCGCCAGCGCCGGTGTCGGTGCCGGTGCCGTCGATGGGATGACTGCGGCGCGTCTTGGCAGCGCGGTCCCGGTCTGCATTGTTTTCCCCCCCGTAACCCGACCGGGCGATGTTACCGCTAGCGCTGCAGCAAGCCCACCGCGCTGGCGTCAGCCACGCATCTGGTGGCAGCGATCGATGAATTGCTGTCGCCGCCGGCGGATGCACTCAGGGCAAGCAGCTGCAACACCATCTGGGCCGCGAGGCACTGATCGAAAACGCCGACTGGGTATTGCTGCTGCGGGATCGACCGATCGCGCTGCCCAAGGGCTGAGAGACTTTGCGCCACGCGCGCCTTGCATCGGGCGCGCCTGGCGAAGGGTCAGGTCCCGTCGCCGGGCGTGGGCGTCAGCACCAACGCAAGCTTGGCGGCCGCAACAGCACGTACCGCACAGGGTTGCAGCTCGTTCGCCCGGCAGGCCGAGATGCTGGTGGACAGGTAGCGGCCCGAGGGCGAGGTCACGATGACGACCGTGCTGACCATGACGCCGCCGGCGGTCTGGAAGCGCAGCAGGTTTCCCGGCACGTGAAGCTGCAAGTCGCAGGTATCCGCTGGGGATGCGAGGCGCAGGGCCCCGGACGCAGTGATTGTCTGCCTCAGCCGATCTGCAAACGCTGCGATGAGACTGTCGCTGCCGCTCTGCGCATCCAGACAGACCTTCGGCAACGCCTGCACTGCTGCTGGGGGCGCCGCCACGGGCGCCGGGGCGTCCTGCGCCGCCAGGTGCGTCCCCGGCCGTGCCAGCAAAGCGGCCAGCAGCCACAGAGCACGATAATTGCTCAATGTCAGGGACTTCATGGCGGTGCGCTCCTTGCGTCAGCGCAGGCGCTGCAGGCTCTCGACCGAAGGCACGAAATAGTAGGAGCCGCTGAGCGCCTGTGTATAACGGGTCAGCGCATCGCGCGTGCCGGTAACCAGGCCGGCCATGCTCTCGAGCATGCGGGACAGACGTGTTTGCTCGGCGCTGAATCCGACAAACATGGTGCCGTGCTCGCGCATGCTTCCATAGGGCATGTTGCGACGGAAGATGTGGCCGAACTCATCCTGGTCCGTGCGTGCGACATGCGAGTCTGATGGCTTGTCGTCCAGCTCGGTACTGTCGAGCTTGCTGCGGCCCATGATGCGCTCCTGCTGCTCGAGGGAAAGGGCTTCCCATTCGGCGACCCTGTGCTTCCACTTCTGCAGCAGCAGCACCGACCCGGCGGCGCCTGAAACCTCTGCGGGGAGCAGGGCCTCGGCGGGCGCGTCCAGCAGGCCCGGATTTTCCGAGCCATCGATGAAGCCGGTAAGATCGCGATCATGCCGATAAGACCAGCTGATGGTTTCCTCGGCCAGCGAAGCCTGGCCGGCAAGCTCACGTACGATCGAACGCGCCATATCGAAGATCACGTCATAAGCGCT
>DATBPG010000233.1:0-3305 GCA_036561485.1 Steroidobacteraceae bacterium | reverse complement strand
TGGCATACGTGCCCGCTCTGGGGATCCGTGCAGGTCTGGCTCAAGGTAACTGTGCTGCGATGGGCATCGTGTCCCAACAGCATCTGGTGCTCGCCGCTCTGCTGGACGTCGACCTTCGCCGGGCTCATCTGACAGTGCGAGGTATCCGGTGCAGCGGTCGGCGCGCTTTGCTGGGGCAGGGGGCAGCTCTTCATCTGCGCCATGGTCTGCTCGAACGCCAGCTGCGCCTGCGCCCGCTGTTCGGCCGTGGGGAAATCCCGTTCGGTGCACAGCCGCTTCTTTGGCTCGAGGCTCCATTCCAATTGCTTGTCCAGGCGGCGGATTTCGGCGCTCTGCAGGTTGCGGCAGAAAAGCGCCAGCATGCCGTGGCAATGCACGGTTGAATCGGTGCGCTGCTTGTCGGCGCTGGTGCGCTCGGTGTCCGTGAGGTCGATATTGATGCCAGCCAGTGCCATGGTGCTCTGCTGCTGGACGGTCACATCGGCGCGCGCCGGGCCGCTGCCGAGCAGCAGCGCGAGCGTGACCAGCGCCGCCATCCCCGAGGGCAGGGCAGCCACGAAAAGCGAGCGCACGCATGTCATGGGAATTCTCCGCAGCCGCGACAGGCGCGCGAGTGTAGGATTGCTCCGGATCGACTAATATCCACCGAAAGGTGGATACCGGACGGGAGATCCCGGCCCGGAGGCAACACCGGATGGTCGCGGACAGGATGACCGCGTATGAGCAGGCTCGCACGTGTCTCAGCATTGATCGGCGACATCTACGGGGCGGCGCTCAGTCCCCGCGAGTGGCCCGCGGTAACGCAGCGGGCGCTGGCGCTCATCGGTGGCACTGCGGCCATCCTGTTCACGCGCGACCTGAACGGCGGCAGCCACCGCTTCGAGTGTGCCGTCGGCGCCGAGGCGCATCTGTGGCCCGTCGCGCTGGCGCGCCAGGGCGAACCGACACCCCTGCAGCGTCGCGAGCAGAGCGAGCCCGTAGAAGTCGTTTTTCAGGCCGTCGAAGCCGACGGCGCCCATGCATCAGCATGGCCGATGGATTTCATTGGCGTCGTGCTGGAGAGATCGCCCGCGCTGCTCACCGGGCTGTATGTGCGTCGCCGCAGCTGCATGGGCGGCGCCGATACGCGCTCACGCGCCATGCTCGGACTGCTGGCCCCGCATGTGCGCCAGGCGCTGTGCATCGGCAGACGCGTCGAGCGTGACACGCCCGCGCTCGCCCTGCGCATGCAGCAGGCCGCCGGTCGATACGGCCTGACGCCCGCCGAGGTGCGCGTGGTGCAGACGCTGCTCAATGGCTGCACCATCGCGCGCGGCGCTCAGCTGCTCGGTATCCGTCCGGCGACCGTCAAAACTCACCTGCAGCATGTGTTCGACAAGACCACCGCGCGCCGGCAGGTGGACCTGATCAAGCTCATTGCCGAAACGGGACAGCCTCCGCTTGCCCCGCCGCACATCCGCTCGCGCAGCGGCGCGATCGGCGCGAAGCTGCGCTAGCTCGAGCCTCAGGCGACGGTGCCGACCGGGGCGCGCTCGACGCTCAGCGCGGTACGGCGCTGCGCCGCCGGCGCGCCGCCTACCAGAGCGAGACGCGCTTGTCGGGCGCCAGGTACATCTTGTCGCCGGGCTTGACGTCGAACGCGGCGTAGAAGGGCGCCTGGTTCATCTCCGGAATGGTGCCGCGGAAGCGCTCGGGGGAATGCGGGTCGGACTTCAGGCGCAGGATGAGTACGTTCTCGCGTGACTTGGCGCGCCACACCTGGGCCCAGCCCATGTAGAAGCGCTGATCGCCCGTCAGCCCGTCGATGACCGGCGCCTGCTGGCCGTTGAGTGAGATGCGATAGGCCTTGTAGGCAATCGCCAGGCCGGAGTTGTCGGCGATGTTCTCACCGAGGGTGAGCTCGCCATTGATGTGATAGCCGGGCACCGGTTCGTAGGCCGCGTACTGCGCCACCAGCGCGTGGGTGCGCGCCTTGAAGCGATCCAGATCCTGCTGTGTGAACCAGCCCGGCGCATTGAGCAGGTTGCCGTCGGCGTCGTACTGGCTGCCCTGATCGTCGAAGCCGTGGCTGATCTCGTGGCCGATGACCGCGCCGATGCCGCCATAGTTGACGGCGTCGTCGGCCTTGGGATTGAAGAACGGGGGCTGCAGGATCGCGGCCGGAAAGACGATCTCATTGTGCTCCGGATCGTAGTACGCATTGACGGTCTGCGGGGTCATCTCCCACTCGGTGCGATCCACCGGATGTCCGAGCTTGTGCAGATTGCGGTTGTATTCGAACTCATTGGCGCGCCTGACGTTGCCGACCAGGTCGTCCTTGTTGAACTGCAGCGCCGAGTAGTCGCGCCACTTCACCGGGTAGCCGATCTTGATGGCGAGCTTGTCGAGCTTGCCTTGCGCCTTCTGGCGCGTCGGCTCGCTCATCCAGTCGAGCGTGGCGATATCGGCCCGATACGCGGCGATGAGGTTGTGCACCAGCTGATCCATGCGCGCCTTGGAGGCTGTCGGAAAGTACTGCGCGACATAGAGCTTGCCGAGCGCCTCGCCGATGGCGCCGTCGACCAGGCGCACGCCGCGCTGCCAGCGCGGGCGATCCTGCTTGATGCCCTGAAGCGCGGTGCCATAGAAAGCGAAGTGCTCATCGACGAAGGGCTTGGAGAGATAGGGCGAGTAATCGCTGAGCACGTGCCAGCGAAAGTAGCTCTTCCAGACCGGCAGCGGCGTCGAGGCGATCAGGCCATTGAGCGCGCTGATATAGGTCGGCTGGCTGATGACGAGAAAATCGGTGCGACCAGCCACGCCTGAGTCGGCCAGATAGCGCTTCCAGTCATAGCCGGGAGCGAGGGTGGCGAGCTTTGCGAACGGATACTTGTTGTAGGTCTTAACCGGATCGCGGTTCTCGACGCGCGTCCACTGCACGCGCGCGAGCGCCGTCTCGAGCGCCATGATCTGCCGGGCCTCGTTCGCGGCGTCCTGATCGCCCACGAGCTTGAGCATGCGCTCGATGTGGCCCTGGTAGGCCGTGCGGATCTGCTTGAGCTGCGCTGCGTCCTGCAGGTAATAGTCGCGATCGGGCATGCCGAGTCCATCCTGACCCAGATCGAATACGTAATGCGTCGAATCCTTGGCGTCCTGGTGCACGCTCGGTGTGTAGGGAGCGGTGATGCCGATGCGATTGAGGTGCGCGATCATCGCCGGGATCTGCCGCCTGCTCTTCAGCGCCTCGATGCGCGCGAACTGCGCCTGCAGCGGTCGGGCGTCCAGGCCCTGCAGCGCCGGCTCATCCATGAAGCTTGCGTACAGCG
>DATBPG010000232.1:0-4954 GCA_036561485.1 Steroidobacteraceae bacterium | reverse complement strand
AATTTCAGCAGATCGCGCACGAAGCGCAGATCCGGCGCGAAGCCCTTGATCGACATGAACCAGCCCATGTGTGCGCGCCAGAAGCCGTGCTGCACGGGCGAATGCGGATCGGCCTCCCGATCGGAGTTCGCATGATGGAAGCGATGATGGGCCGCCCACCAGACCGGGCCGCGCTGCACCGCCGAGGCGCCCAACAGGCCGAACACGAACTGCCCGACGCGCGAGGTCTTGAACGAGCGGTGTGCGAAGTAGCGGTGATAGAAGCCGGTGATGGCGAACATGCGCACCAGATAGGCGACCACGGCCACGATGACGGCGGTGGCGCTCACCCCGACCCAGATGGCCGCGAGGCACGCCACATGCATGAGCACGAATGGCAGGATGCGCGCCCAGTCGATGCGATCGGGCAAGGTGTCGCGCGCGGCCTGCATATACGTGCAGCTGGTGTCGAACCAGCGCAGAAATATCCCGCTGGCAGCGCGCAACAGACCAACACGCGGCCGCGCGGCCTGGCTGCCGGAGAGATCGGAGGGAGCTGAAGCGCTCATCGGCAAATTGTAACCGACTTGTGCGGGCGAATCGCTGGAAACATTTCCCTACCTTTCGTAATTAATGTCTGACCCTGTGACCACCGCGCTCGGACCGGCCGCGCCTCAGGCCATCGCCCGCAGCGCTGCGATGCGCTCCTCGAGCGGCGGGTGGCTCATGAACAGCCGCGCAAGCCAGCCGCTCTGCCCGCCAGCGATGCCGAAGGCATCCATGTGCGCCGGCAGCGGCTGGGCAGCGGCGCTGCGCAGCCGCTCGAGCGCAGCGACCATGCGCTCGCGACCGGCGAGCTGTGCGCCTCCGGCGTCGGCGCGAAATTCACGCCGGCGGGAAAACCACATGACGATGATGGTCGCCAGCAGTCCGAGCAGGATCTGCGTGATCCACACCGTGGCCATGTAGCCGATCCCGCCGCGGCCCTCGCTGTCGCGCGAGAGCGAGCGGTCAACGATGTTGCCGACGATCCACGACAGCAGCACGACGAAGGTGTTGAGCACGCCCTGGATCAGCGCCAGCGTCACCATGTCTCCATTGGCCACATGGCTCATCTCGTGTCCCAGCACCGCTTCGATCTCATCGCGGTTCATCGCCGAGAGCAGTCCGCTGCTGACGGCCACCAGCGCGTGGTTGCGGCTGGCACCGGTCGCAAATGCATTCGGCTGGGCAGCCGGGAAAATGCCGACCTCGGGCTGGCCCACCCCCACCCGCTGCGCGAGTCCCTGAATCGTCTGCACCAGCCACTGCTCGCCGGCGGAACCGGGCTGCTCGATACGCTGCACGCCGAGGCTGCGTATGGCCATCCACTTGGACATGGCCAGCGAGAGCATCGAGCCGGCGAAGCCGAAGATGGCTGCCATGACCAACAGGCTCGAAAGGCTCATGCCGCGCGCCCTGAGCCAGGCGTCGATGCCCGTGAGGCTCACGATCAATGTGAGCATCGCCAGGATCGCCACATTGGTCAGCAGGAACAGCACGATTCGCTTCATGGTGATGCATCCGAGCCGGCCGGTGCGCTCGCCGCATGACGGGACAGACGAGGAAGCCCGCGCCTAGGCGGCGCACTCAGTAACGATCGCTCTCCTGGCCTTCCTCGTCCCAATCCTCGTCCTCGTCTTCGTCCTCGTCGTCGTCTTCATCGTCCTCGTCTTCGTCCTCATCCTCGTCCCAGTCCTCGTCGTCGTCCTCGTCGTCTTCTTCTTCCTCTTCTTGACGACTGGCCGCCCAGCCCTCCGGCTCTTCGATCTTGTCCAGATCGAGCTCGCGCCAGGTTTCCAGGTCGATCTCCTCGATGTCACCATCGAGATATTCGATTTCGATCAACTCGGCGTCCTCATCGATGGAAAGCACGCGAAAGCTCTCGCTCTCCTCCACATTCTCGTACCACTGCCCGACGACGGGCTCGTATTCTCTCGCCACGGGATTGGATCCTCGGACCGGTGAGTGAGACGCACGGACGCGGCGATATTAGGGCCCGCGCCGCTGGCAGGCAATCGCTGCGTCGCAGTTGACCTACAATAGCGGCGCTTGCATTACGAGGTCACGTGAGCGAGGAAACATCAGCGCGGGGGCCGAGTCCCCTGTCCGGAGCGCATCGGATCGTCGTGAAGGTCGGCTCGGCGCTATTGGTTGATGGCCGCACCGGCCGCCTCAACCGCGCCTGGCTCAAGAGCCTCGTGGCGGACCTACTGCGGCTGCGCCGGCGCGGACAGCAGGTGGTCCTGGTGTCCTCAGGTGCCGTGGCGCTCGGGCGCCGCCATCTCGGTCTGCCCGCTGGAGCGCTGCGCCTCGGGGAGAGCCAGGCCGCCGCGGCGGTGGGGCAGATCCGCCTGGCGCATGCCTACAAGGAGCTGCTCGAGGATGCGGGTGTCACGGTCGCGCAGATGCTGCTGACGCTCGAGGACACCGAGCAGCGCCCGCGCTACCTCAATGCGCGCGCCACGCTCGAAGCGCTGCTGCGGCTCGAGGCGCTCGCCGTCATCAACGAAAACGACACCGTTGCTACCGCGGAGCTGCGCTATGGTGACAACGATCGGCTCGCCGCGCGCGTGGCGCAGATGGCCGGCGCCGACGGCCTGATTCTGCTCTCGGACGTGGACGGACTGTACAGCGCCGACCCCAATCGCAATCCGCAGGCGCGGTTCATCGAGCGTGTCACGCATCTGACCCCCGAGATCGAGGCGATGGCGGGCCGGTCGGCCTCGGCGGTGGGCTCGGGTGGCATGGTCACAAAACTCGCCGCGGCGCGCATCGCGCTGAATGCGGGCTGCCATCTGTGCATCGCCTCGGGGCATCCGCGCCACCCCATCCGACGCATCGAGAACGGCGCTCGCTGCACCTGGTTCATTGCGAGCGCCACACCGATCGCCGCCCGCAAGCAGTGGATTGCGGGCACGCTGCGCCCTGCCGGCGCCGTGCACATCGACGCCGGGGCGCTCAAGGCGCTGCGCTCGGGTAAGAGCCTGTTGCCCGCCGGTGTCACCGCCACGCTGGGGCGATTCGAAGCAGGCGATACCGTCAGTGTGCTCAGCGCGGACGGTGCGGAAGTGGCGCGCGGCATAAGCGCCTATTCCGACGCCGACGCTGCCCGTATCATCGGGCGGCAGAGCAGCGACATCGAGGCACTGCTCGGCTACCGCGGACCCGATGAGCTCATCCATCGTGACGATCTGGTGATCCTGCGGCACGCCCATGAGCCTGAGGTGATTTCATGAGCACAGCCCCGGCGACGGGCACGGCGAGCAGCACGACGACGGGTACGGCGGCGGACAATGCCGTCCCGGCGGCCATCGTCGAGCTCATGCAGCGCCTGGGACGCGCTGCGGTGACAGCCAGCGCCGGGCTCGCCCTGGCCGGCAGCGAGGTGAAGAATCGGGCGCTTACCGCTGCGGCAGCGGCGCTGCGCGGGGCAAGCGCGGCGATTCTTGCCGCCAACGCCGAGGACATGCGCGAGGCCCAGGAACGTGGGCTGGGTGCCGCGATGCTCGATCGTCTGGCGCTCGATCAGAAGCGCGTGGAAGCCATGGCCGCCGGGCTCGAGCAGGTCGCCGCGCTGCCCGATCCGATCGGCAGGGTGCTGGCGCGCTGGACGCGCCCCAACGGCCTCGTCATCGAGCGCGTGAGCGTGCCGCTGGGGGTCATCGGCATCATTTATGAGAGTCGCCCGAACGTGACCGCGGATGCCGGGGCGCTCTGCCTGAAGTCCGGTAATGCCGCGATCCTGCGCGGGGGCTCGGAGAGCCTGCGCGGAAGTTCGGTCATCCATGCCTGTCTGGTGCAGGGGCTGCGCGCGGCGGGACTGCCCGAGGCCGCGATCCAGCTGGTGCCTACCAGCGACCGCGCTGCCGTCGGGCAGATGCTCTCGGCCATGCAGGAATATCTGGACGTGCTCGTGCCGCGCGGGGGCAAGAGCCTGGTGGCACGCGTACAGCGCGAGGCGCGCGTCCCGGTCATCGGCCACCTGGAAGGCAACTGTCACATCTACGTGGATCGCGATGCCGATCTCGCCATGGCCCGTAAGGTCACACTCAACGCCAAGATGCGTCGCACGGGCGTGTGTGGCGCGGCCGAGACGCTGCTGGTGGACAGCGCCGCGCCGGCTGGCTATCTGGCCGCGCTGGTGACAGATCTGATCGGCGCGGGCTGCGAGGTGCGAGGTGATGAGAGCGTGCAGGCGGTCGATGCGCGCGTGAAACCGGCCAGCGACGCGGACTGGTCGACCGAATATCTGGACGCGATCATCGCCGTGCGCGTCGTGGACGGGGTTGATGCGGCGATCGAACACATTGGCCGCTACGGCTCCTCGCATACCGAAGCCATCATCACCGGGCGCACCGAGACGGCGCAGCGTTTTCTGACGCGTGTGGACAGCGCCATCGTGCTGCATAACGCTTCCACCCAGTTCGCCGATGGCGGTGAGTTCGGCATGGGCGCAGAGATCGGCATCTCCACCGACCGCTTTCACGCCCGCGGTCCGGTCGGAGTCGAGCAGCTCACCAGTTACAAGTACATCGTGCATGGCAGCGGCCAGGTGCGCCCCTAGCAGGCCGGCCGCGACCGCGCCCGCAGCGACGCCGGCCCGCAGCGTCGGCGGGCATCAGGGGAAGGCGCCGGCATGTGCCGCCTGTCGGCTGCGCGGGAAGCACCCGCTTTCCTTGCTGCAGAAAGAATCCGGCGAGAAACTTTCCTGAGAAACGGAAATCGCCCCCCTCGCGCCGGGAGGCTGGCTATATCAGGCGTGGGAGTGGGAGTGTGCGTGCTCGTGCTCGTGGGCGCGCTCGGTTTGCGTTTCGTTTTCGCGCCGCTGCCCGGCCACAGCGCAGTGCTCGCAGTTCACCCAGCCCGAATCGCCGCTCTCGTAGTGCTCCTTCTTCCAGATCGGCACACGGTGCTTGACCTCATCGATGATGTA
>DATBPG010000231.1:0-10805 GCA_036561485.1 Steroidobacteraceae bacterium | reverse complement strand
GAGCACGGCGTCGCCGGCTACACGCTGATGCGACGCGCGGCCGAGGCGGCGCTGCGCGCACTGCGCAGCCGCTGGCCTACCGCCATGCGGATCGGCATCGTCACCGGTGGCGGCAACAACGGCGGCGATGGCTATGTGCTGGCGCGCTTCGCGCAGGCGGCGGGGCTCGGCGTGCGGGTGCTTGCAGTGGTGGCTCCCGACGCGCTCAAGGGCGATGCGCGCGTGGCGTGCGATGAATTTCGCGCCAGCGGCGGCCATATCGAGCCATTTACAGCCAGCGCGCTGGATGCCGAGGTCATCGTCGATGCACTGCTGGGTACCGGACTGAGCTCCGCGGTACGCGGGCCGATCGCCACGGCCATCGAACAGATCAACAGCAGCGGACGCCCGGTGCTATCGCTGGATGTTCCCTCCGGACTCAACGCCGACAGCGGCGCAGTGATGGGTGCTGCCGTCACCGCCGATTGCACCATCAGCTTCGTTGCGCTGAAAACCGGCCTGTTTCTCCAAGACGGTCCGGAGCGGGCGGGGCGGCTGCTGTTCGATGATCTTGGGGTCTCGGTGCCCGATGAGCCGCGCTTTCGCGCGGTGCTCGAGCGGTTGGGTGAAGCTGACGTGCTGCGGGCGCTGCCGCCCCGCGAGCGCGATGCCAACAAGGGCGATTTCGGTCGCGTGCTGCTCGTCGGCGGGGGCCCGGGAATGCCCGGTGCGCTGCGGCTGGCGGGGGAAGCCTGCCTGCGCGCCGGTGCCGGGCTCGTTACGGTCGCGACCTGGCCCGATAACCTGAACGCCATCGTGGCCGGCCGTCCCGAACTCATCGTGCATGGGGTGCGCGATGTGGCGGAGCTCGAGCCGCTGCTGCAGACCGCAACGGTGCTCGCGCTCGGGCCTGGCCTGTCGCGCACGCCGTGGGCACGCGCGCTGCTGCAGCGCTCGCTCGCCGCGCCCGTGCCGATCGTGCTGGACGCCGATGCGCTCAATCTGATGGCAGAGCAGGGGCTGCGTGCGCCGGCCGGTGCAGTACTCACCCCGCATCCGGGCGAGGCCGGCCGCCTGCTGGGCATCAGTGCAGCCGAGGTGCAGGCCGACCGCATGGGCGCGCTCTCGCGCCTGTGCCAGGTGCATCCGGGTGCCGTCATAGTGCTCAAGGGCGCCGGCACGCTGATCGGCCGCGAGGCCGCGGGGCCCGGGCAGTCCTCACCGGCGCCGAGTCTGTGCGAGCGCGGCAATCCGGGCATGGCCGCAGCAGGCATGGGAGATGTGCTGACCGGCGCGATCGCGGGCATTCTCGCGCAATGTCGCGACCCCTGGCTGGCCGCGCGTGCCGGGGTCATGGCACATGCGCTCTCGGGCGATGAGCTCGCGCGCGAGCGCGAGCGCGGCATTCTCGCGCTCGAGCTCGCTGAGGGGCTCAGTCATTGGGTCAATCTCAAGCGTTGAGGCCGTGAGCGAGCCGCTGATGCTGCGCGATGAGGCTGCGACGCGCCGACTGGGCGCAGCGCTCGCGCGCCATTGTCCCTGGTCCATGCCCGGTGCGCGCTGCGTGTTTTTATCCGGAGAGCTGGGAGCCGGCAAAACCACGCTGATCTCAGCGTTGCTGGCCGCCTGCGGCGTGCGCGAGACGGTGCGCAGCCCGACGTACTCACTCATCGAAGTGTATGCATTCGATGCACGGGTGGGAGTCCACCTGGATCTGTATCGCCTGCACGGCGCCGGGGAACTCGAGCAGCTGGGACTGCGCGACTACCTGCATGATGGCGCGCTGCTGCTGGTTGAATGGCCCGAGCAGGGGCGCGCGCAGCTGCCGCGCCCGGATCTGTGGCTGCAGCTCTGGGCGCAGGAGCCCGGTCGACGCTGCCGGCTCACTGCCCACAGCGCGGCCGGCGAATGCTGGCTCGCTGAGTTGCCCGGCGAGTCGCTCCGGTCAGAAGGGGCCTGAGCTTCAATCCGTATCTCCATCATTATGTTGAAATAAGGGGCGGCAGCGCTTACAGTCGGCGGGACTGTTGGGAGAAGGCGAGGCCGACGATGCCGCTCGAGGCGGGCTGGATAAGAAGAAGCGTCCGGGGGAGACTGGCAATCGCACTGTCGGTGCTGCTGCTGCTGGCGCCCCTGGGTGCGAGCCATGCGGCGTCGCTGCATCGGATCGCGACGCGGCCGGCTGCCGCGCAAGCCGATGCGCGTCTCGAGCAGCTCACGCTGTCCGCGGACGCCCAGAGCGCGATGCTCACTTTGGCGCTCTCCGAGGCGGTGCACGTGCGCTCATTGCGTCTGTCCGCGCCCGAGCGGGTGGTCATCGATCTGCCCGATACCCGGCGCCACGCATCGCTGCCCGCCATCGGCACCGATTCGCTGGTGCGCGCGCTGCGCTCGGGCCGGCCCAATCGTCACACGCTGCGCCTGGTGCTCGAGCTGCGAGCGCCCGTGCGCGTGCACCTGCACTGGCAGGATGTGTCCGGCGCCCAGCAGCTGCGTGTCGAGCTGACACGGGTCTCGGCCCTGTCCGCACGCACAGCCCGCGCCACGGCGGTCGTCCCGGCGGTCGCGACGCCAGCGGCGATGCCGCCCGCCGTCACGCCGCCCGCGCCACGAGCTGGGTCGCTATTGCAGGCGGTGCATGCCGCGCATGCGCCGCAGGCTGCGCGCGAGGTGATCATCGCCGTGGATGCCGGGCATGGCGGCGTGGATCCGGGGGCCACGGGGCCGGATGGTACGCACGAGAAGAATGTCACGCTCGCCATCGCACGGGCGCTCGCGGCGCGCATCGATGCTGAGCCGGGTATGCATGCGCTGCTCACGCGAGACGGCGACTATTTCGTGCCGCTGCGGGACCGGATGGAGCGTGCCCGCGCCGCACATGCGGATCTGTTCGTGTCGATCCATGCGGACTCGGTCCATGACCGCTCGATCGAGGGATCGTCGGTCTACATTCTCTCCGGGCGCGGCGCTTCCAGCGAGGCGGCGCGACGCCTGGCGGATCAGGAGAATGCCGCAGATCTGAAGGGCGGCATCTCGCTTGCGGCCCAGGCTCCTGCGCTGCGCTCGGTGCTGATGGACCTGTCGCAGAACGCCAGCATGGCACAGAGCGGAGAGGCCGCGCAGGACGTGCTCGGGGCGCTCGATCGCGTGGGCGCCGTACGCAAGCGCGAGGTTCAGCAGGCCGCCTTCGTGGTGTTGAAGTCACCCGATGTGCCCTCGATGCTGGTGGAGACCGCCTACATCTCCAACCCCACAGAGGAGCGGCGGCTGCGCGATCCGCAGCAGCAGCAGCGGCTCGCCCAGGCGATCCTCAGTGGCATTACCGATTACTTTCGGCAGTATCCGCCGCAGGGGAGCCTCTTCGCGCGCACGCGCCCCGATCACGCTGAAACCAGCGGCAGCTCCTGAACTCTCGCCGCTGAGCACTCGCTGTTAAGATCGCCGGCGCTCACCCCTGCGAGCGCCGCTGCCGATCTGACATGCCCATCCGAGTTCTGCCCTCCCACCTGGTCGATCAGATCGCGGCCGGTGAGGTCATCGAGCGGCCGGCCTCCGTGGTCAAGGAGCTCATCGAGAACGCGCTCGACGCCGGCGCGCGCCACATTCACATCGATATCGAGCACGCGGGCCTGGGTCTGATCCGCGTGCGCGACGACGGCGAGGGCATCCCGGCCGAGGAACTGGCGCTGGCGCTGATGCCGCATGCCACCAGCAAGATCGGCAGCGCCGAGGATCTGCTCGGCATCGCGAGCCTCGGCTTTCGTGGCGAAGCGCTGCCATCCATCGCTTCGGTAGCGCGGCTGCGTCTGGTCTCACGCGCCCGCGGCAGCAGCGAGGCCGCGGAGCTCTCGGTGGATGCGGGCGAGCGCTCGATACTGCAGCCTGCGGCCCATCCGGTGGGCACGAGCGTCGAGGTGCGAGACCTGTTCTACAGCGTGCCGGCCCGGCGGCGCTTCATGCGCAGCGAAAGCACCGAGTTCGGTCATATCCTGCGGCAGGTCGAGCGGCTGGCATTGGCGGTGCCGGCCGTGGGCTTGCAGCTGCGCCACAACGAGCGGCTGATGCTCGAGCTGCCGCCCGCCGACGCGCAGGAGCCGGCGGCAGCGCTCGCGGCACGCGTCGACCGCATTCTCGGGCCCGAGTTTCGTCGCCAGGCGCTCTCGCTCGCGCCGGCAGGCTCGGCCCTGCGCCTGTGGGGTTGGCTCGGTTTGCCAACGGCTGCACGCGGTCAGCCCGATCAGCAGTACTGGTTCGTGAACGGCCGCGCGGTACGCGATCGACTGCTGGCTGGGGCTGCGCGACTCGGCTATCGCGACGTGCTCTACCACGGGCGCCACCCCGGATTCGTGCTGCACCTGACGCTCGATCCGCGCGAGGTCGACGTCAATGCGCATCCCAGCAAGCTCGAGCTGCGCTTTCGCGACAGCCGCGGGGTGCACGATCTGGTATTCCGCCAGATCGAGCGAGCGCTCGCCGTGACACGCCCGAGCACGCTCCCGTCCCCGGCGAGCATGATGCCGCCGGCCGGCGCCGGGCTGCAGCCGCCTGGCGAGCGCCACGAGATGGCGGGCGCGCGCTACGGGCCGGACCCCGAGCGCTACGCGCTGCCGCCCGAACTGCCGCTGATGAGTGTCCCCGGCTCGATCGGGCAGACGCTGCAGGCACTGCAGGGGCTGAGCACCGCCGAGCCGGCGCCCGGTGCACTCGAGCAGCCCCTCGGCATTGCGCTTGCGCAGCTGCACGGTCTCTACATTCTGGCGCAGAACCGCGAGGGCCTGATCATCGTCGATGCGCACGCCGCCCACGAGCGTGTGCTCTATGAGCAGCTCAAGCGTGACTACGACAGCGCCGACAGCGCGGCCTCCCAGGGGCTGCTCGAACCCATCGTGCTGCAGGCGGCTGAGCATGAGATCGATGCGCTGCTCGGCGAGCAGGCCGAGCTCGAGCGTCTGGGTTTCAGTCTCGAGCGGCTGGCTCCCTCGAGCCTCGCGCTGCGCCGTGTGCCGGTGCTGCTCGCGCAGGTCGATGCGCGCGAGCTGTTGCAACAGCTCGCGCGGGAGCTGTGCGGTGAGCTCGGCGTGCATCATCTGGATGCCACGGCGCATCGGCTGCTCGGCAGCCTCGCCTGTCGCGGCGCCATTCGCGGTCAACGCACGCTCAGTGCTGCGCAGATGGATGCGCTGCTGCGCCAGATGGAGCAGACCGAGCGATCCAGCCAGTGCAATCACGGCAGGCCCACGTGGATGCGCCTGACGCTGCGGGAGATCGATCAATTGTTTCTGCGGGGTCGCTGATGCGCCTCCCGCTTCGCTGATGTCGCAGGAGGCACCACTGCTGGTGGTGCTGACCGGTCCCACCGGCGCCGGCAAGAGTGCCCTGGCACTGCAGCTCGCCGAGTATCTGCAGGACACGCTGCCGCTCGAGATCATCAGCGTTGACTCCGCGCAGGTGTATCGCGGCATGGACATCGGCACCGCCAAGCCCGATGCCGCGCAGCGCACACAGCTGCCGCACCACCTCATCGACATCCGTGACCCCGCCGAGGGCTACTCCGCCGGAGCGTTCGTGCGCGATGCGCTCGAGGCTGCCGAGCAGATTCATCGACGCGGCCACCAGCCGCTGCTGGTGGGGGGCACGATGCTGTATCTGCATACGCTCTATCACGGACTGGCCACGCTGCCGATGGCGGACGCAGCGGTGCGTCGGCAGCTCGATGCTCAGGCGCAGCAGCAGGGCTGGCCCGCGCTGCACGCCGAGCTCGCGCGCATCGATCCAGGCGCTGCCGCGCGTATCGCACCGACCGATGCTCAGCGCATCCAGCGCGCCCTGGAGGTGTGGCGGATCACCGGGGTGCCGATCAGCCAGTGGCAGCAGCGCACGCACGGGGCTCGCGAGCGCTATCGCTGGCTGCGCTTCGCGCTGCTGCCCGAGGAGGGCGCGGCGGCGCGCGCGGCGCTGCGCGCGCGCCTGGCGGTGCGATTGTCGGGGATGCTCGAGGCGGGACTGCTGCGCGAGGTCGAGCAGCTCTACGCGCGCGGGGATCTGACCGAGCAGCACGCCTCGGTGCGCGCCGTGGGCTATCGGCAGCTCTGGCGCATCTTCAGCTCCGGCGTGGCGCCGTCCGAGGCGCAGCAGGCGGCGCTGACCGCCACCGCGCAGCTCGCCAAGCGCCAGCTGACCTGGCTGCGTCGCGAACCGGAATGGGTCCGCCTCAATGCAGCCGCTGTGGGACTTGCGGAAGCGCTCGGCAGGCAGATTCTCGCGGCCGCCCGCGCATGACCGCCCTGCCGGCGGGTGCTAGAATCAGTCCAGCGTGACGATTCGTTCCTCGAAGCAACCCCCCGTGACGAGGCAGATCCCGCCGCGGATGACCCCCGCCTGTATAGAACTAGTTGAAAAATAAGGAGAAAACCATGGCCAAAGGCCAGTCATTACAAGACCCATTCCTCAACGCGCTGCGCAAGGAGCATGTGCCGGTCTCGATCTATCTGGTCAACGGCATCAAGCTGCAGGGACAGATCGATTCCTTCGATCAATTCGTCGTTCTGCTGAAGAACACCGTCAGCCAGATGGTCTACAAACATGCGATTTCCACGGTCGTGCCGGCGCGCGCAGTGCGCCTGACGCCCGAGGAGAGCGTCACGGCCGAATCCACCGCGGACTGAGCTATCGACACCGATCGCGGCATGTTCGAGCGACCGCGCGCCGGTGAACGCGCGGTGCTGGTGCGTCTGGGGCTCGGCAGCTCGGTAAGGGCCGAGGACCTGGAGGAATTCCGCGCGCTCGCGCGCTCGGCCGGCATCGAGCCGGTGGCCACCGTGCTGGGCAGGCGCGATCGGCCCGATTCGCGCTACTTCGTCGGCAGCGGAAAGGCCGAGGAGATCGCAACCATCGCCCGCACGAGCGACGCGCAGCTGATTCTCGTCGATCACCCGCTCTCGCCCAGCCAGGAGCGCAATCTCGAAAAGCTCATTGGCGCGCGGGTACTCGATCGCAGCGGCCTGATTCTCGACATCTTCGCGCAGCGCGCGCGCAGCTTCGAAGGCAAGCTCGAAGTCGAGCTCGCGCAGCTCAAGCACATGTCGACTCGACTGGTGCGCGGCTGGACGCACCTGGAGCGTCAGAAAGGTGGCATCGGTGTGCGCGGCGGTCCGGGCGAGACCCAGCTCGAGGTGGACCGGCGCCTGCTCTCCCAGCGCATGCGCACCGTGACCCGCCGCCTCGAGCACCTGAAGCAGCAGCGCGAAACCGGTCGCAGCGCGCGCGCGGAGATTCCCGTGCCCGCCGTGACGCTGGTGGGCTACACCAATGCGGGCAAATCCACGCTGTTCCGGGCCCTGACGGGCAGCGAGGTCTACATCGCCAATCAGCTGTTCGCCACACTCGATCCGACCGTGCGACGCCTGCGGCTTCCGGCCCAGGTGGTGCTGGCCGATACCGTGGGTTTCATCCGCGAGCTGCCGCATGAGCTCGTGGCGGCGTTCCAGTCGACGCTGCAGGAGGCGCGCGAGGCGCATCTGCTGCTGCACGTCGTCGATGCCAGCGATGCGCAGCGTGACGAGCACATCGGGGAGGTCAACCGGGTGCTGCGCGAGATCGGCGCGGCGGGTATCCCGCAGCTGCGTGTGTACAACAAGATCGACCGGCTGGGGCTGGCGCCGCGCGCCGAGCGCGATGCGCACGGCCAGCTGCAGCAGGTCTGGATTTCGGCGGCGCAGGAGCAGGGCCTGTCGCTACTGCGCGAAGCGATCGCCGAGCGGCTCGAGCTCGCGGTGCAGCGCCGCTGGCTGCGTCTGCCGCCCAGCGCCGGTGCCCTGCGTGCCGGCCTGCATGCTGCGGACGTGGTACGCGAGGAGCGATCACTCGAGGATGGCTCGCTCGAGCTGCTGGTGGAGCTGCCGGCCGCCGAGCTGGCACATTGGGCCGCCCAGCCGGGGGTGCGCCTGCTGCCAGATCTGGCTGCCTCCCCCGCGACCGCACCGCCGAGCGCACCGCCGAGCGCGCCGAGCGACGCGGCCGCTTGTGCCTCGCGCGAGGGCTACCTAGAATCCGCAGCGCCGCCGCAGCCCCGCGCCGCCCATCACTGACACCTCCGACGCCCCGGTGCGTCGACTCTACCCCCATGGCATGGAATCAACCCGGCGATGACAAGCGACGGTCGAGCCGGAATGCGCCGGACGACGCGTCCCTCGATGACATGCTGCGTCGCTGGCAGGGGCGCGTGCAGCGGCTATGGCGCCCCGGCAGCAGCCGCGGCAAGGCCGCGCTGACGCTCCTCGCTCTGGCGCTGGTCGTATGGCTCGCCAGCGGCTACTACCAGATCGGCAGCGGCGAGCGCGGTATCGTGCAGACCTTCGGGCGTTATGTCGCCACCGAACCTCCCGGCAGCGGCTGGCGCTTGCCCTGGCCGATCCAGACCCTGACGAAGGTCAACGTCGCCGACGTCAACTCGCTCGACTCCAAGGACACGATCCTCACCGCCGACCAGAGCCTGGTCACACTGGCCTGGTCCCTGCAGTACCGCATTGCCGATCCCTTGCAGTATCTGTTTCAGCTGCGCGATCCCCAGGCGACGCTGCAGCAGGTCGGTGAGGTGGTGGTGCGCCGGCTCGCCGCGCAGGCGGAGCTTTCCTCGCTGCTCGCGGGGCAGGCGCGTGATCGTCTCGACGCACAGGCGCGCGAGGACATGCAGCAGCTGCTGGATCAGTACCACAGTGGTATCAGGCTCAGCGTCTTCGACCTGACGGATGTGCAGCTGCCCGAGCCCGTCGTGGCGGCCGAGCATGACGCCGATCATGCGGCGGCTGATCGCCAGCGTCAGATCAACGATGCGCAGAGCTATGCCAATGATCTGCAGCTCAAGGCGCAGGCGAGCGCCCAGCAGCAGCTCGCCGATGCCCAGGTGTACGCCACGCAGACGCTCGCGCAGGCCGAGGCCGATACGCAGCGCTTCGATGAGCTCGCCGCGAGCTACGCGCTGCAGCCGCAGGTACTGCGCGACCGGCTCTACATCCAGACGATCCAGGACATCCTCTCGCACTCGCGCAAGGTCTTCGTGGATGCTCGTGCGGGCAATGGCGCGGTGTTCTACGTACCGCTCGACAAGCTCGCGCAGGCGACCGGTGGCAGCGGGGATGCGGCGGCCGGGGCGGCTGCCGCTGCCGAGAGCGCCCCGGGGGCCGCACCGAGCGAGCGCGCCAGCGACGATGACCGCAGCCGTGCGCGGGGAGAGCGCTGATGGCGCGCCGCCTGGGCTGGTCGGTGCTGGCATTGCTGGTGGCGGCATTGCTGCTGGATGGCGCGCTGTTTCGCGTCGCCCAGGGCGGCACCGCCGTCTGTACCCGGCTCGGACAGCTGTTGCCGGGTGCCTATGGTCCGGGACTGCACTGGAAGTTGCCGTTCGACCAGGTGCATCGCTTCGATGAGCGGCTGACGACCCGCACTTATCCGGGCGAGAGCTTCCTGACCAGCGATCAGCGCACGCTGAGCGTCGACTTTCTGCTGCGCTACCGGCTCAGGGACGTGAGCGCCTTCTATCAGAGCACTGGCGGTGACGAGGACGTCGCGGCGCGGCGGCTCGCCGATCTGACGCGCGATCGGCTCAAGACCACGGTGGTGCACGAGACGCTGGCAGCGCTGCAGAGTCAGTCGCGCGGCGGTCTGTCCTCGGAAGACTTTGCCATGCTGCGCTCCGCGGCTTCCGGCGCGGGGCTCGAGCTGGTGGATCTGCAGCTGCAGCGCATCGATCTGTCCGATCAGGCCGCCAGCGCCGTCTACCAGCGCATGGAGCAGGCCTTCAGCGCACGCACGCAGCAGCTCGACGCCAGCGGCACGCTGCACGCCGATCAGATCCGTGCGGACGCTGAGCGCAAACGCGCGCAGATCCTGGCGGATGCGACGCGCCAGGCGCAGCGCATCCGCGCTGATGCCGATGCACGCGCTGCGGCCCTGTATGCGCACTCGTATGGCAAGAATCCCGAGCTGGCGGCTTTCACGCAGAGCCTGGCGGCCTACAAAAGCTCGCTGGAGCATGAAGGGGACGTGCTGGTCATCACGCCCGAGGGCGACTTCTTCAAGTATCTGCGCAGTCCGAGCGGGCGTGCGAGTGGCGCGCCGCCCGTACCGGCAGCGAATTAGGGGATCACCGTGGCACAGTGGATGGCGAAGTGCCTTCTGGGGCGCCGCTGATGGGCCGCTTCGTCGTTGTCATCGGCACTCAGTGGGGTGATGAGGGCAAGGGCAAGCTGGTCGACCTGCTGACCGAGCGCGCCCGCGCCGTGGCGCGCTTTCAGGGCGGTCACAATGCCGGGCACACGCTGGTGATCGGCGGACACAAGACCATTCTGTCGCTGCTTCCCGCGGGCATTCTGCGTGAGGGTGTGCAGTCCCTCATCGGCAACGGCGTCGTGTTGTCGCTCGAGGCACTCTTCAAGGAGTCCGATGCGCTGCTGTCGCAGGGTGTGCCGGTGTTCGAGCGCCTGCGTCTGTCGCCCGCTTGCCCGTTGATCCTGCCCTCGCACGTGGCATTGGACCGTGCGCGCGAGAATGCACGCGGCGCCAATGCCATCGGCACCACCGGCCGGGGCATTGGACCGGCCTACGAGGACAAGGTCGCACGCCGTGCGGTGCGCGTTGCGGACCTGTTTCAGCGCGATCGCTTCGCCGCCAAGCTCGGTGAAGTGCTCGATTACCACAACTTCGTTCTGCAGGGCTATTTCGGCCAGCCGCCCGTGGACTTCCAGCGCACGCTCGATGAGCAGCTGCAGTTCGCCGAGCGACTGCGCCCGATGGTGCTGGACGTCACCGCCGTGCTCGCGCAGCTCAAG
>DATBPG010000230.1:0-32715 GCA_036561485.1 Steroidobacteraceae bacterium | reverse complement strand
ATGATCAATGACATGCTGCAGTCGCTGCTGCCGTCTATCTATCCCAATCTCAAGACGGAATTCGGCCTGAACTTCTCGCAGGTCGGCCTCGTGACCCTGGTCTATCAGCTCACGGCCTCGATCCTGCAGCCGCTCGTGGGTCTCTACGCGGATCGACGCCCGACGCCGCTGGCGCTGCCGGGCGGCACGCTATTCTCGCTCACGGGTCTGATGGTGCTCTCGATCGCGCATACCTATGGGGTGCTGCTCATCGGCGCGGCACTGCTGGGCGTGGGCTCGTCGGTATTTCACCCCGAGTCCTCGCGCGTCGCGCGCATGGCCGCCGGCAAGCGTCACGGGCTGGCGCAGTCGACCTTTCAGGTCGGCGGCAATCTCGGCTCGGCGATCGGTCCGCTTGCCGCCGCGGTCGTCGTGGTGCGCTGGGGTCAGTCCAGTCTTGCGGTTTTCGCGCTGTTGTCGCTGGTGACCTGCACGATCCTCTGGAACGTCAGCCGCTGGTACAAGCACCATGGTCTCGCGCGCCTGCACCGCGCCGCTGCACGCAGCCGTGGCGCTGCACAGGTCGCCAGCCGCGCGGCCCTCAAGGCCATTCTGGTGTTGGTGGCGCTGATCTTCTCGAAGTACATCTATCTTGCGAGCCTGACGAGCTACTACACGTTCTATCTGATCCATCACTTCGGCGTGTCGGTGCGTGTCGCGCAGCTATACCTGTTCGCCTTCCTTGCCGCCGTGGCCGTCGGGACGGTGCTCGGCGGCCCGATCGGTGATCGCTTCGGGCGCCGCTACGTCATCTGGGCGTCGATCCTCGGACCGCTGCCCTTTACGCTGCTGCTGCCGCACGCGAGCCTCGCGTGGACCGGCCCGCTGACCGTCATGATCGGACTCATTCTCGCCTCCGCCTTCCCCGCGATCGTGGTGTATGCGCAGGAGCTGCTACCCGGCAAGGTCGGCATGATCGCGGGACTGTTCTTCGGCCTGGCCTTCGGCATCGGTGGCCTGGGTGCGGCTATGCTCGGCAAGCTTGCCGACTGGAAGAGCATCGAGTTCGTCTACCGGATCTGCGCCTATCTGCCGCTGATCGGGCTGCTCGCAGCGCTGCTGCCGGACATCGAGCGCAAGCGCCTCAGCAATGGGCCCGCCGACAGCTGGGCGGTGCGCTGAGCAACGAGGCGATGGCTGCTCCGGGGTCGCGGCCACACCCCGTGCGGCGCGATCGATCGCCAAACAGGGGAACGGCCATGGATGCCATGCTGCGATTTCCATCCGCGATCAGGCACGATGCCACCATCGATGTCTGGCTGCGCAGCCAGCGCGACGAGCTGCGTACGCTCATCGAGCCCTGGTTCACACAGATGCGCCAGTGTGGCGCCGATGTGCGCGAACTGATGCATGACGGCGCTCCCACCGCCTGCATCGAGGATGCCGCCTTCGCCTACGTCAATGCCTATCGGCATCACGCCAACGTGGGCTTTTTCTTCGGCGCGTTTCTCGAGGATCCCGCGCGCCTGCTGGAGGGTACCGGCAAGCGCATGCGGCACGTGAAGCTGCGTCCGGGGGAGCCGGTGGACAAAGCAGCGCTCGGGCAGCTGATTGCGCGCGCCTATGCGGATGTGCGCGCCAGGCTGGGCACGTAAGCGCT
This sequence comes from Steroidobacteraceae bacterium, assembly GCA_036561485.1. Taxonomy (GTDB): domain Bacteria; phylum Pseudomonadota; class Gammaproteobacteria; order Steroidobacterales; family Steroidobacteraceae; genus FEN-1191. Next base: position 31,076 of record DATBPG010000230.1, on the reverse strand, counting down.
GGCGGGCCGTCCGGCTGCTAGTCGCGCGCGCGCAGCTCCTCGAAGCTCACCATGACGTGCTCGCGGTACGCCGGCCGCTGCTGCAGCCGCGCATACCAGGCCTCGACATGCGGCAGCTTCGGGCGCTGGATGTCGAGCTCGAAATAGCGGTAGAAATTCGCAGCGATCGGGATATCCGCAAGCGTCGGTTCCTGCTGGGCGAGCACCGGCTCGCGCGCCAGCAGCTCGTCGACCCGCTGAAACACCTCGCCACAGCGCCGCACGTTGCGCTCGATGAGCGCCGCATCGCGCCGCGCGGGCGCAGTGCGCATATAGGGCCAGAAAACCCCATCGATGAATGCCGGTTGAAGCGTCGTCTGCGACCAATCCATCCAGCGATCGACCTGCGAGCGCTCGGCAGCATCGTCGCTCCAGAATCGGCCGCGGCCGTACCTGGCCGCCAGGTAGCGCAAAATGGCATGCGACTCCCACACGGCGACCGCACCGTCCTGAATGACGGGCACGCGCCCATGCGGATTCAGCGCCAGAAATGCCGGCTCATCGAGCCGCCCGAACCTGCCACCGGCCGGGATGTGCTCATGCGGCAGATTCAGCTCGCCGATCAGCCACATGACTTTCTGCACGTTCATCGAGCTGCGTCGACCCCAGACCGTGAGCATGGCCGCCTCCGGGTGATATGAAGGGATGTGCCGGGCTTAACGACGAGCGCAAGTTTACCGTCTTCACGGCGCCATGGAGGCAATTGCCACGCCGCAACGGCCGGCGCTGGATCCGACACCGTCTCGGTGGATGAGTCACTGCAGCTCTTTTCTGCCTGAACACGTCCCTTTTGGCGCAAGCCCTGGGAAGCTGTCGCTGCGACGCTGGAGCCCTGCTGCGAGGGCCGGCGTGCGATGGCGATCTTTGTCTTTCGGATGAAGACCTTCAGCCGCAGCGCCGGGTCGCGCGGCAGCCGCTCCACGAGCGCCGCCGCTTATCGGGCCGGAGAGCGCATCCGGGACCTGCGCAGCGGTGCGACCTACGATCATCGCCAGCGGCAGGACGTACTGCACAAAGAGATCGTGCTGCCGCGAGCGCTGGAGCAGTCCGCTGCTTCGATGAGCTGGGCGCGCGATCGGGCTTCGTTATGGAACGCTGCGGAACATGCGGAGAAGCGGCGCAACTCGCGCGTCGCGCGCGAGTTCATGCTCGCGCTGCCCCAGGAGCTGAAGGATCGCGAACGGCTGCAATTGGCACGCGGCTTCGCCCGCGAGATCGTCGAGCGCTATCACAACGCCGTCGATCTGGTCATTCACGCCCCGCGCGGCGATCGACGCAACTTCCACGCGCATCTGCTGGCGACGACACGCGAGGTGACCAGTGAAGGCCTGAGCCGCAAGACCTCCCTGGAGTGGTCAGGCACCGAGCGGCATCGGCACGGTCTGCTGCGCTGGGGTGAGGAGCGTGCCTGGCTGCGCGAGCGCTGGGCGACGCTGACCAACGAGGTGCTGAAGGCCGCACATCTCGACGTGCGAGTTTCCCACGAATTTGCCGCGCGGGATCCCACGAAAGAGCAGCGGCTGCCGGCAATCGCCTATTACATCGAGCGACGCGGCGGGCACAGCGTCCTGGCCGAGCGCATGCGCGAACGGCAGCACGCAGGCCTGCAGCAGGCGGCGCCGATCTCCCCGGCGCGCGAGCAGCTTAAGGAACCGGCGGGCATCACCAGGCCTGAGCGCGGGCCCTGGCTGCAGCGTGTGCGCGAGCAGGCGCAGTCGACATGGATGTCGGTACGTCAATGCCTGTTCGCGCAGCGACCAGCCGACCGCGTGCCCGAGCGCGTCGTCTCTGTCGAGGCGAGGCCCGTGCCTGCGCGCGATGCGGCAATGAACACGGCTGCGCCTGTGATTGCCCCTGCGAACATGCGCGCGAGGGACGCCGGGCTCGAGGTCACGCCCTCGACAGAAGCGCAGATTGCGCAAAGGACCGGGGAGCCTCGGCCGGCGCACGTCAGCGTGGATGCGGCGGCGCTGGAGTCAATCAGGCGTTGGAAGGAATACCGCGCGCAGGTGGCAGCGAACCCGGACTTCGAGCGCCAGCAGCGTCAGGCTGCCGCCAAAAGCCGCCAGAGCGAACGCGCTCTGGACCTCGATCTGGGGCTTTGATCATCCGTCAGCAGGAGCCATACATGGGCCGTATCGATCTGTTCGTTGCACCGGAGGAATATGATCAGGTCAGGGCATTGGGTGCGTCCTGGGATCAGCGCTCGAAGTGCTGGTACATCGATTCCGCCACGCCGGAGGCGCGCTTCGCCGGCTGGTTGCCCGACGCAGCAGCGCAAGGCCTCGCCGATACCGACTGCCTCATCGAGTCGCCCGAGGCCTTTGTCGCGCGTGCGCACACCGACTGCTGTCGCTGTGGTTGCGACATCGAAGTCGTCTGCCTGTATTGCCGAAGCGGTGCCGTGGCGGGGGAGCGGCTGGAGAGTTTTCGCGTGCAATGCGTTTGGGCCGTCGATGCCGAGCTTCGACGTCAGCTGCGGCGATGGCCTGGCTATCGAATGGAGGCCAGCGCGGGCATGTTTCTGAATCACTGCCCGCAGTGTGGCGCGGCGCAGGACGAGGCTGACCTGCACGAGGAGCCCGGACAGCCGTTCCATGATCTGTGCGGTGAGCTACCGCGGGGGGTCGAACTCGAGCCGCTGCAGGGTCGGATCTGCCTGGGCGGCGATTACTGCATGGAGGTTTGAGCGGAAGGATGCGCACGGCAGGTCGGGGGAGGCGGGACCCCATCGCGCTGCGACCCGGTTCGCATTCCCAGCAACTCGCATGCGGCGCGCACGCGATGAGCCCTTACAGTACCTGTCAGGCCAGTCGCAGCATCGAAGCAGCAAACCCAAGTCATGACAACCCGGTGGCGGCAATACGGTGCCTGGTTGCTGATGCCGCTGCGCACGTCCGGGATCTTCACCCTGCTCTTCGTCGCGGTGGGTCTGACGGTGCTGCTCAAGTCCGGGTGGCTTGCGCTTCCCGGTGTGTTCGTTCTGGCCACCTGGTACTTCAAATACTCCTTTGCCTTCCTCGATGCCCTGGTCGCCGGTCAGCGCGAGGCGCCTGTGCTCTCGGTCGAGATGATCATGGCGTCGCTGGACGAGTTTCGTTTCCTGCTGCCGCTGATCCTGTGCATCGTGGCGTTCTTTGCCTTTGGTGCCGCCGGATACTTCGTTGGCACCATCCTGGCGGTCGTACTGGCGGTGGTCATGCTCACGGCTGTGCCCGCCGTCATAGCGGTCCAGGGATGGACCGGCCGCCTCTCGCATAGTCTCAATCCCATGGTCTCGGTGCTGATGGCGCGGGCACTGGGCCGGGACTACCTTTGCGTGCTGACGTGCATTGCCGGGCTCGTGCTTCTCTGTGCGCTTGCGGCGCTGCTGCCGGCATCGCCGCTGCTGCTCAGAGTCGGAGTTTCCCTCTACGCGTGGCTCGGCACGATCGCCGTCATCGGCGGCGCCCTTCACGTGAATCGGGAAACGCTCTCCGAACGCATCCCTCTGATCATTCCCGAGATCGCACCGCCGGCAATAGATGCGGCGGCACGCGAGCGCGAGCGCTGGATCGATACGATGTACGGGGCCTTGCGCGCCAATAACCGCGACAATGTCTGGAACGTCGTCATGGAGCGCGTGCAGACGGTGGCCCATCCGCTCTCCGAGCTGCAATGGCTCTACGAGCGCGTGGCAGCCTGGCGTCCGTTTCCTTTTCCAAACCGCGTGGCGCAGGAGATCATCACGCGGCTGCTGGCGGAAGATCGCGAGGGCGAGGCGCTGCGACTCGTGCGTGCGCGCCTGGCGCTGGACCCCTCGTTTCGGACACTCAACGCGCACGAAGCAGGCCGCCTGGCGCAGCTCGCCGAGCGCTGGCGCGATCAAGGCACCGCCGAGGCGCTGAAGAAGGCGTTTCCGGAGGCGGCCTGATCCTGAGCGGTCGCGCTGGCGGTTGTCGGCGCGGCGCCGTGGCTCGCAGCTACGCGGAATCCACCGGCGTAGTGCCGCCGGTGAACTGCGCGCGCGCCTGCGCGAGTCGATAGCGTTGTTCGGCGCGCCAGCGGCGCCAGTCACGCAGCGTGAAGGCGGCGTAGAGCATCCGGAACAGCAGCAGACGCTGGCGCACCACCGGCGTATCGAACAGGTCGCCGGCGAGCATGGAGATCAGTGCGCGCTCGAGATTCCAGCGGTTCTGCGGATTGCGGAACAGCCATTGCATCACCGGATTGTTGAAGCGGTAGATGAAGAACGAAAACCGGCGCATGCCAGCGCGCTGGCGGCGCTCGAGACGCCGCAGCCGTGAGCGCTCGTGCGAGGGCTCGCGCAGCGAGGCGTCCACGACCGCGGCGGCCTGTTCGGCACCGCTCATTGCGAGGTAGACACCGGAAGAGAACACCGGGTCGAGAAATGCGAAGGCGTCACCCACGAGCAGCCAGCCCGGTCCACCCATGCGGCGCGAATCGTAGGAATAGTTGCCGGTGACGCGCACCTCGTTGCCGATGAGCTCGGCATGCTCGAGCCGGCGCCAGAGGGCTGGGTTCTGCTGCAGCGTCTGCATGAGGAACTCCACGGTGCGGCCGCGGCGCTGTTTGAGGTAATCGGGCCGGCAGACCGCCCCGACGCTCATGACCCCGTCGGGCAGTGGAATCATCCACATCCAGCCGTGTTCGAAGTTGTAGATGCTGATGTTGCCGGCCTCGGCTCCCTCGCGTCGCTGCGCGCCGCGAAAGTGACCGAAGATCGCGGCGCTCTGGTGCTTCGCGTTCTTGCGTCGCAGATGTTTGCGAGCGGACAGAAAGGCATCTCGGCCGCTGGCATCGATGATATAGCGCGCCTGCAGCTCGTACTGGGAGCCAGCGTCGGTGCGCACCTGCAGCCGCGAGTCGCGTGGTCCGTTCTGCCGCACCTCGATGACCTCGTGCCCCTCGCGCGCGAGCGCGCCGCTGTCGCGTGCGTGCTCGAACAGCATGCGATCGAAGTCCTGCCGCCACACCTGGAAGGCGTGCGGGGGACTGGATCCAAGCGCGCGTGAGAAATCAAAGGTGTTATAGCCGCGCTCGTTGTCCGCCTCGAAGTCGGCTCCCGGTTTGTACATGCCCAGGGCCCGCACTTTCTCGGTGACGCCCAGGCGCTCGAAGACCGGCAGGTTCATCGGCAGCAGCGACTCGCCGATGTGAAAGCGGGGGTGATGGGCTTTCTCGAGCAGCACCACGCGGTGGCCCTGGCGTACCAGCAGCGTCGCCGCGGTGCTGCCGGCTGGCCCCCCGCCGATGACGGCGATGTCACAGCTTTCCGTGCTGACAGGGGCATCCGGGACAGGGGTGTTCATTGCGTCATTATGACGCGAGATATGACGCCGGTCCCGACTGCGCCAGCGCGGCAGGCGGGCGCCGCGCGAAGGTGCTACCCTCGGCGCGTTCCGGTCCCTACAAAAAAGACAGCGCACCGCGCCACCAGGAGACAGGTCATGTACACCCGTCCAACTGCGCCGCGACCGATCGGAGGCGTGCTCGACGACGCAGTTCGCCTCTATCGCGCCTCATTTTCCCGCTGCTGGCCGCTGTCCCTGAGCGCAGCGGTGCTCGCATCCATCGTCGCTGTCTGGCAGACACGACAGCTCGGCTCGCTGCCGCTGACCACGCTGAGCAATGCAGGCACGAGCAATGCCAGCCTGGCCGCCATGGCGACCCTGATGGCGCGCATGTCGCGCATGGAACATTCGCCGATGCTGTGGCTGACCTATTTCCTTACGATGCTGGTCTGGCTGGTGTTCCCCGCGGCCATCATGCGCCGGCAGGACGCGGTGGCGCAGGGGCGCTCGGACTCCCTCGGTGAGGCCCTGGGCTATGTGCTGCGCCATCTGCCCACCCTCATTATTGCCGGCATCGTCTTCCTCCTCGCCATTGGTGTGGGCTTTCTGCTCTTCGTCATACCCTGCATCTGGCTGTGGGGATATCTGCAGCTGTGGCTGGTGGCCGCGGCCACCGAAGGGGTAGGACCCTTTGCGGCACTGGGCCGCAGCTGGAAACTCATCGAGCATCATTGGTGGCGAACCTCGGCCACGGTGACCGTGGCGTGGATCATCGTCCTGGTGATTGGCCTCGTCAGCGGGCTGTTCACCGCTATCGCCGCGGTCCTCTTCCGCGGTGATCTGCCCATGGTGCTGGCGACATCGCAGCTGCTGTCCGCGCTGCTCAACATCTTCACCATGCCCATGTGGACGGTGGCCATGGTGGCTATTTTTCATGACCTGAGTTTGCGCCGCGACGGCGGCGATCTGGCCGCGCGCGTGAATTCATTGCAGCCCGCCTGAGCGCATTGCGCCGTCGACACCGCACTGCGCTGACGATGAGGCGCTCACAGCCTCTGGCGTGGGGGCTGGCTGCGTGCGCGCTGCTGGGCTGCGCATACGCGTTGGCTGCCGCGCCGCCCGAGGCAGCAACGGCTCCTGCCGAGGCGGTCCTCGACAGCTGTGTCGCCCGCATCGGCGATGATGCCAGCGCCACGGCGCTGAAGCGCTGCCCTCGAGTGGCCGCGGCGTTGCGTGCGCTCGGCTACGACCAGCTGCTCGGCGACGGCTGGGAACAGCGCTTGAGCGGCATCGCCCTCAGGGACCTGCGCGATCTGTCACGACGCTATCAACGCCCGGCGCTCAGCAGCGCGCCCTCGCTGACAATGCTGCCGCACATCCTGCAGGAAATGAGGCAGGATCAGACGCCGCACTCCTGGTGGCAGTCATTCAAGCAGCGGCTGCGAAACTGGTTCCAGTTGCCGAGCGCCGGCGGCGGTGCCTGGCTGGTGCAGCTGCTCTCGGCGGTGCCAGCGCTGGTGCAGCGCGTGCTCTTGTATGGCACGACGGTGGCGGTGATCGCCCTGGCGCTGTGGACGATATGGCGCGAGCTGATCGCATCGGGGGTATTGGAGCGCCGTCTGCGCGCGCCGGGGACCGATGCGAACCCTGCCAGCTCCGCGCGCGGCGCCGCCAGCGCCGAGCTGGTTCCGGCGGATGTAGACGCGGCCATGCCCGGACAGCGCGCGGCAGTGCTGCTGCAGCTGCTGCTGCAGGCGCTGCGTCGCGCCGGTCGGGTGCGGGCCGAGCGCGCGCTGAGCTGTCGCGAGCTCATCGAGCAGGCGAGATTCGACTCGGTTGAGCAATGCCAGCGATTCGGCACGGTTGCGCGCTGGGCCGAGCGCGAGCGCTATGCCATCGATGCGGGTCCGAGCGATCCGGCGGCAGTGCTCGCGCAGGGCCGAACGTTGTATGCGGAGCTGCTGGCCCCGACTGCCGCGCAGACGCCTCGATGAGACGCGAGACGCTCGTGGCACCGATGCTAGCGCTGGGCGCACTGGCACTTTTCTATACGTTGTTTTTCCCCAAGATCGGCACCCGGAGCGAAGCGTCCGCACCGCCGCTCTCCACCGAGCGCGGGCCCACTGGCCTCGCCGGTGCCGCGCAATGGCTGCGGCAGGCCGGCGTTCCGGTCGTCAGCCTTCGCGATCGCTATGCTGCGCTCGAGCGCATTGCCGGACAGCGGGGCAATCTGCTCATCACCAGTCTGCCCGCGCGCATCCCGATGCACCAGCAGGAGCAGAAGCAACTGCTGCGCTGGGTCGGCGCGGGCAATACACTGCTCATTCTCGCGGCTATCGATGACACCCCGGCGTGGGCAGCAGCCGGCAGCAATCCCACCGCCACCGTGGCGGATCTGACGCACATCTACTTCCGGCCCGAGTTGCGCCAGGCGCTCACGCCGTCCTCGGCTGGCACTGCAGGCGCCAGTGGCCATGGTGGCACCAGCGGCACAGGAGATGCCGCGAAAGCCCGTGCGGCGGCCGCCGATGCGGCGCGGGGGCTCGAGGCGCTGCTGCTGCGTGGCCAGATCTGGGCGCAGCCTCGCGGTCACCAGGCGCTGATGCACGGGGTGCATCGGCTGAGCATCATGTCGGACCTACCCACGGCAGTGTGGCGTGGGACTGCCGCCCTCACCGTCGGCGCCCTGGCGATCGCCGAGCGCGTCAGCCCACCACCGCGCGAGGCAGCGCTATGGGTCGAGCCCTACGGCGATGGCCAGATCGTCCTCAGCGCATTCGCAAGTCCATTCAGCAATGCCCAGCTCGATGCCGCCGACAATGCGCGGCTGCTGGCGAACATGGTCGGCTGGTCGCGAGGCGTGCAGGGCCGTGTGATATTTGACGATGCGCACCAGGGCGCTGTGGACTTTTATGATCCACAGGCGTTCTTTTCCGATCCACGGCTGCACCATACCCTCGAATGGATACTGATCGTGTGGCTGATCTGGGTGCTGGGCAGCCAGACGCTGCGCAGCGGTCAGCCGCTCTGGCAGCCCACCGCCGCCACCACCCTGATGGAGGCCAGCGCGCGATTTTTCAGTGCCCGCGTGCCGCCGGCTGCCGCCGCGCGGCAGCTGCTGGCAAACTTCTATGACGAAATCCATCGGCGCCGAGGTGAGCGCGAGGATGGCAGCGCACCCTGGGACTGGCTCGCCGCTCAGCCCGTGCTGGCACCGGAGAGCCTGGCGCAGCTGCGCGAGCAGCATGCGCGCGTGCAGGCTGGCGCTGCGCCGGACCTCACACGCCTGCAGAATCTGTTGTCCAAGGTTCGTGGGAGCATTCAATGAGTTCGCCGCTGGAAGAGTTGGAAGGCGCCCTGCAGCGCAGCCTGGGAAGCACGGTGATCGGGCTGGCCCCGCTGATTCGCGCATTGACGATCGCGCTGGTCGCGCGCGGCCATGTGCTCATCCAGGGTGCCCCGGGACTGGGTAAAACCCTGCTCAGCAAGTCTCTGGCCGCGACCCTCGGGGGCAGCTTCAGGCGCATCCAGGGGACCTCGGATCTGATGCCCTCGGACATCATCGGCGTGCATGTCTACGACACGACACACCAGCAGTTCGTTTTCCACCCGGGCCCGCTGTTTGCCGATGTGCTGCTGTTCGACGAAATCAACCGCGCCGGTCCCAAGACGCAATCGGCGCTGCTGGAAGCGATGGAGGAGCGGCAGGTCTCGGTCGATCGCCATCTGTATGCATTGCCGCCGGGTTTTTTCGTCGTGGCGACGCAGAATCCGCGTGAGTTCGAGGGGACCTATCCCTTACCCGAGTCGCAGCTGGATCGCTTCATGCTGCGCATCGAGCTGTCCTATCCTTCGCGCGAAAATGAGCGCGCCGTGCTCGCCCGCTATGGCGCCATCGCGGCCGAAGCGCCAGCGGCGCGTCCCGTTCCCGAGGCGGCGTCCACGGCCGTCCCGGATGCCGTCATGCAGGGGGCACGCCAGCAGGTCGACGGCATTCATGTCGCCGACGCGCTGCAGGACTACGTGCTCGACCTCGCCCAGGCCTCACGCGAGCAGACGCAGATCTCGTTGGGCCTCTCGACGCGCGCAGCGCTGGCACTGCTGCGCGCTGCGCGCGTGGCGGCGGGCCTGCGCGGGTCCGATTATGTGAGTCCCGATGACGTCAAGACCGTCTGGCCGTGGGTCGTGCCGCATCGCCTGGTGCTCTCGAGCGAGGCGTTGCTCGAGGGCGCAGGCGAGCAGCAGCTCGCGCAGCGTCTGCTCGATCAGGTCGCCGTGCCGCGATGAGTCTGCGCCCGCGCGCATTGCTGCTCGTGCTGGCAGCCGCCGTGCTGGCGATCATCGGGCAATGGGGCGCCCCGCAGCTCGCAACGCTGTGGCGCCTGCCGGCCGCATTGCTTCTGCTGGGACTTGCGTACGAAGGTTGGCTGGCCGCGCGCGCCGCGCCCGAGCTGCGCGTGCTGGCCCCGGCACAGTGGCTGCTGGGTCGCCCCACAGCGCTATCGCTGCAGCTGCGCACGGCCTCGCGGCGCGCAGCGCTGCTGGAGCTTGCCCTGACGGCGCCGCTGGAATTCACCATGCAGCGCGCGCTGCATACGCTAGCGGTGCCGGCGCAGGGCAGCGCGGTGCTCGCGCTGTCGGCGAGTGCGCGCCGACTGGGCCGATACACCTGGCCCGTGCTGCCCGCACGTCTGGCCGGCGTGCTGGGGCTTGCCTGGTGGTCGATGCCGTTGACCGCGAACTGCCAGATACAGGTCGTTCCCGATGCACTGCGCCAAGGGCAGTACGCGCCCGGGGCCGCGGCGCGCGGCGCGCAGACGATGCTGCGCCTGGGGGCAGGGGCCGAAGTGCTGCAGCTGCGAGACTATCGGCCGAGCGATGCGCCTCGCGCTATCGACTGGAAGGCCAGCGCGCGACTGCGACGACTCACCAGTCGCGACTACGCCGAAGAACAGCATCTGGAGATCGTGATCGCGATCGACATCGGACGCGCCAGCGGCCTCGCCGCGGGCACGACCGATCGGCTGGCGCTGTATGCCAACATTGCCGCGCGCTTTGCCCAGCGGGCGTTGTCGCTCGAGGACTCCGTCGGGCTGCTGCTGTTCGCGGAGCGACCTCTGCTCGCGCTCGCGCCGGCACACGGCGGCTCGAGCCTGCTGCGCCTGCGCGCGGCGCTGGCCTCGATGCAGGTGCAACCGGTGGATGGCAATGTGCTGTTGGCTGCGGCGAGCATCCGCACGCTGCTGCGACAACGGGGCCTGGTGGTTGTGCTCACCGATCTGGATGATGCGGGTGCCATTGCCGAGCTGTCAGCCGCGACCCGACTGCTGCTTCCCAAACATCTGCCGTTCATTGCCGGCGTGCGCAGCACCGAGGCTGCAGCGCTCGCGCGCGCCAGCGTAAGCGATGCAGCCGGCGCCTATCGCGCGCTGGCGGCGCAGGAATACATCAACGACACCGAGCGCAACGTGCGCGCACTGCGCGCGCTCGGGGCCGCGGCAGTACTGTCGGCACCGCAAACGCTCGAGCAGGCCGTGATGCACAGCTACCTCGAGTTTCGCCGGCGCCGGCGGGTTGCCTAGCGACGCGGCGCAGGCTGCAGCAGCAGGCAGCACTTGCACCCGCGCCGCGGCCGCAGCGGCGGGCGACTACGCTCTCGGACGTGTCCAGGCAAGCAATCGGCCGCTGAAGAACGCCAGCATCAGCGCCCACCAGCCGATGCCGATCGCGGCACGCAGTGCCATCGGCACGTGCGGATCGGGAGAGACGAATCCTTCGATGATCCCGCAGCCAATGAGCAGCAGCGCGCAGGCCCCCAATACCCCTGCCAGACGACGCGCGGTGGCCTCGAAGGATTCGCGTCGCGAGGGCAGCGTGGGTCGCAGCACCGATTCGCCGAGCGTGATGCCGGCGGCCCCGGCGATGCACATGACCGACAGCTCCACCGGTCCGTGCGCGACAATGAAGATCAGCAGTGCGCCGGCCAGTCCGTGCTGATGCGTGAAGGCCAGCAGCGACCCGAGCATGAGGCCGTTGAGCGCGGTGAAATAGGCGACGCCGAGGCCCAGAAAGATACCGCTGCAGAACATGAGCAGCGTGACGGTGATGTTGTTGGACAGGATGCGCAGCGAGAGCATCGAGGAAGGCACCACATTGAACAGGTCGCTGGTCCACAGATGCCCGTGCTCGACCTGCTCGACCATGCTGGGACTGGCGACCAAAGAGATGAGCTCCGGAAAGCGCTCGATCAGCCACCAGCCCGCGCCCGCGCTCGCCAGCAGCAGCACGACGATCCAGAGTATGGTGGGCAACAGGCTTGCCATGACCGCCGGGATCTCATCGCGCGCCAGCCGCAGCAACGCCGCGCGCGTGTAGCGCGGCGTGCGGTCGATCTGCACGTGGGAGCGCAGATACAGCGTCTCGAGCGCGGCGGTCGTGCGGCTGTGAGGTAACAGCCGGCGTGCGGTGGCCAGATCGCGCGCCAGTGCGCGATGGCGCTGCACCAGACGCCGGGCCTGCTCCAGGCTCAGTGGGCGAGCGAGGGCGTCCGTACGCGCGCTCGACTGCGCGAGCCACTCGTTCCAGGAAGCGATGCGCGAGCGAACCCACGCCTGCGCACTGACCGAAGGATCCATGTCGCTCAGCCCGCGGCGCGCTCGCTCAGCAGGCGGCGAAGCTGCTCACGCAGCTGGCGCACATGCTGGGTGGCGGAGTCATGCGTATGTATCACGGGTATGTTCAGCCGCGCGAGCAGCGCATGTGCCAGCGTGACGCGATGCTGCGGGTCGAGCGCATCCCATCGCTCGAGCAGATCCTCGATCAGCTCGGCTGCCGCCGGGGTGAGCCCCCCGCGCGCCACGGCCGCAAGCGCCGAGGAGGGCAGCCGCCCCGCCTCATCCAGCACCATGAGCGTTCCGGCGGCCAGGTCTCCGATACGCACGCGCTCACGCGTCACAAAGCAGCAGGCGAGACCCAGCAGATAGAGCGACGGCAGCATATCGACGAGGCGAAAGACATTGCGGATCAGCAGGGCGCCCACGCCCGGCGTGCCGCCGCTGCGCGTGACCAGGCGCACGCCCGCCTTGCGCATGCCCGGCGTACGTCCCTGCATCAGCACTTCGAGCAGCGGGTGATAGAGCAGGTAGATGGCGAGCGCGGGCAGGCCACCGACATAGCGCAGCGACAGCGGCACAGCTCCGATGCGCATGAGGAACAGCACGGTGGCAAACCAGGCAAGCGCGACCAGCACGCGAATGTGCCAATCGACGATGAAGGCGTAGCTGCGGCTGCCGGGGCCTGCAATCGGCAGGCCCACATCCACGCCCGTCAGCCCCGCGATGCGCAGCTGCTCGGCGGCCGTTGAGTCGGCCGGCTCGTTGATCGCCGCCGCTGGCAGTGGAATATTCGCTGGCAAAAAAAACCCCGCTTGCGCGGGGTGGAATTTTCGCAAATGCACAGGTCCGTCGCGAGCGGACTGTCAATATGCCGCAGGCCTGAGTCTCCGGCCCAATGAGCCTGTCCCAAAAATGTGGGACGGACGCGTCAATTCGCGCCATGAGCCCCGCGGAGGCGGAAAAAAGCATCGCCCACCGCGGCCTGTGTCCGCTGCGCCAGCCTGAGTTCTCCCGAATCCGTCCGTTCCCGGCATCGGTCGATTCAAACTGTCGGTTTGTTGCTGCAATCACTTGCAACGCAACACGTCGCAGATGATAACGCCGCCGTTTTGATAAAGACATAGCGCAACGAGTTTTTTTCACCCTGAGGCGCTATAGGACTGCACCGTCACAGCAGCAGTTCTGTAAAATGTGGCGCATTTCACACACTGCTTGGGAGCCCATCGGCGACTCAGAATGCCGCCACGCCGGTGACGGCGCGGCCGACCGCCAGCTGGTGCACGGTCTGCGTGCCCTCATAGGTCACCACCGTCTCGAGATTGAGCATGTGTCGCAGCGCCACGTGCTCCAGAGTGATGCCGGCCCCCCCGAGCAGGTCGCGGCACTCGCGCGCGATGTCCAGTGCGATGCGGCAGGAATGCCACTTGCCCAGCGACACCTGGGCCGGCGTGAGTGTGCCCGCATCCTTCAGTCGCCCCAGCTGCAGCGCGAGCGCCTGGGCCGAGGCCAACGAGCGCACCATCTCGGCCAGCCGGATCTGCACCGCCTGCGTATGGCTCAGCGGGCGGCCAAACAGCACCCGCTCGTGCGCGTGCGCGAGCGCCTCGGCAAGGCAGGCCTGGGCAGCGCCCAGAGCGCCCCAGGCAATGCCGAAGCGCGCCTGGGACAGGCACGACAGCGGCGCCTTCAGTCCCTGTGCGTCCGGCAGCATCGCCTCGGCGGGCACGCGCACCTCATCGAGAAACAAGGCCCCGGTGCTCGAGGCACGCAGACTGAATTTGTGCGCCACCTCCTGCGCCGTGAGCCCCGGCGTACCGCGCTCCACCAGAAAGCCGCGCACGCCGGCTTCGGTGCGCGCCCAGATCAGTGCGATGTCCGCGATCGGTGCGTTGGTGATCCACATCTTCGAGCCCGACAGCACCCAATCGCCTCCGAGCTGGCGTGCCTGCGTACGCATCGCCGCCGGATCCGAGCCGCCCTGCGATTCGGTGAGCCCGAAGCATCCCAGGGCCTCCCCGCGTGCCAGACGCGGCAGCCACTGCTGCTTCTGTGCCTCGCTGCCGTAGGCGTCGATCGGATACATGCAAAGACTCGACTGCACCGACACGAGGCTGCGCAGTGCACTGTCGCCACGCTCGATCTCGCGGCAGATCAGGCCATAACTGACCGCATTCAGCCCCGCGCACCCGTAGCCGTGCAGTGTCGGGCCGAACAACCCCAGCTGCGCGATCTCGGGTACCAGCTCGCGCGGAAACCGCCCGGCCTCGAAGCATTCGGCGATCAGCGGCAGCACGCGCAGGGCGACCAGCCGCGCGACTGAATCGCGCACCATCCGCTCCTCGGGGCTGAGCTGCGCATCGAGGCTGATGAAGTCCAGCGCATCTTCCACTGCCGCCTCGTTGGCGCTGGCGCTGCCAGGGCTCGTGTGCGGGGCCATCGCATCCTCCAGCATGATTCGTGCATCATGCGCCAATGCGGGATGGGATGAATCGGCGGCGGGCTGGCGGACCGGCGCAGCTCGCGGCGCTCACCGCAGCGCTGCTCGCCGCGTGCGCCGCCCTGGCAGCGGCGCCACCGGAGGGCGCACCGACTGCTGCGACTGCGCCCCCGGGACAAAGCGCGCCAAGCGCCGCGGCGGCGCCCGTGGCTCCTGTGCGCGTGCCCTGGAGCGTGCGCCACGAGCTCAATCGCGCCGAGGCACTCCTGCGGCACGAGAATGCGCGTCTGCACGTGGGCGATGCTGTGCAGGTGCTGCGCGCGAACGATGAAGAGGTGGTGCTGCGGGTGCCGGCGCGGCTGCTGTTCTCACCGGACAGCGACAGTCTGCTACCTGGCCTGAAGGCCGCTCAGCTGCTGTCGGTACCCACTACGCTGCTGCGCCGGCGGCGGCATCTGATGACGCGTATCGAGGTATACACCGACAACATCGGCGGCGTGCAGCTGAACCAGCAGCTCTCGGTACGCCGCGCATCGATCCTGGCCGGTGCCCTGCACTCCGCGGGCATCTCCGAGCACCGGGTGCAGGCCTACGGTCGCGGAGCCGCTCAGGCGCTCGCGGGCAATGACAGCGCCGCGGGGCGAACGGTCAATCGCCGGGTGGAATTCGTCTTCGCCCGCCTCGGCAGCCAGGCGGCGCGGCCCCTGCAGCCGCCGCCGTCCCCCTCGGCCGATGCCTCACCGGCCAGCGCCGCGCTCAGGCGGGCGCCGGCAGCAGCGCCTTCAGGCGGCTGATCGCCCCGGCCTCGATCTGCCGGATGCGCTCGGCCGAGACGCCGTATTCGTCGGCGAGTTCGTGCAGCGTGGCCTTGTCCTCGGTCATCCAGCGACGCTGCAGGATCGTGCGGCTGCGGTCATCCAGCCGCTTCAGTGCGGCGGACAGCTGCTCGGAGGAGGTGGCGCTCCATTCCTCGCGCTCGGCCTGCTCGGCCGGGTCTGCATCGGGCGCGGGCAGATAGGCCGCCGGGCCGTAGCTTTCCTCGTCTTCGCTGTCGCTGCTGTTATCGAAGGACAGGTCGCGCGCGGAGAGACGACGCTCCATCTCCGTCACTTCAGCCGGGCTGACGCCCAGATCGTGCGCGACCGCGCGCGTCTCTTCGGGAGACAGCCACGCAAGGTTCTTTTTCAGACGCCTCAGATTGAAGAACAGCTTGCGCTGCGCTTTGGTGGTGGCGACCTTGACCAGGCGCCAGTTGCGCAGCACATGTTCATGGATCTCGGCGCGAATCCAGTGCACGGCGAAGGACACCAGGCGCACGCCCACGCTCGGGTCGAAGCGCTTGACGGCCTTCATCAGCCCGATATTGCCCTCCTGCACCAGATCATTCATCGGCAGTCCGTAGCCGCTGTAGCCGCGCGCGATATGCACCACGAAGCGCAGGTGCGAGAGCACCAGCTCGCGGGCGGCAGCGAGATCGTCATGGCGCCGGAAGCGCTGGGCCAGCTCCTGCTCGCGCTCACGGGAGAGCACGGGTATGCGGCTGACGCGCTCGAGATAGGCATCGAAGCTGCCGATCGGGCCGGCCAGGCCGAGACCGGCAGCCGGAGCCACTGCAGTCTGGGCACTCATCGTTTAATTCCCCTCATATGGATGGAACGGAATTTTAGCACTCTTAATATGAGAGTGCTAATGCGGGGCGCCCCCCACCCTTTACACAAACAAAGCCTTCACTCGGACCCGGCGGGCTCGAGGGGGTTCCCCTGTGACCAGGAAATTTGAGCTTACGCCTCAACCAGTTAGCGTGGCCGTAGGCGCCCCGGCCGGGCGGGCGGTGCAGGCGGCTGACGCACTGCGGCGAGGGTCAGATGGGCGAGGGTCAAAGGGCTCAGGCGGAGCGCGGCTCGATGCGAGCCAGCTGGCGGCTGGCGGCGACCGCCGCGCCGAGCCACCCCAGCAGGGCGCCCGCCCCGGCCAGCACCCCGAGTTCCCGCAGTCCCGGGCCTTGCAGTGCAAAATGACCGCCGTAGGCGGCCGAGAGTGCCCTCAGCGGATCACTCAGCGCGATGCCCGCCAGCAGCACGATGCCGAAACCCAGCAGGCCGGCCAAGCCGCCATACAGAACGCCCGCGTAAAGAAAGGGGCGACGCACGAAGGCATTGCTGCCGCCGACGAGTTTGGTGACTTCGATCTCCGCCCAGCGACCCTGGATCTCGAGGCGAATGGTGTTGCCGATGACGGCGATGACACCTGCGGCGATCAACCCTGCGCTCACCAGCAGCGCCTCGCGTGCCACGGCCACAATCGCATTGAAACGCAGCGCCCAGTCGCGATCGAGCTGTACCGCATCGATCGAGGGCAGCGCGGCGAGCCTTGCGCGCAGCGCCTCCAGTCGCTGCGGCGTCTCCGCGGAGGCCGCGGGATGCACTTCCAGTACATTGGGTAGCGGATTGTCCGTCAGCGAGCCGAGCGCGGCGCCCAATCCGGATTGCGTGCGCAGCAGCGCCAGTCCCTGCGCGGCGCTGATGAGGCTGACACTGCCCACGCCCGGCTGCTCCCGGACCTGCGTCGCGAGTGCCCGTGCCTGCGACTCGGAAACGCCGGGCTTCAGATAGACCGACAGGCCGAGGCTCTCATCGAGCGTGCCGCCCAGGGCGCGGACATTGTTCACCAGCACGCCCAATGCCAGCGGCAGGGCCAGGGCGAGGCTGATGGCGATCACCGTGAGTGCGGTGGCGAGTGTGTGGCGCGACAGATGCCCCAGCGTTGAGATGAACGCGTGACCGTGCCGGGCCGCCCAGTTGCCAATGCGCGCGCTCACCGGGCCGCCGGATTCACCAGCGCCGCGATATCACGCGGCAGACGGCTATCCGCGGGCGGCGAGAGCCCGGCGTGCGCGCTGCCCGGAAGTGGCGCCGTGGTCGTCGGCGTGGCCATCGGGGCCTGCCCGCCCACCGGGGCCTGGGCGCTCGCTGCGGCGAGGGTGCCGCCTTCGAGCCGCAGCTCGCGCCGGCCCGACGCGCGCACCAGCGCGAGGTCGTGCGTGGCGATCATCACCGTGACACCCACGGCGCTGAAGCGCGCAAACAGGTCGAGCACTTCGCGCGCCAGCGTCGCATCGAGGTTGCCGGTGGGCTCATCGGCAATCAGCAGCGGCGGCTTGCCGACGATGGCACGTGCGATGCCCACGCGCTGCTGCTCTCCGACCGAGAGCTCGAGCGGCAAGGCACGCTCCCGGCCGAGCAACCCGACCTGATCGAGCGCCGCGCGCACGCGCCGGTCGATCTCGCGGAACGAGATATCGGCGGCCACCAGCGGCAGCGCTACGTTGTCGAACACGGGTCGGTCACGCAGCAGGCGATGATCCTGGAACACCACGCCGATTCCGCGACGAAACTGGGGAATGCGCCGGGCTGAGAGCTTCGCGGTGTGCTGGCCATTGACCCAGACCTCGCCACGCGAGGCTCGCTCGAGCAATGCAATGAGCTTGAGCACGGTGCTCTTGCCGGCACCGGAGCGGCCGGTGAGAAACAGCATCTCACCGCTCGGCACCTCGAAGCTGAGCTCCGAGAGCGCCTCGCGGCCGTTCGGGTAGCGTTTGCTGACGCGCTCGAAGCGGATCACCCGGCGCGCGCCCCCTGTGACACCCCTGCGCCCGTCTCGCCCGCCGCAGCGGCCTCGCCAGCTCCCTCCACCAGCGCGCTGGCGAAGGCGCGCGCATTGAACACGCCGAAATCCTCGGCCCGCTCGCCCACACCGATGAAGCGGATCGGAATGCCAAGCTGACGCGCGATGGCGACGACGATGCCGCCGCGCGCGGTGCCATCGAGCTTGGTGAGCACCAGCCCCGTGACGCCGAGCGCGGCGTGGAATTGTTGCGCCTGGGCGAGCGTGTTCTGTCCTTGATTGGCATCCAGCACCAGCAGCACCTCGTGCGGGGCGGTGGGTTCGACGCGCTGGATCACGCGCTTGACCTTCTTGAGCTCGTCCATCAGGTGCGTCTGGCTGTGCAGCCGCCCGGCGGTATCGGCCAGCAGCACGTCCACGCGCCGCGCCTGCGCCGACTTCATTGCATCAAAGATTACCGCGCCCGGATCGGCGCCGGTCTGCTGCGCGCTGAAGAGCGCGCCGGTGCGCTCGGCCCAGACCGACAGCTGCTCGACGGCCGCGGCGCGAAAGGTATCCCCCGCGGCCAGCATCACGCTGCGACGCTCGGCAAGCAGGCGCTGTGCGAGCTTGCCGATGCTGGTGGTCTTGCCCGAGCCATTCACGCCCACGACCAGCACCACGAAGGGTTTCGCCGCTGCGTCGACGGACAGCGGCCGCTCGCAGGGCGCGAGCAGCTCCACCAGTCGCTCGCGCAGCGCATTGACCAGCGCATCGACGTCATCGAGCTCGTGGCGGGCGACGCGCCGGTTCAGATCGGCGAGGATGTCGGCGGTCGCCTCCACACCCACGTCCGCCATCAGCAGGCGCGCCTCGAGGTCCTCGAGCACCGCCGCATCGATCTTGCGACCGCGCAGCAGGCCGCGCAGGTCGCGCGCCAGTGAGGCGCTGCCGCGATTGAGGCGCGCCTTGAGGCGCGATAGAAAGCCCTTCGGTTCGTCGCTGTCTGCCATGCGCCGTCGATTGTCGCATGCCCTGAGCGCCGCGGAAGCCGCCGCTGCGCTACGCTCACGCCAATGGGTTCGCGCCATGACAGACCTTCGGCCCCGCTCGCGGGCAGCGCGCATCGCTCCCGCGGCACGCGCGAGCGACAACTGCGCATCATCGCGGGTCGCTGGCGTGGCCGGCGCTGGCGCTTTCCGCCCTCGGCGCTGCGGCCGACGCCTGACCGGGTGCGCGAGACGCTCTTCAACTGGCTGCAGGGGCGCACCGAGGGCGCGCATTGCCTGGACCTGTTCGCCGGCTCGGGCGCCCTGGGGCTCGAGGCACTGTCGCGCGGGGCGGCCTCGGTCACCTTCGTCGAGCAGCAGCGTGTGCTCGCCGCTGCGCTCGAACAGCTGCTCGGCGACTGGCAGGCCACGGGTGCGCGCGTCGTGTGTGCTCCCGCGCAGCAGTTTCTGGCCGGCCGGGGCGGCGCTGCGCAGCGCGCGATCGCCGCGACTGCCACGAGCGCCGTTGGCGCGCCGGTGCGGGGTTTCGACCTCGTCTTTCTCGATCCGCCCTTCGCCGCCGGCGAGCTCGCCGCCGTCACGGCGCAGCTCGAGCAGCGCTGGCTTGCGCCCGGGGCGCGCATCTACCTCGAGCATGCGCGTGCTGCCCCGCTGCCGGCGCTGCCCCCCCGATGGCATGAGCTGCGCGCGGGCACCGCGGGGGAGGTCGGGTATCATCTGTTCGCGCCTGCGGGAGGGGCGACGGAATGAAAACCAGTGCGGTCTATCCGGGGACCTTCGATCCCTTCACGCGTGGGCACGAGGACATCGTGCGGCGTGCGGCCGGCATCTTCGAGCGCGTCGTGGTGGCCGTGGCGGCGCACACCACCAAGACACCGGCCTTTCCGGTGCAAGAACGCGTGGAACTCGCGCGCGGTGCGCTCGCGGGCCTCGCCAACGTCGAGATCGTCGGCTACACCGGCCTCACGGTGGAGTTCGCACGCGCCCGCTCGCTGGCGGTGATCGTGCGCGGACTGCGCGCGGTGTCGGACTTCGAATTCGAATTCCAGCTCGCCAACATGAGCCGGCACCTGCTGCCGGACATCGAGACCGTCTTCATGGTTCCGACCGAGAAGTTCACCTTCATCTCCTCGACGCTGGTGCGCGAGATCGCGAGCCTCGGCGGCAACGTCAGCAGCTTCGTGCACCCGCTCGTGGAAGCCGCGCTCAAGCGACGCTATCGCACGGGCTGATGCGCCAGGCGGTACTCGGGCTGCCAGCCGAGCTCGCGCCGCGCCTTCGCCGCGCTGATGAGTCCACGCTCCTCGGCAATATTGAAGATGCCGCGCCGCTCCGGATGCAGCGCCAGCAGCGCCGCGTGTGCAGCGGCATCCACGTGCACGGGCACCGCGCCGCTCGCCGTGGCGTTCCAGGTGCCCGGTCCATAGAGCATGCCGTAGCGAAGTACGACGCCGCGCAGGGGCGGGGACTCTAGCGTCATCTGCTCGAGTGCCATGACGCCCTGAACGGTGGACTTCGGGGTGCCGCTGCCCGAGGTGTCGAGCGGATCCGCCTCGGTGTGCGGACCCTGGCCCGCGGGACCGGCGGCATAGACCCACGCGAGACTCTGGGCGATGAAGGCCTGCGCCTGCGCCGCGAGCGCTGCATCCACCAGGTTGCGGCCACCCTCCGTGCGTACACGCGCATTGCTGGCGAGCACCTGCTCGGGAAGGCCGGCGTCCGAGAGGCTCTGTGGCAGGTCGGTCATCTGATGCATGACCGTGTCGGGCCGCGCCTCACGCACGGCGTCGATGAGCCGCTGACGGTCGTAGACATCGACCAGGATCGGCAGTGCGCCCAGGCGCTGCAGCAGCGCCGCGCGCTCGCTCGAGCGCGTGGTGCCGAACACCGTATGACCTGCGGCGATGAGCTGTGGCACCAGACGCCGGCCGATGGCCCCCCCAGCGCCCGCGACAAAGATGCGATGGGTCTTCATAGGCAGTGGTCCGTGCGCAGCGGAGGCGATGCGCCGCGTGCGCTCAGTCCCCCAGTGCCATGCCCTCGCGCCGCGGGTCGGCGGCGCCTTCGTAGCGTCCGTCGGGCTGCACGAGCACCCCCTGAATCCCCGAGCCTTCGAAGCGCGAGGCTCGGAGGTCGAGTCCGTGAGCGGCCATGCCCGCCAGCAGTGCGGGCGTAAAGCCCGCCTCCCCGGCAATTCGCGGGCCGCTGGCCACGACATTGGGCAGATCGATCGCGGCCTGCATCGACAGATGCCAGTCGAGCGCACCGATGAGGGTCTTCATGACATAGGAGATGATCGCGGGGCCGCCCGCGGAGCCGGCCGAGGCCAGAAAGTGCCCGTGCGCATCGAGCACCAGCGTCGGGGACATCGCCGAGCGCGGCCGCTTGCCAGGCGCCACGGCATTGGCCGCCGGTGCGCCGCTGCGCTCGCGCGGCGAGAAACTGAAGTCGGTGAGCTGATTATTCAGGAAGAAGCCATCCACCATGCGGCCATCGCCGAAGATGCTCTCGACGGTGGTCGTCATCGACACGACGTTGCCGGCGCGATCGACGATGATGAACTCGCTGGTGCCGCCCGGCTCCACGGTGTGGTCGGGTGCGAAGGCGAGCGCGCCGGGCGGATGCCCCGGTGGCGGCGGCATCGGCGGCATCGACTGCCCGATGAGGCTTGCGCGCTGCGTGACGTAGGCCTCATCGAGCAGTCCCTCGATGGGTACGTGCACGAAGCTTGGATCGCCCACGTAGTGGTCGCGATCGGCGTACATCAGCTGCTCCGCCTCGGCGAGCTCGACCCAGGCGATGGGATCGTTGGCGCTGCGATGGGCGATGTCGGTGTGCTCGAGCAGCAGCAGGCCTTCGAGCACGCCGATGCCCCCGCCCGGTGGCGGCGCCTCGCAGATGCGATCGCCCTGCCAGCGACGGCACAGCGCATCGCTCTCCTGCGGCCGGTAGGCGGCCAGGTCAGCGAGCGACAGCGTGCCGGGGACCGGATCGGTATGCACGCGCGCGACGATGTCCGCGGCAATGCGCCCGTGATACAGCGCGCGCGCACCCTGCGCGGCCAGCAGACGCAGCGTTGCCGCATAGGCCGGGTTCTTCAGTACATCGCCTGCGACGTAACGCGACCCGTCGGGCTTGGTGAAATAACGGCGCGCATCAGGAGTGGATGCCTGCGGCGCGCGCCCCGCGATCATCCCCGCCAGGCGCGCGCTGACCGTGAAGCCATCGCGTGCCAGGCGCTCGGCGTCGCCGAACAGCGCGTTCCAGTGCAGCTTGCCGTGCTCGCGCTGCAGCAGCGCCAGCGCTGCGACCGCTCCAGGGACCCCGCAGGAGCGCCCACTGAGTACGGCCGTGGGGAAGGGCAGCGGATGGCCCTGAGCGTCCTGGAACATGTCCGGGGTCGCACCGGCCGGCGCCTTTTCGCGCCCGTCATACGCGCGCACCCGATGCGTGCTGGCATCGTAGTAGGTAATGAATCCGCCGCCGCCCAGTCCCGAGGACTGCGGTTCCACCAGGCCAAGCACCGCCTGCACCGCTACGGCGGCATCGGCCGCACTACCGCCCGCCTGCAGCACCCGATAGCCCGCCTCGGTTGCGAGCGGATTGGCGGTGACGATGACCTCGTGAGCAAATACGCGGCCATGCGCAGCAGCATCCAGTCCGACGTGCGCCTCCGTGGGCGCGGGGGCGTCGGCCGCCTGTGCGGCTGGCACTGCCGCCAGAAGGCCGAGCGTCAGCACGCGCGATACTGCGGCCAGCCGTGTCGCGCGCTTCACGAGCGGCGCTCTGCCGACGCGCCCCGCGGCGCCGGGCGGCCGGGGCGGGACTGGCGGGCCGGCCGCGCGGCCGCACGTGTGCTCGGGCGCAGTTTGCGGCGCGCGCGGCTCGTGACCGGGGCGAGTTTGCCGGCAAGCTTACGGATCGCAATGCGCGGCCGACGCGCACAGCGCGGCAGCGTGCCGCTGCGCTCGAGCTCCACGGCGCGCCACAGGTACCAGGCCGCAAGACTGCGGTGCGGCTTCCAGCGCTCACCAAACGCTGCGAGCGCGCGCGGCTGCGGCATGCCCGAGAGGCCATAGGCGAGGCGAAAGCCGTTGCAGACGCCAAAATCCTCGACCGGCAGCACGTCCGGACGGCCGAGCTGGAAGATCAGCATCATCTGCACCGTCCAGCGGCCGATACCGCGCACGCTCGTGAGCCGCTCGATGATCGCAAGATCGCTGAGCGGCTCGAGCGCTGCGGCCTCGGGCACCACGCCCTCGAGCGTCCTGGCTGCAAGATCCTTGAGTGCTGCGATCTTGGAATAGGAGAAGCCGGCGGCGCGCAGCGACTCAGGGCTTGCCGCCAGCAGCTGCGCGGGAGTTGGAAAGGACTGCCCGAAGAGAGCCAACAGCCTTGCGAGGATGCTCTGGGCCGCCTTGCCATTGAGTTGCTGATGCGCGATCGCGCGCGCGAGCGACTCGTAAGGGCAGTGATGTTCGAGCGAGACCAGCCCCCCGAGGGCGGCAATGCGCTGTGGGCCCACCGCCCCGATCAGTCCCGCCATGACAGGGTCGGCGCGGAGAATGCGATGCGCGGCATGGTGAGGCTTCACGAAACTCTTCCTCGGCTCTACCTGGGCTGGCACTGCGGGCAGAAGTAGCTGGAACGTTGTCCCTGCCTGATCGTGCGGAGCAGGGTACCGCATCTGCGGCAGGGCTGACCATCACGCTCATAAACGTAGAGTTTCTGGCGAAAGGCGCCGGGATTGCCGTCGGTGCCGACGTAGTCGCGCAGTGTCGTGCCACCGGCGCGGATGGCGGCGTTGAGCGCGGCACGCACGCCGCGAAGCAGCTGCGTGCAGTCGCGCTCGGACAGGCGGCCGGCGCGCCGACGTGGATGGATGCGCGCGCGAAACAGGGCCTCACTGGCGTAGATGTTGCCGACGCCGGTGACCAGACGTGAGTTCATCAGCACCTGCTTGATGCAGGCACGGCGCCCGCGGGTGATGCGCCGAAGGTAGGCGGCATCGAAATCGGGCGCGAAGGGCTCGGGCGCCAGATGCTGCAGCAGCCGGTGACGCGCCGGATCCTCGAGCGTGTAGTGCAGGCTGCCGAAGCGGCGCGGGTCGTTGAAGCGCAGCGTCGTATCGTTGGCCAGCCGCAGGTCGAACTGGTCGTGCTTGCGCAGCGGCGCATCCGCCGGAAGGATCCTGAGGCTCCCGGACATGCCCAGGTGCAGGATGAGCGTGCCGCGCTCGAGCACCAGCAGCAGATACTTGGCGCGCCGCCCGGCGGCGGTCAGGGGCTGGCCGGCGACCTGCGCGGGGATGGCGTGATCGACCGGCCAGCGCAGCCGTGCATCGTAGATGCGCAGCTCGCGGATGCGCTGGCCGACCGCAGCGCGCTCGATGCCGCGACGGGTGGCCTCGACTTCGGGCAGCTCGGGCATGCGATGCTCCGGGGGCCGCCGCGGCCGGTGCGACTACTTGATCTTGGTTTCCTTGAACGCGACGTGCTTGCGCACGACCGGGTCGTACTTGCGCACTTCCATCTTGTCCGGGTGCAGCCGCTTGTTCTTGGTCACCACGTAGAAGTGACCGGTGCCGGCCGAGGAGAGCAGTTTGATCTTTTCACGCATGATGAATGCCTCTGACGCCTCAGCGCTTGCCGCCGCGGCGACGCATATCCGCCATGACCGCGCTCAGTCCCTTCTTCTCGATCGTGCGCAGGGCATGGGTGGACACGCGCAGCGAGATCCAGCGCTTTTCATCCTCGAGCCAGAAGCGCTGCGAGTGCAGATTGGGCAGGAAACGCCGACGCCGCTTGTTATTGGCGTGCGAGACGGTGTTGCCCGTCGCCGGGCGCTTGCCGGTCACCTCACAGACGCGAGACATGGAACACTCCTCGAGGGTCGAATCGCCAGGGATCTGATTCGCCGGCAGGAAGCGGCGAAAGGGGCGCTTTATACCAGCCTGCCGCTGCCCGGGCAACCACCGCTGTCCGGTCTCGCGCGAAGCGGGTGCTGCGCCAGGCACGAGGCGACAAATCCGGGCCCGCACGCGGTTCAGGGCTCGGCGCGGCCGGCCGCCACCAGCGGCGGGGAGCCCGGTGCCGGCCTGGTGCGCTCGCGCTGGACGAGGACCAGGGTCACCCCCAGCAGTACCAGCACCATGGAGATCACGGCTGGCTGTGTGATGCGCTCGTGCAGCACCACAGCCCCGAGCGCCAGCGCGATCACGGGGTTGACCAGCGCGTAGGTGGCGATCTTCTGCGGGGCGACGTGCGAGACCAGGAAGGCGTAGCTGCTGAAGGCGATGATGCTGCCGAACACGCTGAGGTAGGCCAGCGCGCCCCACGACAGCAGCGAGGCGTGGGCCGGTGAGAAGCCGCGCCACTCGCGGTCGATCACGGCCATGGCGAACTGAAAGCCCGCGCCCACCAGCATCTGCAGGCAGGTGAAATTGATCACACGCGAGGCGGGCGCGTAACGTGGCTGCAGCAGCGTGCCGAGCGCCCAGGCAAGCTCGGTGACCAGCACTGCGATGACGTGGATGGGGCGCACGTGGCCGGAGAGGCCCTGCGTATTGAGCGACAGCACGACGATGCCTGCGAGCCCCAGCAGCACCCCGACGCTCGCCAGGGCTCGCGGCGCGCGCCGCGCGAAGAAGCGCCAGTCCAGCAGCACAATCCACACCGGCAGCGAGCCGACGAACACCGCCGCGATGCCCGAGGGCAGGGCGAGCTGCGCCCAGATCAGAAAGCCATTGCCCATTCCCGTCAGCAGCACTCCGCACAGGGCAGTACCGCCGAGCGCCAGCCCGGCGAACGGCCGCGGCTCGCGCCAGCGCAGCCAGGCGTACATCAGCAGCGAAGCACTCAGGAAGCGCATGCCGCCGCCGATGAAAGCCGGCAGCGTGCGCAGCATCAGGCTGATGCCGAGGAAGGTCGTGCCCCAGATGATGTAGATGGCCGCGAAGGCCAGCAGCGTGGCGGTGGTTTGAGAGCGGGCCATGCGTCTAGCCTGCCGTCCGCGCCTTCGCATTGTCTAGCGCGCGAAGCGCGGGTGCTCTGCGCTACAGCAGTCCGCGCTCGGCGAAGGACAGGCAGGTGTTGTCGGCGATGATGAGGTGATCGAGCACGCGGATGTCCACCAGCTGCAGCGCCTCGCGCAGTCGCTGCGTGATGAGCCGATCGGCGTGGCTGGCCTCGGCGATGCCGGAAGGGTGGTTATGAGCCAGGATCACGGCGGCGGCGTTGCGCGCCAGGGCCTGCTTGACGACTTCGCGTGGGTGCACACTCGCCCCATCGATGGTGCCGCGGAACAGCTCATCGAAGGCGATGAGTCGATGGCGGTTGTCCAGATGCAGACAGCAGAACAGCTCATGCGGACTGTCGCGCAGTCGGGCGCGCAGAAATCCCTGCGTTGTCGTCGGCGAATCCAATGCCGGGCCGGCGCGCATCGCCTCTTCATAGTGACGGCGCGCGAGCTCGAGCGAGGCCTGCACCCGGCAGTAGCCCACCAGACCGAGGCCCGGTTCGCGCCGGGCCGCGGCTCGCTGCACGGACAGCGCCGAGAGCAAGCCACGCAGCGTGCCATGCCGCGCCAGCAATTCGCGCGCGCGCCCCACCGCATCCTGTCCGCCACGCCCGGCCCCTCCGAGCAGCAGCGCCAGCAGCTCCGCCTCGGACAAGGCGCGCGCGCCCTGCGCCAGCAGCTTCTCGCGCGGCCGCTCCGCGGCCGGCCAGTCCCGGATCGCCATGGTTCAAGTGTGCGATGCCGGGTACCAGGATGCGAATGGCATACGAGCCGCAAGCGTGTCGAAACACGGCCGCGAATCAGGAGCTGCCGGACCGTTGGGATTCCTCGATCCACAGGCGGTAGCAATGCAGGTGCATGGAGATGCTGCGCACCCGCTCGGGTACACCCGGCGTGGTGTCGTCGCGCTGGTCCACGTCGTATTGCACATCGGCCGGGGCGATGGGCTCATCGCAGCAGGCACAGGGCGTCCCCTCGCCGCGCCCGCCGAAAGTGCGCTGGCCGCCGTAGTGCGGCAGCATACCGAGCGTGAGCCGTTCGACGATCAGGCGGCGTTGCCGGCGAGTCCCCTCGGGCTCATCGCTCATGGCGCTCCTTGGTCAGCGAGATGCCGGCCAGCACGCCCGCATAGCGAGGATCTTGAGGGTACCGGGCGAGATGGTCAGGACGTCGGAGCGATGGTCGCGATTGTTGGTCCGCCGGTGTATGACGCCCTTGTGCACCAGCGCGGTCAGGCGGCGGCGGACGGTCGTGATCGAGCCGATCTTCAACAGGAAGAGCTGTTTGGGCGTGAGCGTCTTGTTTTGCTCCTGTGCATAGCCGACTTCGATGATGATGTCGAAATCGATGAGCGACTTGATGAATGGCAACTCCAGCTTTTCGAAGTCGCGAATCTTCTTCAGGATCGCGAACAGCGTCGTGAACTTCATAGACCTGCAGACTTGGCGGACTAAAGCGGGGTCGTTCTATTTATTAATGGGTCTTATGCTGCGGCTGCGTCACGGGGCTGGCAAGAAAAATTAGGTACCAAGTTGGCGGATTTTAGATCGTGCTGCGAACGATTTGCGCTGCATTCAATCGTCACGTCCCCGGCGCGGCATCGAGCACGCAATCGCCTGCTTGATATCGCAAAGCTCGACCCCGAGCCCTCGAGTCGATGCGTGCGGCGCGCTCCTCCTTCAAATGAATTCAAGGCGTTAGGTGAACCGGGCGGCCGCCGGGCGCGGCGGCCGCCGCCCGCCAGCCCGGGGCAATGCGCCCGCCCGCTATGCCTGCTGCGTGTGATGTTCATATCGTGCGCGCATGGCCCGGAGGGCCGATAATCTCGCCATGCAGGGCAAGCGCATCGTACTGGGCGTGACCGGAGGCATCGCGGCGTACAAGGCGGCCGATCTGGTGCGCCGTCTGCGCGAGCGCGGCGCCGAAGTGCAGGTCGTCATGAGCGCCGCAGCGCGCCAATTCGTCACACCCCTGACCTTCCAGGCGCTCTCGGGTCGCCCGGTGCGCAGTGACCTGTGGGACCCGGCGGCCGAGGCCGCGATGGGCCACATCGAGCTCGCTCGCTGGGCGGATCTGGTGCTGGTCGCCCCGGCCAGCGCGGACTTCCTGGCACGCCTCGCCCACGGCTTGGCCGACGATCTGCTGACGACGCTGTGCCTGGCCACGACGGCGCCGCTGGCGCTCGCGCCAGCGATGAATCAGCAGATGTGGAGTCACCCGGCTGCGCAGGCCAACGCGACGCTGCTCTCACAGCGCGGCGCGCGCCTGATCGGTCCAGCATTCGGTGCGCAGGCCTGTGGCGAGTACGGCCCCGGTCGCATGCTCGAGCCACTCGAGATCGCCAACAGCGTAGCGCCGCTGCTGGCTGGCAGCGGCGCACTCACCGGCCGGCGCGTGGTGGTGACGGCCGGCCCGACGCGCGAGTGCATCGACCCGGTGCGCTTCGTCAGCAACCGCAGCTCCGGCAAGATGGGTTTCGCCGTGGCGCAGGCCATGCAGGAGGCCGGTGCCGAGGTGGTCCTGGTCAGCGGTCCCGTGTGCCTGCCGACGCCCGCAGGTGTGCGACGCGTCGACGTGGAGAGCTGCGAGCAGATGCATGCCGCGGTGCTGCAGGAACTGCCCGGCACGCATATCTTCGTCGGCACGGCGGCGGTGGCCGACTACCGCCCCGTCGTCTGCGCCGAGCAGAAGATCAAGAAGCGCAGCGATTCGCTGACGCTGCCGATGGTGCGCAACGCCGACATCCTGGCCGATGTTGCCACGCGCGCGCCGCGCCCTTTCGTCGTCGGCTTTGCCGCCGAAACGCAGGCGCTCGAGCAGCATGCGCGCGAGAAGCTCATCAACAAGCAGCTCGACCTGATCGCGGCCAATGAAGTCGGCCACACCAAGGCGTTCGACACCGACGAGAACTCGCTGCTGCTGCTCTGGCCAGGCGGTCGCGTGGAGCTGCCCAGCGCCAGCAAGCGCGAGCTGGCCCGTGCGCTCACCAGCGTGATCATCGAGCGCTATCTGGAGCGCCTGGGCCACCCGGCGCACGATGCTGCTGGGGGCGGCGCTGCCAGCGACGGCGCCTGCGGCACGCGCGAGCTCAACCCGCCTGCCAGCGTCGTGCGCCTCAGCTCCGGATGAGTGAGGAGCGCTCGCGGACGCTGCGCGTTCGCATCCTCGATCCGCGCCTCGGGCGCGAATTTCCGCTCCCGCAGTACGCGACCGGCGGCTCGGCCGGCATGGATCTGCGCGCCTGCATCGATGCGCCGCTGCGACTGGCCGCGGGTGCCGCGGAGCTCATTCCCACCGGCATGGCCATCCACCTCGAGGACCCGGGACTGGCGGCGGTCGTGCTGCCGCGCTCGGGACTGGGCCATCGCCACGGCGTGGTGCTCGGTAACCTCGTCGGTCTCATCGACTCCGACTATCAGGGCGCACTCATGGTCTCCTGCTGGAACCGCGGCAGCGCTGCCTACGAGGTGCAGCCAGGAGAGCGCATCGCGCAGCTGGTCATCGTGCCCGTGGTGCAGATGCAGCTGCAGATCGTGGAGCAGTTCAGCCAGAGCGCCCGCGGGGAGGGCGGTTTCGGCCACAGCGGCCGGCACTGAGCAGCGAAGCGGCGCCGGCGGCGCCTGCGATCAGAAGTTCGACGCGACGTGCGCGGTCAGCTCGCGAAAGCGCGCGATATCCGCCGCGAATTGCACCCGCACATCGATCTGTGCCTGGCGCTTGGCTTCCAGGGCGTTGCGCTGCAGGCGTGCCTCGTTGCTGGTGTTGACCAGCTCCTCGGCCAGATCGTCGGGCATGCGCTGGGCGTTCGGAGCGCTGCTATAGGGCGCGAAGTGCTGCGCGCGTTCCTCCAGCGCCGCGAGGCGCAGCGTGAGGGAGTCGATGTAGCTGGCCGACGCCTTGATCTGGCCATCGATCTGATCGAGCCGCTCGTCACGCAGCTGCTCGATCTCGTTGCTGGAGGCGTAGGTCGTCAACAGGAATTTGTCATGCTGGGCGCGTTCGGCGGCCTCCTGCGCGGCCTGCGTGTCGGCGCTCAGCTGCGCGGCGCTCACGCGTCCGGCGACGTGATCGATCTTGACGCCCTCGCCATTGAGGACGTCGCGCGAATTCTGCGAGAACTGCGGCGGCACGCTGTCGCCGTAGTGCACGATGCCCTGCTCATCGGTCCACTTGTACACGCGCATGCCGCTGTCTGGCCCGTTGGGCGCGGCCAGTGCCGCCAGCGGCAGCAGCCCCAGCGCCGCGAAGAGCGCGAGCGCGCTGGTGCGAAGACGGGTCCTTTCGATGCGGGGACTGTCCATGGTGCGATTCATCGAGCAATTTCCATGCGGCCGGTGGCCACGACAGCGCCGCCGAGCCTGCAGACATTGTGCGCGGACCGGCACAGAGGTCCAGAGAAGGGCGTCGCGCGTCGCGAAAGGCAGCATGAAACTGTGACGCGCGTCACATATGGGGCGCCCTCAAATCTGCGCGGGCACCCCGTAGCGGCGCCGGTAGTCGCGCATCGCTGCCAGCTGCGCGGCGCTGGGCGCGCTCGCGGCCTGTGCGCCGGGCAGCGCAGCGGCGCCCTGCGGCTCGAACGCTGCGATCAACTCATCGAGCGTGACGATTGCGACACAGCGCAGGCCATACTGCCGCTGGACTTCCTGCACTGCCGAGTGCTCGGACAGTCCGCGCTCCTGGCGGTCCAGCGCCAGCGCCACACCCACCGGCTGCGCGCCCGCCGCACGGATGAGGTCGATGGACTCGCGTACCGCGGTGCCGGCCGTGATGACGTCATCGACGATGATCACACGTCCGGCCAGCGGCGTACCGACGATCTGTCCGCTCTCGCCGTGGTCCTTGGACTCCTTGCGGTTGAAGGCCCAGGGAACGCTGCGTTCATGGGCAGTGGCAAAGGCGATGGACATGGCCGCCACCAACGGGATGCCCTTGTACGCGGGTCCAAACAGCATGTCGAACTCGAGCCCCGCGCGCGCCAGCGCCGCGGCATAGCACTGTCCGAGCTTGGCGAGCGAGGCGCCGTCGTTGAACAGACCGGCATTGAAAAAGTAGGGGCTGA
>DATBPG010000229.1:0-1777 GCA_036561485.1 Steroidobacteraceae bacterium | reverse complement strand
CGGCCATCCGGGATCGCAGCCGTCGCATCCCGCGGACGCAATTCATGAGCCGCCAGGAGGTGCTCGAGGTCTTTCCGGATCTCGATCAACGCTCGCTCACCGGTGGAGCGATATTTGCCGACGGCCAGATGTACAACGCCGCGCGCCTCGTCCTGAGCTTTGTCAAATCCGCCGCGCAGCGTGGCGCTGCGGTTGCGAATTACGTGCGCGCCGAGGGATTTCTCCGGGACGGTCAGGCGGTGCGCGGCATCAGGGCGCATGACTGCGTCGGCAACAATGACTTCGATATCCGTGCGCGTCTGGTGCTCAACGCCGCAGGGCCCTGGGCAGATTACCTGCTTTCCGGTAAGAGCGGCTTTGCGAATCATCAGCGCGGCAACTTCTCGCGCGACGCCTATTTCATCGTCAAACGCGCGCCGCGCTCCGCCTATGCATTGGCCTTGCCGGGGCAAAGCCACGACCGGGACAGCCTGGTGAGCCGTACGGCCAGGCATCTGTTCATCGTGCCGTGGCGCGAGCACACCCTGATCGGCGTCTGGCACCGCCTGTTCGCCGAGAAGCCGTCGACGGCGATCATCGAAGAGTACGAGCTCGACAATTGGCTCGAGGAGATGAACCTCTCCAATCCAGCCCTGAAACTGCGGCGCGAGGAGATCTGCTACACCTGCTGCGGACTCGTGCCATTTGGAAACAACTCCTCCGGACCCAATGAGCTGAGCTTTGGCAAGGAATCGCGGCTGATCGACCATCGGGTCGCGCACCACGTCACAGGCCTGGTGACGCTGATCGGGATCCGCTACACCACGGCACGCGCCGACTCGGCGGCGGCGCTCGATCTGCTGCTGCAGCAGTGGCCGGGCTCGGCGCCTGCCCGTGCGCCCACTGATCGCACCCCGCTGGTGGGTGGCGATATCGAGGATGTCGTCGCCTTGAGGGCGCGCGCCATGCAGTCCCGGCCCGCCTCCATCTCTGCACAGTCGCTCGATGCGCTGCTGAGCAATCACGGCACGGAGTTCGAGGCGGTATTGAAACGGGCAGCGCTGCCGCAGGGATCGGGCAAGCTGGGCAATTCCGATACATTGCGTGCCGAGGTCAGCCACGCGACCGATTCCGAGATGGCGATACACCTGGCGGATGTGGTACTGCGGCGTACCAACCTGGGGTCCGCCGAGCATCCGGGTCGCCTCGCACTCGAGCAGGCTGCCGCTGAGATGCAGCGCGTCGCGGGATGGTCCGAGCAGCGCCGTCAGCAGGAAATCCAGGCTACCGAATTCGAGCTGCAACGCCATCACGCCGTCGCTGCAAGCCCCTCGCATGCCGGCGTGGATCGCAGCGCTGTCACATCGCCATGAAGGTGCTCGTCACGGGAGGAACCGGTTTCATCGGTTCGCGCCTGGCGCTTGCCTCGCGTCAACGCGGTCTGCAGGTAGCCGTTTCAGGTCAGGTGAACACGGTGCCCGAGCGAGCGCGTGCCCGCGAGCTGGATCAGGCCGGTGTCGAGCTGCTGCAGGGAGCGCTGCAGGATGCAGCCTACGCGCAACGCCTGGTGCAGGGATGCGACTGGGTGATTCACTTGGCCGCCGCCCAGCACGAGGCAAACGTGCCTGACAGTTACTTCGAAAGCGCCAATATCGGCGGCACCCGCACACTGCTCGAGGCAAGCCGCGCAGCCGGCGTGAAGCGATTCGTATACGGCAGCACCATCGGGGTCTACGGCGAGGCGTCCACGGGCAGGCTGGATGAGAGCTCCCCGGCACGGCCGATGAACGTGTATGGG
>DATBPG010000228.1:0-2194 GCA_036561485.1 Steroidobacteraceae bacterium | reverse complement strand
CGCCGATGAGCTCGGCGTGGCCGTTGGGACGCGCGTCGGATACCAGGTGCGCTTCAGTGAGCGCACTGATCCGGGCACGCTGATCAAGGTCATGACCGATGGCATCCTGCTCGCGCAGATCCGTTCGGACCCGCAGCTGTTGCGATACGACACGCTGATCCTCGATGAGGCGCATGAGCGCTCTCTGAACGTCGACTTTCTGTTGGGCTACCTGCGTGAGCTGCTGCCCCGACGCCCGGACCTCAAGCTGATCATTACCTCGGCAACCCTCGATCCGGCGCCGTTCTCGGCCTTCTTCGGCGACGCGGCGGTCGTGAGCGTCGCCGGCCGCAGCTACCCCATCGAGACCCGCTATCGGCCGCCCGCGGCTGACGAGGAAGACGGATTTGATCAGGGTCTGGCCGCCAGCGTGGTCGCGGCGCTCGCCGAGATTCTCACCGAGCCCTCGAGCGGCGTGGGCGCGGGCACGGGCGGCCCGGACGAAGTGACCGGCCAAGCCGGCATCGCCGGCATCGCCGGCATCGCCGGCGGGGACATCCTCGTGTTCCTGCCGGGGGAACGCGAAATCCGCGACTGCGCGGAGGCCGTGACGGCCGCCTACGCAGGGCGGCTCGAGGTGCTACCGCTGTTCTCGCGACTGTCGTGGGAGCAGCAGCAGCGCGTGTTCGAACGTGCGCATGGACAACGGGTCGTGCTGGCGACAAACGTCGCGGAGACCTCCCTGACCGTGCCTGGTATCCGGTCCGTGATCGACTCGGGCCTGGCGCGCATCTCGCGTTACTCCCCGCGCGCCAAGCTGCAGCGTCTGCAGGTCGAGCCCATCTCTCAAGCCAGCGCCAATCAGCGGCGGGGTCGCTGCGGACGCGTCGGACCGGGGCTGTGTATCCGGCTATTTGCCCAGGAGGAGTTCGAGCAGCGCCCGGCCCAGACGCCACCCGAGGTGCAGCGGACCAATCTGGCACGCGTGATCCTGCAGATGGCGGCACTCGGACTTGGGGACTGCGCCGGGTTCGCATTCATCGATCCCCCGGAGACGCGGCTCATCAGCGACGGCTACCGATTGCTCGCGGAGCTGCAGGCCGTGGATGAGCAGCGACAGATCACGGCGGTCGGGCGGCTGATGTCCCGCCTGCCGGTCGATCCGCGTGTGGCACGCATGCTGGTGGCCGGTGAGCAGCTGGGTGTGCTGCGCGAGATGCTGCCGCTGGCGGCCATCCTTTCGCTGCAGGATCCTCGCGAGCGGCCCGCCGAGCGACAGACCAGCGCCGACCAGCGACACGCGCTGTTCGCCGATGCGCGCTCGGACTTCATCACCCTGCTGAATCTCTGGTCTGCCTACCAGACCCAGAGCGCGCAACTGTCACGCTCGGCGCTGCGGCGCTGGTGCGCGAGCCAGTTTCTATCGGCGGCGCGCATGCGCGAATGGGAGGAGCTGTTCGCTCAGCTGCAGGATGTGGCACGCGAGCTGGGCTGGCGCGTCCCGGACGATGCCGTAGAGAGTGGCCCGGAGCAGTCCGGCAGCTACGTGAACCTGCACCGTGCCGTGCTCTGCGGTCTGCTCAGCAACGTCGGCCAGAAAGTCGAGGGCGGCGCCGTGCGAGGGGAATACCGCGGGGCGAGGGATCTGCGCTTCATGATCGCGCCCGGAACGCCCCTGAAGGCACGCTCGCCGCGCTGGGTTGTGTGCGCGCAGATCCTGGAGAGCACGCGGGTGTATGCCCGCGGCGTCGCCATGGTCGAGCCGCAGTGGATTGAGTGGGCGGGGCGACATCTGCTCAAGCGCGAGTATCTGGAGCCCTACTGGGACGCGCGGCGCGGCGTCGTCTACGCACGCGAGAAAGTCACGCTCTATGGGCTGGTGCTGGCGGCGGACCGGCGCGTCGAATACGGCCGGGTCGCGCCGGCGGCAGCGCGCGAGATCTTTGTGCATGAGGCGCTCGTGACTGGCAACTCGCGTCTGAGTGCGCCGTTTCTCAGCCACAATGCCGCGCTCAAGGCGCAGCTGCTGGCCGAGGAAGCGGCGCTGCGCCGGCACGCGGTTCTGGTGAATGAGGTGGCCGAGGCGCGCTTTTTTCTGGATCGCCTGCCGCCGGAAGCGAACTCGCTGGAGCGATTCGAAGGCTGGCGCTGGCAGGCCGAGCGCACCGTACCCCGACTCCTTTATATGCAGGAGTCGGACCTGAGGGAGCCGGAT
>DATBPG010000227.1:0-12901 GCA_036561485.1 Steroidobacteraceae bacterium | reverse complement strand
GCTCGCGGCTGTTGATCACCGCCGCGACACGGCGCTCGTAGACACGATCGACACTGGCGCGTGCCATCAAGTGCTAACTCCCTGTTACGGCCGCCCCGCCCGCGGCGTGCGCCGGCCCGGCATCTTGCCTGTTGCTCGCCCAGACCCGCAACGCATGGCATTCTAGTCGGGCGTGACCCGACGGTTGCCACGCGGGAGGCCTCATGCTGGTGGGCAATGCGACGCGTCGCGTCGCGATCGTGGGGGGCGTGCGCACCCCGTTTGCGCGCGCAGGGACCGCCTATGCGGCGGTCAACAATCAGGAGCTGCTGACCGCGGCTCTGCGTGCGCTCGTGGAGCGCTTCGGACTGAGCGGCGAGCGGCTCGGCGACGTCGTGGCCGGTGCGGTCATCAAGTACCCCAAGGACTACAACCTCACGCGCGAGAGCCTGCTATCCACCGGGCTGGATCCGCACACCCCCGGGCTCGACGTGCAGCGTGCCTGCGGCACGAGCCTGGAGGCAGCCGTGCTGGTCGCCAACAAGATCGCCCTCGGGCAGATCGAGGCGGGCATCGCCGGCGGCGTGGACATGGCAAGCGATCCGCCAATCCTTTATCCCAAGTCCTTTCAGCGCCTCTTGCTGAGGAGCGCTCGCGGCCGCTCGGCTTCGCAGCGCCTCGCTCCCTGGCTGTCGCTGCGACCGCGGGATCTGAAGCCGCAATTCCCCGGCGTGGTCGAACCGCGCACAGGCCTGTCGATGGGCGAGAGCTGCGAGCTGATGGTCAAGCGCTGGCAGATCGGACGCGAGGCCCAGGACCGGCTTGCCTACGACAGTCACATCAAGGCCGCGGCGGCGTGGCGCGAGGGGTTCTTCGCGGACCTCGTGACCCCTTACCGCGACCTGAAAACCGACAACAATGTGCGCGCCGACAGCTCGCTCGAGAAGCTTGCGACTCTCAAACCAGTGTTCGACCACAGCGGCACCGGCACACTGACGGCCGGCAACAGCACCCCACTGACGGACGGGGCCTCCGCGCTGCTGCTGGCTTCCGAGCAATGGGCCACGGCCCGCAAATTGCCGATCCTGGCATGGCTGGTGGCCGGCAAGAGCTGGGCGGTGGATTTTGCCAGCGGGCGGGAGGGATTGCTGATGGCCCCGGCGTACGCGGTCTCGGCCATACTTCAGGATACGGGGCTCACCTTGCAGGACTTCGACTATTACGAGATACATGAGGCCTTCGCGGCCGTGCCACTATGCCTGTTCAAGGCCTGGGAATCGGCGGAATACTGCCGCGAGCGGCTCGGCCGCGGCGCACCGCTGGGTGCGATCGATCAGACGCGCCTCAATGTGAAGGGCGGCAGCGTCGCAATCGGCCATCCCTTCGCGGCCACCGGCGCGCGCATTCTGGGTGTGCTCGCGAAGCTGCTCGCTGAGGATCCGCGTGCGCGCCGCGGGCTGGCCTCTGCCTGCACGGCTGGCGGTATGGCGGTCACGGCCATCCTGGAGCGCGCATGAGTCACTTCGAAACCTTCATGGCCCGCGATGGCCACGCCTTCCAGGCCTATCTGGCGCGCCCAGCCGCCAGCGTGCGCGGCGCGGTGGTGGTGTTGCAGGAAATCTTCGGGCTGACGCCGCACATCCTGGCGATGGCCGATGAATTCGCGGGCGCCGGTTACCTGGCGATCGCCCCGGCGCTCTACGATCGCGTGCGCCGCGGCCTGGTGCTCGGCGACTCTCCCGAGGACGTCGAACGCGCTCTGGGCTATCGCCAGCAGGTCCAGACCCCCAAGGCGATGCTCGACATCGCCGCCTCGGTGGCTGTGGCGCGCCACTCCGGCAAGGTGGCGGTACTGGGCTATTGCTGGGGCGGCACACTGGCATGGCTTGCGGCCGCGGAGCTCTCTTTGGGTGCGGCGGTGTGCTACTACGGCAGTGGCATCGCCAGCCACCTGGACAAGGTGCCGGCCTGCCGCACGCAGCTGCACTTCGGCGAGCGCGATGGCTCGATTCCGCTTTCGGCCATCGAGCGCATCCGCAGCACCTACCCGGAGGGCGAGTACTACATTTACGCCGCCGCCCACGGCTTCAACAACAACGACCGTCCGGGTCACTACGACGCCGCCGCGGCGACCCTGGCGCGCGAGCGCACGCGTGAGTTCCTCGCGCAGCATATCGGCTAGCAGCGCCGGCGACGCAGAGGCTGCCTCGGGCGTCCCGCCTGGCGCTGCGCCGGCGCAGCAGCGGCGGCCGGACGCGCTGGTGCTGGTCAATACCGGCACGCCGGCGGCGCCGCGGCGCGCGGCCGTACGTCGCTTCCTCGCGCGTTTCCTCGCGGACCCGCGCGTCGTCGAGCTGCCGTCCCCGCTGTGGCTGCCGCTGCTGTATGGGCTGGTGCTGCCGCTGCGCTCAGGCGCTAGCGCGCATCGCTACCGGCTCATCTGGCACCCCGAAGGCTCACCGCTGGCGGTGAACACCGCACGTATTCGTGCCGCGCTGGAACGCGAGCTGCCCGGCAATCTGGATCTGAGCGTGCTGCAGGCCTTTCTGTATTCCGAGCCGCTGCTCTCGCAGGTGCTCGCGCAACTGCGCGAGCGGGGCGTGCACCGCCTGCTGGTGCTGCCGCTGTTTCCGCAGAGCAGTGGCACGACCACCGGGGCGGTCTACGATCAGCTCGGCGCAGCCCTGGCGCACTGGCGCACGCTGCCCCAACTGCGCGTCATTGCCGACTACGCCAGCGATGAGGCCTATATCGAGGCGTTGGCCAACAGCGTGCGCGAGCGACGGCGACAGCGCGGCGGCGCCACGGGCGAGCATCTGCTGATCTCCTTTCATGGCATCCCGCAGCGCTACGAGCAGCGCGGCGATCGCTACGGCGAGCAGTGCCGGCAGACGGCGCAACGCCTCGCCGCCGCCCTGGGCATACCCGCCGGCGACTGGACGCTCGCGTTTCAATCCCGCTTTGGCAAGGCGCGCTGGCTGCAGCCGGCCACCGACGCGACGCTGCGTGAGCTGCCACATCGCGGCGTGCGCGCCGTGAGCGTCATCTGCCCGGGCTTTCCCGCCGACTGCCTTGAGACGCTCGAGGAGATTGCGCTGCTCGGCCGCGACACGTTTCTCAAAGCCGGTGGCGAGCACTTCGACTACATCCCCGCGCTCAACGCCGGTGAGGCACACATCCGCGCGCTTGCGGCCCTGGTGACACGCGCGAGCGCCCACTGGCACTGACGTGACTGCTTCCGCGCCGCTCGGCCAGTTCCTGGAGCTGGCCCTCCCCACGCACGACATCGCCGCCTCCGTGCAGTTCTACGAGCGCCTGGGCTTCACTCAGCGACTCACCGGTGATGCGTGGCCTCATCCCTATGGCGTGCTCGGCGATGGCCGCATACACCTGGGCCTGCATCAGCGGCCATCTCCTGGAGGCGCCAGGAGGGGCCGTTACGAGGCGGCAGCGCTGCTGGAGGGTCCCACCCCCTGCTTTGTGCAGGCCGGTCTGGCACGCCAGGCTGAACGGCTGCGGCAACACGGACTCGACCCGGATGCGCTGCAGCTCGGCGAGGAGTCGCTGCACCATCTGTGGCTGCGCGATCCAGCTGGACATGCGCTGCTGCTTCAGGAAGCACGCACCTTCTCAGCAGTCCAGCTCGACGCTCACGGCGACGACGGCCTCGACGTGCGAGAACGTGGCACTGCCGGCGCGGGAAGTCTCTGCGGTGAGTGGGTGCAGCTTAGCCTGCCGGAGCCCGACTTCGAGGTCGCGCTGGGCTTCTGGGAGCGGGCGGGCTTCGTCGGGCTGCCCGCGGAGGAGACACCCTATGCGCACCAGCCCCTCACCAGCGATCAGCTCGATCTCGCCTTCCACGCCCCGCGCAGCTGCGATACTGCACTGCTGGTGTTCGAGATGATCGATCCCGCCGCGACACCTGCCGAGCTGGGCAGACGGGATATCCTGCCGCTGTCGCGGCCGCCGCGCGCCCTGCAGCAGCCGGGCAATGTGATACTCGAGGCCCCCGAGGGCACGCTGCTGTTGCTGGTGCCGCCGCGCTCAGCCGGATGACTCACCACGCAGCTGCGCGACGATGCCTGGATTCTCGAGCGTCGAGACGTCTTCGGTGATCGGCTGTCCGCGCCCTATTGCACGCAGCAGACGCCGCATGATCTTGCCCGAGCGCGTCTTGGGCAGCGCCTCGGTGAAGCGGATCTCCTCGGGCCGGGCGATGGGACTGAGCTGCTCGGCGACCCAGCGGCGCAGCTCCTCGGCGAGCACAGCGGCCTCATCGCCCGGAGGGCTGCCCCGGCAGACCACAAAGGCCAGCACGGCCTCGCCCTTGATGTCGTGCGGACGGCCGACGACCGCCGCTTCGGCGACGCGCGGATGCGCCGCGAGCGCCGACTCGATCTCCATCGTCCCGAGCCGGTGTCCGGCCACATTGAGCACGTCATCGATCCGGCCCACGATCCAGACGTCACCGTCCGCGTCACGGTGCGCGCCATCGCCGGACACATAGCAGCGCTGGCCGAAACGTCGCCAGTAGGTATCGAGGTAGCGCTGATTATCGCCCCAGATCGTGCGCGCCAGCGAAGGCCAGGGTTTGCGGATGACCAGGTAGCCGCCGGTATCGGGACGGCTCACGGGCTGGCCCTCTTCATCGACGATGTCGACGAACACTCCGGGCAGCGGCCGGGTGCACGAGCCCGGTTTTGTCACCGTGACCCCGGGGACCGGGGCGATCAGAATCGCGCCCGTCTCGGTCTGCCACCAGGTATCGACGATGGGACAGCGTCCCCGGCCAATGACGCGCTGGTACCACATCCATGCTTCGGGATTGATGGGCTCGCCCACGCTGCCCAGCAGCCGCAGTCGCGACAGGTCGTAGCGCGCCGGAATCTCATCGCCCAGGCGCATCAGGGCGCGTATGGCGGTGGGCGCGGTATAGAGGATCGTGACGCCGTGACGCTGACAGATCTGCCAGAAGCGCCCGCCATCGGGGAAGGTCGGAGCGCCTTCGTACATCATCACGGTGGCGCCATTGGCGAGCGGACCATAGGCGACGTACGTGTGTCCCGTCACCCAGCCGACGTCGGCCGTGCACCAGAAGACATCGTCCTCGCGCAGATCGAACACCCACTGACACGTGAGCTTGGCATTGAGCAGGTAGCCGGCCGAGGCATGCTGTATGCCCTTGGGCCGGCCCGTGGAACCCGAGGTATAGAGCAGGAACAGCGGATGCTCGGCCGGCAGCCACTCGGCAGCACACTGCGCCGATTGCGCGTCACAGACCTCATGCCACCAGAGGTCGCGCGGGGCCTGCATCGGCACCTCCACGCCCGCGTGACGCAGCACCAGGACGGCACGCACGCTCTGGCAACCCTCGGTGAGGGCCGTATCGAGAGCCTGCTTGAGCGGGATGAGCTGGCCGCCGCGCTGGCCGCCGTCGGCGGTAATGACCAGCGTTGCCCCCGCATCGGCAATCCGCTCGCGCAGCGACAGCGCCGAGAAGCCGCCGAATACCACCGAGTGAATCGCGCCGATGCGCGCACAGGCCTGCATCGCGATCACGGCCTCGGGCACCAGAGGCAGGTAGATGACCACGCGGTCACCGCGCTGCACGCCCAGGGAGCGCAGGCCATTGGCGAGGCGGCACACCGCAGCGTGCAGCTCGCGATAGCTCAGGCGGCGCACCGCGCCGGCTTCGCTCTCGAACACAATCGCGCATTTATCGGCACGGGTCGCCAGATGCACGTCGAGGCACTCGTGCGAGACGTTCAGCTCGCCCTCGCAGAACCAGCGGAAATTGGGTGCCCGACTGTCATCGAGCGTGGTGGAGAACGGCCGATTCCAGTGCAGCTGCTCGCGGGCCAGGTCCCCCCAGAAGCCGACATAGTCGGCCTCGGCGCGTCGATGCAGCGCCTCCAGGGCGGCCCTGTCGGGCCGGGCGCGAGCTGCAAAGGCCGGCGGCGGAGGAAAGCTCCGCTGCTCCTGCAGGACCGATTCGATGTCCGTGCCGCCCATGGCCGCCTGAGCATAGCGCAATCGCGCGACAGCGTGACGGGTGGTAGCGGCGGTGGCTGCAGCGCTTAGAATATTGGCAGCGGGCAGCTACCACAGGACCTACGTCCATGACCGATCCACTCTCACGCCGTGATGCCTTGAAGAAACTGGCCGTGCTGCTCGGGGCGGCCGGAGTGGGGGCTGGTGCGCGCCGCGCGGCGGCGGCAGACCTCCCGCATTTGAATGAGAAGGATCCCAACGCCATGGCGCTCGGCTATCACGACGACGCCGCGCAGGTGGATCCCAAGCAGTTTCAGACGTATCGGTCCGGACAGCGCTGCGAGAGCTGCCTGCAGCTGCAGGGCCAGCAGGGTCAACCCTGGCGACCCTGCAACCTGTTTCCCGGCGAGCTGGTGAATGCAGGCGGCTGGTGCCGCGTCTGGGTCCCCAAGGCCTGAAGCGCCCTCAGGCGGCTGCCTCGGTCATCGCAGCCTCGGCGGTCAGGGCATCAGGCGCCACGGCAGCCCCAAGCCGTGCCAGCCGTTCGGCCTGTCGCAGCAGCATCGGGCCGAAACCCTGGCTGCTACAGAACGCACCGAGCAGGCCGAGATCCGGGGCCTGCCGCAGCAGCGCAGCGCTATCGGCGCCGACGGGCACGTCGCAGCGAATGCGCGTCAATGTGCGTGCCAGAAACAGCATGTCGCGATGCTGCTGCAGGCGCTCGGGCAGCCGGCTGGCACCGCGCAGCGGCAACCGGGCGATATCGGCCGGCGCGGCGAACAGCTCCTCGAGCGAGGCAAATGCCTGCATCAATGCCGCAGCGGTCTTCGGGCCGATGCCCGGCACGCCCGGCACGTTGTCGACGCTGTCGCCGCGCAGGGCAAGATAGTCGGCCATGCGCTCGGGGATGACGCCGAAGCGCCCGGCAATCTGCGGGTAGTGATACTGCCGGCCCTCGGCATAGTCCCAAAAAATGTCGGCCGGCCCGATGAGCTGCGCCAGATCCTTGTCGCAGGAGAGAATCGTGACGGCGAGCCCCTCGGCACGGCACAGGCTCGCGAGCGTACCAATCAGGTCGTCCGCCTCGAATTCGGCGCTGGCAAACTCCGCCACCCCCAGTGCGCGGCAAAAATCACGACACAGGCTGAACTGCCGCCGCAGCGCCACGGGCGCGGCTTCGCGATTGGCTTTATAGGGCGGGTAGAGCAGGTTTCGGTGTCCGCTGCCGTGACACTCATCGAAGGCCACCGCGATGCGCCCGGGGTTGACGCGCTCGAGCAGCTCGGTGAGCAGCCGCGCGAATCCATAGAGGGCATGAGTCGGATTACCCTCGCCATCGACCAGCGCGACGCGCCAGGCATGCCAGGCGCGAAACACGTACACGGAGGCGTCGACGAGATAGACGCGGTCGCTTGGCACGCGCTCAGCTCAGCCAGCGCGCGATGCGATCGTGCAGCGGACTGCTGCGCGGAAAATGCGCCTGCAGGTACTCCATCTGATCGGCGAGCACGCGCCGACCCTTGAGGAAAATGTATTCGGCATACGTCGGGGTGAAAGGCACCGCGATCAGCTGCATTTTCGCCTGCTCGGGCGTGCGCCACGCCTTGGCATTGTTGCAGCGTCGGCAGGCGGTGACGACGTTGGTCCAGACGTCCTCGCCGCCCTGGCTGAAAGGGCGTACGTGATCGCGCGAGAGCTCACGACCCGCGAAGCGCTCGGCGCAGTACATGCACAGATAGGCGTCACGGCGAAACAGCGTCTCATTGTTGAGCGGCGGCACGTAATCGCGGCGCGTGTTGCCGGGATTGCCGGTGTGCCCGATGGTCGCCACGATGGAATTGACATCGAGCACCGTACGCCGCCCGCTCAGCGCGCTCGTGCCGCCGTAGAGCCGATACACCAGCGAGCCGCAGGTGTAGGCGATCTGATCCTGATGGTAGAGCCGCGCGGCCTCGCGGTAATCGATCCACTCAAGCGGCATACCGGCGATGTCGGTGCGCAGAACCATCTGCGCAAGGCCGGTGCTGCAGCTCGTACGCGGCGTGGCGGCGCTCGCCGTGGCGGCCGTCAGATCGAAGTCGAATACCAGAGCCGGGGCGCTCATGGGATGTAAGATACGGCAACTTTATGTGATACTTCAATCAACGAGAAGCGATGGCGATGGCCGCCTGCCTCCTGTTCAGGCTCCGCAGCGCGCAGCATTGCTCGTCATCGACAGGGCGGATCGGCCACCCCGTGAGGTAACAATATGTCCGTTACGATAGGCGCGCTCGCCGAGCGGGCCCCGGGCGAGGCTCGTGTCAGCCTCGTGCCCGAGATCGCCGAGAAGCTGGCGGCCGCAGGGGCGCGTGTGCTGCTCGAGCGCGGCGCCGGGGTCGCGGCGCAGTTTCCCGACCGCCTGTACCGTCAGGTCGAGTGGGCCGACAGCCCCGCGAGCGTCCTGGCCACAAGCGACGTGCTACTGACCGTGCAACCGCCCTCGCTGGAGCAGATCGCCGCCTTGCGCGCCGGCACGGTCGTCATCGGCTTCATGCAGGCGCATGCACGCGCCGCCGAAGTACAGGCGCTGCGCGATCGGCAGATCACCGCCTTCGCCATGGAATTCGTGCCGCGCATCTCGCGTGCGCAATCGATGGACGCGCTCTCCTCGCAGGCCGCCATTGCCGGTTACAAGGCGGTGCTGATCGCCGCCGACACCCTCGATCGCTTCATGCCCATGCTCACCACTGCGGCC
The DNA here is from genome assembly GCA_036561485.1 of Steroidobacteraceae bacterium. GTDB lineage: Bacteria > Pseudomonadota > Gammaproteobacteria > Steroidobacterales > Steroidobacteraceae > FEN-1191. The sequence goes on along the minus strand of DATBPG010000227.1, from coordinate 4,197 downwards.
GGCACCATCCGTCCGGCACAGGTGCTCATCGTCGGGGTGGGCGTGGCGGGGCTGCAGGCCATCGCCACCGCCAGGCGCCTGGGCGCCGTCGTTGAGGCCTATGACGTGCGCAGCGCCACGCGAGAGCAGGTGCGCTCGCTGGGCGCGAAATTCATCGACACCGGCGTATCGGCCGAGGGCAGCGGCGGCTATGCGCGCGAGCTCACCGCCGAGGAGCGCGCCCGTCAGCAGGAGGTGCTCGATGCCCGCATCGCGCTGGCCGACGCGGTCATTACGACCGCCTCGGTACCCGGACGCACGGCGCCTCGCATCATCTCGGCCGCCGCCGTGGAGCGCATGAAGGCCGGTGCGGTCATCGTCGATATCGCTGCCGAGTCCGGTGGCAACTGCGAGCTCACGCAGGCCGGGCGTATCGTTCAGCACGGCGGGGTGAAGATCGTCGGCCCGGTGAATCTGGCCGCGCAGCTCGCCTTCCATGCCAGCGAGATGTACTCGCGCAATCTCTACAATTTCCTGAAGCCGGCGCTCTCGCGCGCGGCGGGAGCGGACGCCGCGTCCCTCGCCATCGACTGGCAGGACGAGGTTTTTGCACAGTCCTGCCTCACGCATGCCGGGGCGATCCGGCACGAGGCGACACGCGCGCGGGTGGAGGCAAAGTCATCATGACCGGAATCGTCGCAATCTACATTTTTATGCTCGCCGCCTTCACCGGCTACGAGGTCATCGCGCGCGTGCCGGTGATCCTGCACACCCCGCTCATGTCTGGCTCGAATTTCGTGCATGGCATCGTGCTGGTGGGCGCCATGGCAGCGCTCGGGGCGGCCACCTCTCCGCTGGAGAAGGCCATCGGCTTCGTCGGTGTGCTGCTGGCGGCCGGTAATGCCGTCGGCGGCTATGCCGTGACCGAGCGCATGCTGGAGATGTTCAAGGCCAGCGGCGCACGCCGGCCCGGTGCCGGTGTCGGTGCCGGTGCTACCCCCGGCAAGCACTAGGGCGCATTGCGATGAGCACGTTCAACGCCGCGCTGGGGATCCAGGCGAGCTATCTGGTCACCGCGTTCCTCTTCATCATGGGGCTCAAGCGCATGAGCTCTCCGGTGACCGCGCGCAGCGGCATTCTCTGGGCCGGCGCCGGCATGGTGATCGCCACGCTGGCGAGCTTCTTCTTCCCCGGCATGGGCAACCTGCCGCTCATCGTCATCGCCATCGTGATCGGCGGGGCGATCGCCTGGGTCAGCGGACGGCGCGTGGCGATGACCGCCATGCCGCAGATGATCGCGCTGTACAACGGCATGGGCGGCGGGGCGGCGGCCGCCATCGCCGCGGTGGAGCTGTATCGCGGTGGCACCGCGCAGAGCGCCACCGGGGCCCTCGCCGTGCTCGGCGGCATCATCGGGGCGGTGTCCTTCAGCGGCAGCCTGATCGCCTTTGGCAAGCTGCAGGGCCTGATCCAGCGCTCGCTGCGCTTTCGCGGGCAGAACTTTCTCAATCTGCTGATCCTGCTGGCGGTGCTGGTGCTGGGGGCCCTGCTGATCGCAGGCCTCGACGCCGGCGCACCGCTCGTCACCGCCTTCTTCGTGGTGGCTCTGCTGCTCGGGATCACGATGACCTTGCCCATCGGCGGCGCGGACATGCCGGTGGTGATCTCGCTGTACAACGCCTTCACCGGGCTTGCGGTGGCCTTCGAGGGTTTCGCCATCGGCAACGCGGTGATGATCGTGGCCGGCATGATCGTTGGCTCGGCCGGCACGCTGCTCACGCAGCTCATGGCCAAGGCCATGAACCGCTCGCTCGCCAACGTGCTGTTCTCGGGCTTCGGTGATACCGGCAAGGTGGCGGCCGCCGGGGACCTCAAGGGCAGCCTCAAGCCGATCGAGGCCGCCGACGTTGCCGTCATGATGGCCTATGCGCAATCGGTCATCGTCGTGCCGGGCTATGGCATGGCCGTGGCCCAGGCGCAGCACAAGGTCTGGGAGCTGTGCCAGCTGCTGATCGATCGCGGCGTACGCGTGCGCTTTGCGATTCACCCGGTGGCCGGTCGCATGCCCGGCCATATGAACGTGCTGCTCGCCGAAGCCGGCGTCCCCTACGACCTGATCGCCGATCTGGATGAGATCAACGGTGAATTCGAAAACGCCGACGTCGCGCTGATCATCGGCGCCAATGATGTGGTCAATCCCGTGGCACGCAACGATCGCTCGAGCCCGATCTATGGCATGCCGATCCTCAACGCCGACAAGGCCAAGAACGTCATCGTCATCAAGCGCGGCCAGGGCGCCGGATTCTCGGGTATCGAGAATGCACTGTTCTATCTGGATAACACCCGCATGCTCTATGGCGATGGTCAGGCCGCAGCCTCGGCGCTGATCAGCGCCGTCAAGGCCGTCTGATCGTCAGCGCCGCCCGCGCGCTGCGCCACGGCCGCCGCCGCGGCCGAACCCCGGCACGCGCGTGCGCCGCTCCTGCTGCAGCATCTGCTGGCGCTGCTCGGGGCTGGCACTCTGCCACTCGCGACGCAGCTGCCGGCGCTCCTGGGGCGGCAGCCGCGAGAACTGGCGATAATTCTGCAGCAGCGAGCGCTGCTGCTCGGGGCTGAGGCGCTGAAACTGCTGGAAGCGCCGCTGTACCAGCGCGCGCTCGGCAGGCGGCATCGACTGCAGGGTCTGGAAGCGCTCGCGCGCCTGCGCGCGCTGCGCGGGCGTCATCGACAGCCAGCGATTGGCGCCGAAAGCCAGAGTGCGCTGTCGTGCCGCTGGCAGGTTCTCCCAGCGGCCCTGGAAGCGCAGGAGCAGTTCCTGCTGCTGTGGCGAGAGCGAGCCCCAGGGCACCCCGGCGCCCGGATTGTGCCGGGTTGCCGCGACAAATGGCGGCGGCTGCCCCGGCGGCGGCGCTCGATAGGGCGGCTGCGCCCAGGCCGGAGCGCTCAGCGCTCCGAGCACCGCGGCCAGGCTGATGAGCAGCGCTGCCCGGGAGCGCCGCGTATTCATATCAGGTCCCCGAGGCGTTCGTCGCCGTCATGTGTCCCGCGCCGGCGCCATTGGCCGCCGCCGCGGCCCACTCATAAAAATCGTCGTCGACGTCCTGGTCGGCGCTCAGTGGCATCCCGCTGCTGAGCAGCTCGATCTCGTCGACGCCCGCAACATTGGTGATCAGCGGATTCACTGCACTGGCCGGCGCGTGCCGCCCCTGCGGCACGAACACCACCAGCAGCGCCAGCGCCGCCGCGGCCACCGCACCGGCCGGCAACCAGCGCTGCAGCCGATAGCGCATGCGCGCGTGGCGCGCCGCGAGCGCGGCATGCCGGGCCTGTGTCAAACGCGAGCGTACTGCCCCGGGCAGATTCTCGGCGCTGCCGATCAGCAATGCCCGCGCCCGCTGCTCGAGCCCGCCGTCCGTCGACTGCCCGCCCCTCACTGACTGCTCTTCCATGCCCGCACTCATGCCCGCAAATCCCCAAGTTTGATGCGCAGTGCCTGCACCGCGCGAAAATAATGCGTTTTGACGCTGCCTTCAGAACATTTCATCGCCTGCGCGGTCTGCGCGACGTCCAGCCCCTCGAAATTGCGCAGCAGAAATGCCTGTCTCTGCCGGTTGGGCAGCGCTGCGAGCGCCTGCTCCAGCGCCTGCAGAATCTCATCGGATTCGAGCTGCCTGCCTGGCGAGGGACCGGTGTCGGCCGCCTCCGCGATCGGGTCAGGCGGCGTATCGTCATCCTCCCCCGAGCGCCACGGCACCATTGCCATGACACGATTGCGCACGCTGCGGCGGCGCTGAACGTCGCGGATGCGATTCTCGAGAATGCGGTAGAACAGCGGCTTCCACTCCGCCGCCGGCCGCGAGCTGTAGCGTGCGCTCAGCTGCAGCATGGCGTCCTGCACCACATCGAGCGCATCGGCTTCATGTCGGAGGCCGATCTGTGCGATTCTGAACGCCTTGCGCTCCACACTGGCCAGGAACACTTCCAGCGCATGGGCGCCGTCCTCGGTGTCACGCAAATGGACTTTCCGGACCGCAGCTGGATCAGCTGGTTGTGTGGCAAGCGTAGCAAAGCCGGTCATAAGTAGGCACCAAGCGCTGCATTGTGGGCCTGGCAGTACAACGGCGTGCGCCCGTCTTCGGTTGACGACGCGCCCAGCGGGAAATGCCGCCAGTAAAATCATCCACTTAATGGGGCGCAGTGCCACCCCCGCGACACCTC
>DATBPG010000226.1:0-2570 GCA_036561485.1 Steroidobacteraceae bacterium | reverse complement strand
TAGATCGAAATCCCCTGCGAGTCGAACGCGATCTTTGCGTCGGCTGGGAACAGATGTGGCCAGATGGTCGCACTGAAGAGCATAGCTCCCACCAGCACGATGCCGAGCAGCGCCACGGCGCAGAAACCGATTCCCAGACATGCCGCCAGGATCCGGCTGAGTCTGCGGGCTCTGTGCAGCCCCGGCGAGGGCGATTCAGTGTGTACCTGGGGCATGGCTATAGGCCCGAGAGTGCGGACAGCTGTAAAGATCGCCGCAGCGTATCACAGAAAGAAATTAATGCAATACGATAATTAAATATCGCGGTACGACCGCCGCGCGCCCCGCTGGCGGGGGTTTACGCCTTGAGGGAGAACGGCGTGAAATGGGTGTCGCGGTCGTAGTAGTCCTGCTGCTCGGTGCGCTTGAGAAAGCCGACGACGCGGTAGGTCACCGGCGTCATGACGATCTCCCAGGCGCTCTTGAGCACGTACTGCGTGATCATGACCGTGACGAGCAGGTGATTGTCCCAGAGGCCGAAAAAGGCGATGGAGTAGAACAGCGCCGAGTCCACGGCTTCACCGCAAACGGTGGAGCCGACCGTGCGCGTCCACAGCCAGCGTCCCTCGGTCCAGAGCTTCATTTTCGCCATGACGTAGCTGTTGACGAAGGAGCCGCACCAGAAGGCGACGATGGAGGCGGCGACGATGCGCGGGGTGTTGCCAAAGATGGTCTCGACGGCCGCCTGCTTGCTGCGCCATTCGGCCGCCGGCGGCAGCGCGACGATGACGCTGGCCATGAGCGATGCGAACGCCAGTGCCGCAAAGCCGGCCCACACCACCCGCCGATCGCGCGCGTAGCCATACACCTCGGTGAGGATGTCGCCGAAGATGTATGACAGCGGAAAGAACAGCACGCCGGCCATGAAGGTCACGCCGCCGATCACCGGCACGTGAATGGTGGACACCTTGGACGGGCCGATGAGATTCGCGCACAGCAGGATGCAGACGTACGCGGCCATGACGAAGTCGTAGTAGCGGTACTGGCGCTGGGCCGCCGGCACGGCGAGACGCGCGGGCGCCGGCCCGGGCTCGAGCTGGATGGCCATGGCCTATGGTAGCGCGAAGGCCCGAAAGCCCGCGAGCTTGGGCGCCGGCGAGCGGCGGGGTCATGCCCCCGCTTATTCGATCATGGTTTCGGGCAGCACTGGCAGGATCATGGTGGCGGAGTCGTCCTCCTCGGGCTCCGGCTCCTGGATCGCGACGGCGTCGTGCGGCTCGAGGATGCGCGCGCGCAGGCGCTGGAAGGCCTGATCGGCGTCCACGGGAGGCGAGAAGACATTGCCCTGCGCGAACTGGCAGCCGAACTGCTGCAGGCTGTTGACCGCCGAGGTGGTCTCGACAATTTCCGCGACGGTCTTGAGGCCCAGCGCGTCGGCCATCTGCGTCATCGCGCGCACCAGTGCGGCGGTGCCGCGATCGGGGCCATGGTGCGCACCGGCCAGCGTCGGATGTGTGGTCGCACCGCGGCTGTCGAACGGGCCGTCGATCTTGATGTAGTCGAAGGGGAAGAGCTGCAGGTGGCTGAGCGATGAGTAACCGGTGCCAAAGTCATCGAGCATCAGCTCCACGCCCAGGGCGTGCAGACGGTCGAGCGCCTGGCGCGCAGCACCGACGTTGCTGATGAGGCTGTTTTCGGTGACCTCGAATTTGAGCGCGGCAGGGGCGGCCTCGGTGCGACTCAAGGCCTGACGCACGTACTCGCTGAGCTCCGGATCGAGCAGCGCGGCCGTCGATAGATTGACGCTGAAGTAGAACTGCGTATCGGCCGGCAGCATCGAGCGCCACTGGCGGCCGATCTGGCAGGTGCGCTGAATGATCCAGCGAGTGATCGCCACGCTCAATCCCGCCTCCTCCGCCGAGCTCAGGAAGCGCTCGGGCCGTAGCAGTCCCTCTACAGGATGCAGCCAGCGCAGCAGCACTTCCATCCCGACGATCTGGCGTCCCGACAGAGCCACAATGGGCTGGAACATCAGGCGGAATTCCTGGCGCTCCAGAGCCTGCTGCAGATCGCCCTCGAGGCTCACCTGCTGCATCAGGTGGGTCTGCATGGCGCTGCTATAGCTGACCAGGCGCGAGCCCCCCTGTGCCTTGGCCGAGGACAGGGCGATGTCCGCCTCGCGCAGCACCTCCTCGGCGCGCTGTAGTCCCGACTCGACGTAGGTTGCACCCATGCTGGTGGCCGCCATGATGCGATGGCGGCGAATCTCGATCGGCGTCTGCAGTGCCTGCTGCAGCAGACGCGCGATGTGCAACACGCCTTCTGCGCTGTGCACGGCGCTCACCAGCAGCGCCAGCTCGTCATCGGCCCACCGCGCCAGCACGAACTCCTGGCCGGCGAGCGCCTGATTGGCCAGGCGCGTGATCTGCACCATCAGCTCATCCCCGGCGGTGTGACCCAGCGTATCGGTGACGACCTTGTAGCGGCCCACGGAGATGAGCAGCGCGGCGATCTCGCGTCCCGAGCGCGTGCGCATCTCGCGTAGCGCGCGATCGACCTGATCGAGAAAGTAGCGTCGGTTGGGCAGACCG
>DATBPG010000225.1:0-5278 GCA_036561485.1 Steroidobacteraceae bacterium | reverse complement strand
GCTGCTCTACGCGGGCTGACCCGCCGCCGGCGCTCAGCAATGGGAATGGTGCCCCCGGTCGGAGTCGAACCGACACGCTATCGCTAGCGGTGGATTTTCTTCCTACTTCGGCTTTCGCCGCCGCCGCTGCGCGGCGTTCGTAGTCTGGAGCACGCCTTCACCATGGCCTTCTGGGCTTTAGGTGCCCGCCGTCTGCTCTCTACACCTTCCCCGATCTCCCGGGGCTTGGCTCGGCGTCAGCGCGGATTATGTCCAGGGCCTTCACCGACTTTGACGGGCTTCACTCTCAGGCTTTCGCCCGACAGGCTCAAATTTCAGTTGCTTGAGTCCACTGCGTCTACCAGTTCCGCCACAGGGGCATGAGGCCCTAAGAGGCCAGATGCGCGGCCGCTGCCGGTGCGCGTACGATACCGCAATCCATCATGAAATTCTGTCCAGACTGCGGCGGCCCCGTGCAGCTGCGCATTCCACCGGGCGACAACCGCCCGCGCGCGGTGTGCCAGGCCTGCCATGCCGTCCATTACCAGAATCCGCGCATCGTCGTGGGCTGCGTCCCAGAGCGGCACGGCCGCATTCTGCTGTGCCAGCGCGCCATCGACCCGCGGCGTGGCTACTGGACCTTCCCGGCCGGTTTCTACGAGATCGGCGAGACGCTGGCGCAGGCGGCGGCACGCGAGTCGCTCGAGGAGGCGCTGGCGCGCGTGCAGATTGGCTCGCTGCTGGCCATCACGCACCTGCTGCATGCGGCGCAGGTGCACATGACCTTCCGGGCGACACTGCTCGATGAGGACTTCGGTGTCGGTGCCGAGAGCCTGCAGGTCGGGCTCTACGAGGAGAGTGAGATTCCCTGGGATAAGCTCGCCTTTGCGAGCATCCACTTCGCGCTGCGCTGCTACTTTGCCGATCGCAGCGCCGGGGTCGAACAGCTGCACTTCAGCACCGCCGAGCGAGCGCCCGTGAACAGCGCGGCCAGGGACGCTTCCAGGGCGCTTTGAAGCGGCCGGGCAGGTTCGCGTATCCTTACGGTTTTGACTTCTTTGATCGGAGCGGCAGCTGCAATGACCTTCGTGGTGACCGAAAACTGCATCAAGTGCAAATACATGGATTGTGTGGAGGTCTGTCCGGTCGACTGCTTCCACGCTGGCCCGAATTTCCTCGTGATCGATCCGGACGAGTGCATCGATTGCACGCTGTGCGAGCCGGAATGCCCGGCCGAAGCGATCTTCTCCGAGGAGGAGCTGCCCAAGGGCCAGGAGCAGTTCAAGCCCCTCAATGCGCAGCTTTCCAAGCAGTGGCCGGTGATCACCGAGAAGGGTCCGCCGCCCGAGGACGCCAAGGAGTGGGACGGCAAACCCGATAAGCTGAAGCTTCTGGAGCGCTGAGGGCGCCGCGATCGCCCGGCAGGGCCCGCGCCTGCGCCTGCGGTGGGTCAGTTCGCCGATGCCGCCGTCGGTGGTTGCGCACTGTCCTTCAGCGCCGCCAGCATCGCCGTGGGAGGCAGATAGCCGCCGAGCAGCGCGCCGTTGGCGGCGACGATGCCCGGGGTGCCCTCGAGGCCGATCGCCTGACCGAGTGCATACTCGCGCGCCACGGGATTGGCGGAACAGACCTTCGCTGACAGCGGCTCACCGAGCTTGGCGCGCGTCAGCGCCGCATGCCGGTCCCTGGAGCACCACACCTGCTCGGCCTTGTACCACGAGGAGGTGTTGGGGCCGGTGCGCGGAAAGAATACGTAGCGCACCTTGATACCGAGCGAGTTGTAATCCTCGATCTGGCCATGCAGCGCGCGGCAGTAGACGCAATCCACATCCGTGAATACCGTGACGGTGTACTGCGGATGCCGGGGTGCAAACACCAGCATCTGCGACTCGGGAAGCGCATCGATGAGCTCGCGGCGCAGCTCGCGGCGACGCTGCTCGGTGAGATCGATGTGCTTGTCGACCCGGTAGAGATCGCCGGTCAGCACATACTTGCCATCCTTCGACATGTAGACGATATCTGCGCCGCGGCGCACTTCCACGATGCCTGGAATCGGCGAAGGTGCGACACCATCGGGGGCGGCCCCTGCGGGTGCTGCGGTGGGCAGCGCCGGGGACATGCCGCCCGGCACAACCGCAGCAGCGCTCGCCGGCGAGCTGGCGCCTGCAACGAGCGACTGGGCCTGAGCGCAAGGGCCTTGCATCACCCCGGCGAGGGCGGACAGCAGCAGCACCAGGGTGGCGGCGCCGGGGCAAATCAGGCGTTTCATGAGGCCTCCGAGCATAGCACGCGTACCATCACGGGGCCGTGCGGCGACGGGGCCGTGCGGCGGATTGTTACGCGAATCACCCGCGCGGGTGATGCTGCGAATGCAGCTCCTTCATGCGCTCGCGCGCCACGTGCGTGTAGATCTGTGTGGTCGACAGATCGCTGTGGCCGAGCAGCATCTGCACCACGCGCAGGTCCGCTCCGTGGTTGAGCAGATGCGTGGCGAATGCATGGCGCAGCGTGTGGGGCGAGAGGTCGCGGTTCACGCAGGCTTTGCGCGCGTAGCGCTTGATGATGTGCCAGAAAGCCTGGCGCGTCATGCGATCGCCGCGTCGTGTCGGAAACATGCAGTCGGTGCTGCGATCGAGCAGGATGTCGTTGCGCGGACCGTTGATGAAGGCAGTCAGCCAGCGCACGGCCTCCTCGCCGAGCGGGATGAGCCGCTCGCGATTGCCCTTGCCGAGCACGCGGATGACGCCCTGATTGAGATTGACCTGGCTGAGCTTGAGGCTCACGAGCTCGGAGACCCGCAGCCCCGTGGCATACAGCACCTCGAGCATGGCGCGGTCGCGATAGCCGAGTGGATCGGCCACGGCGGGGGCGGCCAGCAGCGCTTCGACCTCCGCCTCGCTCAGCGAGCGCGGCAGCGAGCGGCCAATCTTTGGCATCGCGATCTGCGCGGTGGGATCCTCGTGCATCACGCCCTCGCGCACGAGATAGCGGAAAAATCTGCGGTACGACGACAGCTGCCGCGCCATGGAGCGCGGCCGCGCACCCGCTTTGGCGCGCACGTCGATGAATTCGAGCAGCTCGCTGCGCCTGGCCTGCGCCAGCGTCATCTGCCGCTCACCGGTCAGCCAGCGGCTGAGCGCCACCAGATCGGCGCGGTAGGCCGCCAGGGTATTGGACGAGAGCCCGCGCTCCATCCACACCGCGTCGAGGAAGCGCGCGATCAAAGGATCGACGGCCTCGTGACTGGGAATCTCTGTGCTCGCTGTCGCCGGTTTGGTCAACGCCATGCTCGCTCGATGAACTCTTCGACCAGTATGCTGATGGCGGCTTCCAATTCGATGTGATGACCCTCACAGCCGGGCACAACCGTTAACATAAAGAGAACTGCATCACATCCCGGACATATTCGTTGTGAGCTCCACCACTCCTGCGCCGGCCCTGGCCCCGTCCTTGCCAGTCGCGCCATTGACGCCCTGGCGCGTCATTTACGGGCTCTACGGCTGGCTGCAGTTCCTGCTGGTGGGCCTGCTGGCGCTCCTGGGGCTGCTGACGATCGGCCCGCTCGCGCGCCGCCGTGGCCTCATACGCCGCGTCGCGCGCCTGACGCTGGCGTTGGCGGGCATGCGTCTGAGCACCCAGGGCCTCTCGAGCCTGCCGCCCTGCTGCCTCATCGTGGCCAATCACTGCAGCTACCTGGACGGCGTGGTCCTGGCCGCGCTGCTGCCCGCGCGCTTCGGCTTCGTCATCAAACGCGAGATGTCCGCGGTACCCCTGGCGGGGCTGCTGCTGCGGCGAATCGGCGTGGAATTCGTCGAGCGCCGGGCGCGCCATCAGGTGCTGCGCGATACGCGCCGCCTGCTGCGCCAGGCGCAGCTGGGTGAATCGCTGGTGTTCTTTCCGGAAGGCACCTTCAGCCGCGAGGTGGGACTGCTGCATTTCCATATCGGCGCCTTTGCAGCCGCCGCACGCGCCAATCTGCCGGTGGTGCCGCTGGCCATTCAGGGCACGCGTCGCTGTCTGCCGCCGGGACGTGCCTGGCCCGCGCCCGGACGCATCCAGGTGCGCGTACTCGCGCAAATCCCGGCGCTGCCCGCGCCACCGGCGGGCAGCGAGACGCAGGGCAAGCGCGCGCGGCAGCTGCGCGAGAGTGCGCGCGCGGCGCTGCTGGCCGCGCTTGGCGAACCCGATCTGGCCGCACCCGACCGAGGCGCTGCATGAGCGCGGTGATCGAGCGGGATGTCATGAACTACGACGTCATCGTCGTCGGTGCCGGTCCGGCCGGCCTCGCCTGTGCGATCCGCCTGCGCCAGCTCGACCCCTCGCGCAGCGTCTGCGTCCTGGAGAAGGGCGCGAGCGTCGGCGCGCATCTGCTCTCGGGCGCGCTGCTCGATCCCGGGCCGCTCGACGCACTGCTGCCTGACTGGCGTGCCACAGCGCCGGCAATCTGCACGCCGGTCACTGTCACGCAGTTTCGCTTCCTCTCCCAGCGCGGCGCGCTGCCTCTGCCGACACCACCGCAGCAGCACGGTCGCGGCACCCTCATCGTGTCGATCGACCAGCTGATGGCGCAGCTGGCCCAGCGCGCCGAGGGTCTGGGTGTCGACGTCTTCGCCGGCTTCGCCGTGCGCGAGGCCGTGCTGGACGGCACCGGCGCGGTCGCAGGAGTGCGCCTGAGCGACATGGGCCGCGCGCGCGACGGCACGCAGAAACCGGGCTTCATGCCAGGCGCGGACATTCTGGCGCCCAGCACCGTCGTGGCCGAGGGCTGCCGTGGCAGCCTCACCGGGCAGCTGGTGGCCCAGTTCCGACTGGCCTCGGCCGCGAGCGCGCCGACTTACGGCCTGGGCTTCAAGGAGCTCTGGCAGCTGCCGGCCGGGCGTGCGCAGAGCGGACGGGTGCTGCACACCGTCGGCTGGCCACTGGATGCGGGCAGCTACGGCGGCGGTTTTGTCTACCATCTGCCCGGGGATCGGGTATATGTCGGCTATTTCGTCGGCCTGGATTACCGCGATCCGCGGCTCGCGCCCTTCGAGCTGTTCCAGCGCTTCAAGCAGCATCCGGTGATCGCCCCGCTGCTCGCCGGTGGCCAGCCACTCGCCTACGGGGCACGCTGCGTGTCCACGGGAGGCTGGCAGGGGCTGCCGCGCCTGGAGATGCCGGGGGCGATGCTGATCGGCGATGCCGCCGGCATGCTCAATGTCGCACGTCTGAAGGGCATCGATCAGGCCATGGCCAGCGGGGTGCTGGCCGCCGAGCACCTGCATGAGCGTGGCAGCGTCCAGGGCTTCGACGAGCGCTG
>DATBPG010000224.1:0-1605 GCA_036561485.1 Steroidobacteraceae bacterium | reverse complement strand
CCTGATGTGGCGCGCCTGCCCCGTACCAGCGTGATCTGTGCCGTATGGCATGCCGATCCGGATCGCGAGCGCCTGCTCGAGGGCCATGCCGCGAACCTTGCCGCGCAAAGCGTTGGCGTCGATCCGATCTACGTGTTCGACGCCGCGGATGCGCCCCCGGCCGGCGTCCGTGGCCGCCACGTGGTGGTGCACGAAACACTGAGTATCTATCAGGCCTGGAACGTGGCGCTGTCGCTCGTCAGTACGCCCTTCGTGCTGAATCTGAACCTGGATGATCGCCTCGCCCCCGATGCCGTGGAACGGCTGGAGATGGCATTACTGCGAGAGGATGCGGCGCTGGCAGCGGGAGATTGGCAGGTCTGCTATTCGCAGGCCCAGACAGACGCAGTGCAGCCGAGTTTCCCAACCGAGCAGCTGCCCTACGTGCAGGATTGGCCGCCGCCCCCGGGCACGCCCACGCGCCTGGGTACCGATGCACGCGGCACGCTCGGGCCCGCCACGCTGTGGCGCATGGATGCCCACGTCGGTGCACCCCGCTATCCGTGGCGACTGGCGGACGGGACGGTGCTGCGTGTCGCCGGCGATATAGCCTGGTGGCAGGTGCTGGCCGGTCGGCTGCAGAAGAAGATCGTGCGACTGCCGCTGGTCATCGGTAACTATCATTCGCACCCGTGCGCGCAGGCGGAATTCCGCGGCGACCGACGCGAGCTCGAGCGAATGAAAACGCTCGGCATCAATCTGCTTTGAGGCCAGGCGGCCGTCCATGGGCAAGCAGCGCGCACAACACCGTCAGAGACCGTGCATCCGCCCCGGCGGGGCCGCCGCGTCGCTGCGGCAGGCATGGGAGCTGTATGCGCGTGGCCGATGGCAGGAGGCGGAGCGGCAGGCACGCAGGCTCCTGCAGGCACGGCCGCCCGAACTCGCCGCCCTCACGCTGCTGGGCGTGCTGTGCGCGCAGACTGAGCGATCGACGGAAGCGCAGTCGCTGCTCGGCCGCGCCGCCGAGCTGGCGCCGAACGATCCGACGGCGCACAACAACTACGGCAATGTGCTTCGAGACCTCGGACGTCCCGAGGCGGCGCTGCGCAGCTACGAGCGGGCGCTGTCGCTGCAGCCTGCCTATCCGGAGGCCCATTACAATCGTGGCCTGGTCCTGCATGCCCTGGGGCGCTTCGATGAGGCCCTCGCCAGCTACGATCAGGCGATCGGCGCCAAGACCGATTACGCCGCCGCCTACAATAACCGAGGTGTGACGCTGCGGGCGATGCAGCGGCCGCACGAGGCACTGGCCAGCTACGAGCAGGCCATCGGGGCGAACCCCGCGCACGCAGCGGCGCATCACAACCGCGGCGTCATCCTTCATCAGCTCGGTCGTGTCGAAGAAGCGGTCAGCAGTTACGAGCAGGCGCTGGCCCTGAGCCCTCACGACATCGCGACGCTGCGCAACCGCGCTCGGGCGCTGTGTGCGCTGGGCAATCTCGAGGCCGCGCAGCAGAGCTATCGCCGAGCGCTGCACCTCAATCCTATGGATGCCGAGGCGCACCATGGTCTCGGGGTCGCATTGCAGCTTGCCGGGGACGAGCAGGGTGCTCTGCAGAGCTTCGA
>DATBPG010000223.1:0-24386 GCA_036561485.1 Steroidobacteraceae bacterium | reverse complement strand
AAACCGTTGGCGAGCTCGCGACCGGCGACGAAGAACTCGAACCGGTCGGTCAGGAACGGATCGGCATCGTTGGCACGCGACAGCGGCGAGACCTCGGCCGGATACGCGTAAATGAAAGTGGGCGCGAGCAAGGTCGACTCGACCGTTTTCTCGAAGATCTCGATCTGCAGCTTCCCCGCCCCGTCGCGCTCCTGGTAGGGGATACCGAGCCGCTCGCAGGCGGCGCGCAGGTACGGCACGTCGCGCAGGTGATCGCGTTCGAGCACCGGATTGGCCGTGAGGATGGCCTGCTCGACGCTGATGCGCTCGAACGGCACGTCCAGATCGTACTCCCGGTCCTGGTAGGTGACGCGATGCGTACCGAGCAGAGAGCCGGCGATGCCGCGCATGATCTGCTCGATGAGCTCCATCAAGCGGTGATAATCGGTGTAGGCCCAGTACAGCTCGAGCATCGTGAACTCGGGGTTGTGGCGGGTGGAGAGCCCCTCGTTACGGAAATTGCGGTTGATCTCATAGACGCGCTCGAAACCGCCGACCACCAGGCGCTTCAGATACAGCTCCGGGGCGATGCGCAGATACATGGTCTGGTCGAGCGCGTTGTGACGCGTGACAAAGGGCCGTGCGCTCGCCCCCCCTGCCAGCGGCTGCATCATCGGTGTCTCGACTTCCATGAACCCGAGCGCATCCAGATAATCGCGCAGGTAGCGCAGGATGCGCGTGCGCAGCCGGAAGATCTCGCGGCTGCGCTCGTTGACGATGAGGTCGACGTAGCGGCGCCGATAGCGCAGCTCCGTGTCCGCCAGCCCATGCCACTTGTCGGGCAGCGGCCGCAGCGACTTTGCCAGCAGCGTCAGGCGCGCCACACGCACCGAGAGCTCGTCGGTCCTGGTGCGAAACAGCTCGCCTTCCGCCCCCAGGATGTCACCGACGTCATAGCTCTTGAAGGCCTCATAGGCCTCGCCGAGCGTATTGGCCTGCAGGTACAGCTGCAGCTGGCCGCTGGCGTCGGCGATCTTCGCAAAGCTTGCCTTGCCCATGACACGCTTGAAGAGCATGCGCCCGGCCACGTGCACGCGTACCGGATTGGCCTCGAGCCAGGCCGCATCGCGCAGCGCATAGGCCGAGTGGATCTGCTCGGCGAGCGCATCGCGCCTGAAGTCGTTCGGATAGGCGATGCCGCGCGAGCGCAGCTCGCCGAGCTTGGCACGCCGCTCGGCGATCAGGTGGTTCTCCTCCTCGTCTTCGCTCACAGGCCGGCCTTCAGGCTGGCTTCCAGGAACTGATCCAGATCTCCATCGAGCACCGCGGTGGTGTTGCCCACCTCCACGCCGGTGCGCAAATCCTTGATACGCGATTGATCCAGAACGTAGGAGCGGATCTGGTTGCCCCAGCTCACGTCGGACTTGGACTCTTCGAGCACGCGCGCGGCGGCGTTACGCTTGTTGACCTCGAGCTCGTAGAGCTTGGCCTTCAGCATCTTCATGGCCGTGGAGCGGTTCTTGTGCTGGCTGCGCTCGTTCTGACAGGCCACGACGATGCCGCTGGGCAGGTGCCGGATGCGCACGGCCGATTCGGTTTTGTTGACATGCTGGCCGCCTGCGCCGCTGGAGCGATACACGTCCATCTCCAGGTCCGCCGGGTTGATCTCGATGGCGATGTCCTCATCCACCTCAGGAGAGACGAACACCGAGGCGAAGGAGGTATGGCGCCGATTACCCGAGTCGAAGGGGGACTTGCGCACCAGGCGATGCACGCCGATCTCCGTGCGCAGCCAGCCGTAGGCATAGTCACCGGTGAACTGCACCGTCGCACTCTTGATGCCCGCGACCTCGCCCGCATTCTGATCGATGACCTCGCAGCCGAAGCCATGGGCCATGCCCCACTTCATATACATGCGCAGCAGCATCTGCGCCCAGTCCTGCGCTTCGGTGCCTCCCGCCCCGGCCTGGATGTCCATGTAGGCGTTGTGCGCATCCATCTCCCCGCTGAACATGCGCGCGAATTCGAGCTTGCGTACCTCGGCTTGCAGCCGTTCGGTATCGCGCTCGATCTCACGAGCGGTGGATTCGTCGCTCTCGAGCTCGGCGAGCTCGAGCAGCTGCGCGGCATCGCTCAGCCCGCGGCTTGTGCGATCGAGCTCCTCGAGCTGCGCGGCCAGGCGCGCGCGCTCGCGGCCGAGTTCCTGGGCGCGCTCGGGATTGCTCCAGATGGCCGCATCTTCCAGCTCGCGATTGACCTCTTCGAGGCGTTCCTTCTTGCGATCGTATTCAAAGAAACCCCCTCAAGGAGATCGCACGCTCCTCGAGATCTTTGAGAGTACGCTTGAGCTGGGTGACTTCCATCGCCAGGATTCTATCAGCTGCGCGCTCAGACGCCGAGCAGGTGCTCCACGACGATCTGCAGGCGGCGCTCACCGAGGTACTCGCTGCTGTCGAGCCGGTAGATGAGGCGCACCGCGCCGCTCGGAAGTGCCGCGGCCTTACGCTCGTCATCGAGGTAGTTGAAGGCGATCGCGGAGAAATCGCCGCGGCCCTCGGGCGCAGCGAGTCCCAGACGCAGATGCCGCTCACCGACCAGGCGTGCCGAGCTGATGTGGAACAGCCCATCGAAGAGCGGTTCGGGAAAGCCCGGCCCCCAGGGGCCGCCGGCGCGCAGCGCCTCGGCGGTGGGCAGAGCGATCTCCTCGCGCGCCAGCTCCCCGTCGGTCTCGATGACGTCGGGCGAACCGCGCGCTGCCAGTGCGCTGGCGCACTGCGCGTCGAACGCCTGTGCAAAGGCATCGAGGCGCGTGAGCTCGAGCGTGACCCCCGCGGCCATGGCATGACCGCCGAACTTCTGGATGAGCTGCGGCTCACGCGTGGCCAGCGCGTCGAGCACGTCGCGGATGTGCACTCCGGGCACCGAGCGCGCCGAGCCGCGCAGCAGCCGCTCATCGGCACGTGCGAAGGCAATGACCGGACGGCGCAGCCGCTCCTTGACGCGGCTTGCGACCAGCCCGACGACCCCCTGGTGCCAGGCCTGATCGAACAGGCACACGCCCGAGCGCGACACCCCGCTGGTCGGGTCACGCAGCACGCGCACCGCTGCGAGCGCCTCGCTCTGCATCTTCGACTCGATCTGCCGCCGCTCGACGTTGAGCTGATCGAGCTCCTGAGCCAGGGTGCGCGCCTCGACGGCATCGTCGGCCAGCAGACAGCGGATGCCGATCGACATGTCGGTGAGACGGCCGGCCGCATTCAGCCGCGGTGCGACCGCAAAGCCCAGGTCCGAGGCGACGATCTGTGAGGGTTCGCGGCGCGCGATGGCCAGCAGCGCAGTGATACCGGGGACACAGCGACCGGCGCGGATGCGGCGCAGCCCCTGTGCGACCAGGATGCGATTGTTGACGTCGAAGGGCACGACGTCGGCGACGGTGCCGAGCGCCACCAGATCCAGCAGCTGCGCCGGGCCCGGGGCTGAGCCGGGCAGCACGCCACGCTGCTCGAGCAGCCGTCGCAGCGCCGCGGCCACATAAAAGGCCACGCCGACGCCCGCCAGGCAGCCGCTGGCGAAGCCGCAGCCGGGCAGATTCGGATTGACGATGACATCGGCCGCCGGCAGCGTCGCGGCCGGCAGATGATGATCGGTGACCAGCACCTCGATGCCCGCGGCGCGCGCCGCGGCCACGCCGGCGTGACTGGCGATGCCATTGTCCACCGTCACGATCAGCGAGGGATGGCGGCGTGTGGCCAGCTCGACGATCTCGGGCGTGAGGCCGTAGCCGAACTCGAAGCGATTGGGCACGAGGAAGTCGACGCTTGCAAACCCCCAGCTGCGCAGCGCCCGTACCAGCAGCGCCGTGCTCGTGGCGCCATCGGCGTCGAAATCGCCGATGATCATCACCGAGCCCTCGAGCCGGTGGCGGCACAGCAGCTCCGCGGCGGCCTGGGTGCCGCGCAGCGTCGTAACCGGCAGCAGATCGCGCAGTCCCAGCGCAAGCTCGGCAGGGCCGCGCACGCCACGCGCGGCGTAGATCCGCTGCAGCACCGGATGTACGTCGGCTGCAAGACCCGCACCCTGGCTCGGCACTGCACGGCGCACGACCTCGATCCTCACAGCAGCTCCCACCAGGGCCGGCGCGCGCGCCAAAAGCGCGCCAGCGCCCACCAGGACAGCGCATGCACGTGCGTACCGGTCAGCAGGTACAGCGCCGAGAGTCGACGCGCCGCGAGCGCTGCGCGCACCGAAGAACCCCAGCGACGCTCCCAATGCTCAAGCGCTGCCCGCAGACCGGGCGGCTCGCAGACCCGCATCAGCATCACTGCTCCGCGCGGCTCGCTCAACGCCGCCGCGGGCGTGAGCGCAGCAGCAGGCTCGGGTGTCGGCTCGGCAGGCGCGCCGCACAGCTGCCAGAGTGCCTGCGCATAGGTGTCCTCGCCCGCAAGGCGCGGCAGCGAGCGGTGGGTGCCCGGCGCTGCGCTCGGGAGCGCTGCAGGGGATGGCGCAGCGTGCGCGATCGAGGACACGGGCGCACTGGATGGCGCGCTGGACGGCGCACTGCCCCAAAGCCACAGCCCGGTGACCGGCAGCTCGCCCCGGCTGTGACGCTCGAGGTTCAGTGGGTGCTCGTGCAGCCAGAGCTCGATCTCCGAGCCGAGCCGCTTCAACGTCGCAGCATCCGCACCCTGGGGCAGTCCCGCCGAAGGATCTGCGCCGAGCAGCATCGCCGGATCGGCGCCACCGGCGGCGAGCGCAGGCCCGACCAGCAGCAGCTCGCGCCGATCGCGCGCCAGCAGCCGCCAGGGAGAATCGGCGAATACCGCGGCGAATTCGCTCACCAGCCGCTGCTGCTCGGCGCCGCTCAGGCGCAGCAGCCCCTGAGGGTGCAGCCGCACGCTGTCGAGGCCCGCGAACAGGTGCACCGGCGTGGCCAGCCAGTACTGGCGCGTCGCATCCGCCGGCAACCCCCACGCTGCCGCGACCGTCGCCGCGGCCGACAGCGACGGACCCGCCATGCGCTCGCGCAGCCAGGCGCGCCAGTCCGGCAGTGCGGCGCGCGTCGCGCGCGCCAGCAGCCCCTCCAGATGTGGCAGGCGCGGCAGCGCCACGGCAGCGGCTGCGGCGGCGCTGCGCGCATCGCTCGAGATGGAAAAAAAATCCGGCAGTATGACGACCAGCTCCCTCACCCTGGCGTATCGTACCGTTCATGCGCCTCGCGCTCGACTCCGATCCGCGCATACATCTGGTACGCAGCTACGGCGACGGCGGCGTCGTCATCGATGCGCAACGCCTCACGCATCCGCTGCTGGTGAGTCCGCAGCAACTGCTGACGGACTGGGCCGTGCCATCCTTCCAGGCGCTGAACGATTCGGCGCAGCTGGAGGCGCAGCTTGCGCCGCTGCTGCAGTTCGGCGCCACCATCGTGCTGCTGGGCGCGGGGCAGACGCAGCCGCAGAGCAGTGCACGACTGCGCGCCGCATTTCGTACGCGCCAGATCGCACTCGAATGCATGACGCTCGGCGCGGCCTGCCGCACCTATAACGTGCTGGCGTCCGAGCAGCGCTCCGTGGTCGCGGGGTTGTTTCCCGGCGATTGAGGGTCGTAAGAGAAGATCGTACGGCGGGCAGAAAGGGCTGGCGGGAAAGCGGTGGGAGGGCGGCAGAGACGCTCGCGAAGAAGACACAGAGGAGAGAAGATCGTTTGTACCCCCAACTGCCCGAAGCTGACAAATTCGGAGAGTTGTTTCCGCTTCGTTGTTGTTTTTCGCGATTTTTCTTCTTCTCGAAAACCAGGTCTTCCCCTATCGCCTCTGTGTCTTCTTCGCGAACGCCCCCACCTTGAATCCCACTGTCGGCGTGCACCGACAGCGGCTAGATACTACGCGCGCCCTCGAGTGTTTGACAAGCGCACCGCAAAGCTATTTTAAATCAAACAAATACGCCAATGTTTTAAGGTTTCACCTTTGCAGGACAAGTCGCCCGGCAACCGCCGCTGCCCGCTAGGAGACGCCGCCCAGCAGCGGCACGAAGGCCACGGCGCCGAGCACGCGACGCTCGATGCCCTGCTCGCGCCGGGTCAGACGCACGAGCTGCTGTGCGCCCTCCGGGCCGACGGGCATGACCAGGCGCCCACCCACGGCCAGCTGCTCGACGAGCATTTCGGGAATCGAGAGCGGCGCGGCCGCCACCAGCACCCCATCGAACGGCGCCTGCGTCTTCCATCCCTGTGCGCCATCGCCGTGCCTGAAACGCACATTGCGGATCGAGAGCTCGCGCAGCCGCTCCTTGGCGCGCTGCTGCAGCCCTTCGATGCGCTCGATGGTAAAGACCCGTCCCACCAGCGGCGCAAGCACCGCGGTCTGATAGCCGCAGCCCGTGCCGATCTCCAGCACCTTGTCGGGCGCGCCGCCTTCGAGCAGCGCCTCGGTCATGCGCGCAACGATGTACGGCTGGGAGATCGTCTGGCCGAATCCGATCGGCAGCGCAGTGTCCTCGTATGCGCGGCTTGCGAGCGCCTCGTCCACGAAGATGTGGCGCGGCACATTGCGGAAGCGATCGAGCACCGCAAGGTTCGTGATGCCCTGCTCGCGCAGGCGCTGCACCAGCCGCTCGCGTGTGCGCGCGGAGGTCATGCCGATGCCGGAGAAGCGTGGGTCGTTCATGGCCTGCTCACATCGCCGCCAGCCAGCCCGAGAGCATGGGCAGTGCCGCGTGGCGCGTCAGATCGATCGACAGCGGCGTCACCGAGACCAGGCCCTGGGCCACGGCGTGAAAATCGGTGCCGGCGCCGATTTCGGCGCCGGCGCCAGCCGGTCCGATCCAGTACACCGGATGGCCGCGCGGATCGGCTGCGGCAATCACCGGATCGGAGCGGTGACGAAATCCCAAACGCGTGCTCGCAAAGCCGCCGAGCTGGGCGTACGGCACGTCCGGCACGTTGACGTTCAGGATCAGCGGCGAGTCGAGCGGCCGCGCCAGCAGCCCCGCCACCAGCTGCTGCGCCACGCGCGCGGCGGTGGTGAAATGCCGTCCGCTGCCAGGAGAGGTACACAGCGACACTGCCACGGTCGGCAGCCCCAGAAAGCGTCCCTCGATCGCCGCCGCCACCGTGCCCGAATACAGCACATCATCACCGAGGTTGGCACCATCGTTGATGCCCGAGGCGACCATGTCGAACTCGAAATCGAATACGCCCGAGATGGCCAGGTGCACGCAATCGGTCGGGGTACCGGCCACGTAATAGATGTCCGGCTCGCTCTCCAGCATGCGCAGCGGCACGTCCAGCGTCAGGGAATTGCCCGCACCACTGCGGTTGCGATCGGGGGCGACGACGGTGATGTGGCCCAGGCCTGCCAGCGCCTCGCGCAGCTGCGTGATACCTTCCGAGCGGTAGCCGTCATCGTTACTGACGAGTATTTTCACGCAGCTGATTGCCGGCAATCCGTTGGGACGGTCATGAAGGGCGCGCCAATATACTTCAATGCCTCGCCGGGACGCAGCGACCATGCCCGATGAGGGGGACGACGCGCAGGATGAGGCTGCACAGGACGAGGCCGCGCTGTTCCGCGAGGCCATGCGCGATGTGCGCCCCCTCAAGCCAAGCGATCGGGTGCGCCAGCCGCGTCGCCGTCTCACAAGCCGCGCGCGCATCGCACGCGCCGAGCGCGCCGCGCTGCTGCGCGAGAGCGCGCAGCGCGAAGCCGTGGCCGCAGGCGGGGCGGGGACGGACCTTTACGAGCTGCAGCCCGGGGACGAGCTCGCCTTCCGGCGCAACGGCGTCTCCGAGCTCGTGCTGCGACGGCTGCGCCGCGGCCAGTACCGCATCGATGACGAGATCGATCTGCATGGCTGTACGCTCGCGCAGGCTCTGCCGCAGCTGCAGGCCTTTCTCGCCGATGCGCGCTCGCGGCGCCTGCTGTGCGTGCGCATCATCCACGGCAAGGGCTTGCGTTCGGGCAATCGCGGGCCGGTGCTCAAGAATTCGGTGAATGCGCAGCTTCGGGCCTCCGAGGCCGTGCTGGCGTTCGCATCGGCGCGCCCGCCAGCGGGCGGGACCGGGGCGACGCTGGTGCTGCTGGCGCGCGTCTGAGGCGGGGCGGCTCACGTGCCCGCCGCGACCCCATCGATGAGCACCGTGGCCATCGCCGCCAGCCCCTCGCTGCGGCCGATGAAGCCCAGATGCTCGGTGGTCGTGGCCTTGAGGTTCACGTCCGATTCGGACAGGCCGAGCTTCAGTGCGATGTTGCTGCGGATCTGATCACGCCACAGCGAGATGCGCGGGCTCTGCGCGAGCAGCGTCAGATCGACGTTGATGACGCGCTGGCCGCGCCGCGCCAGCATCTGCACGGTCGCGACCAGAAAGCGCGAGCTGTCCGCGCCGCGCCACTGCGGGTCGCTGTCGGGGAAATGCTGGCCGATGTCGCCCAGAGCCGCGGCGCCGAGCATGGCATCCACCAGCGCGTGCAGCAGCACGTCGCCGTCGGAGTGTGCCACCACGCCGCGGTTGTGCGGCACACGCACCCCGCCGAGCACCACCGAGTCGCCGGGACCAAACGCGTGAACATCGAATCCTGAGCCTACGCGCACTGCCCTCTCCGTGCCGCCAGGATCGCCTCGGCGAGAGCCAGATCCGCGGTATTGGTGATCTTCAGATTGCTGTCGCGCGCCTGCACCAGGCGCGCCGCACACCCCTGCCACTCCATCGCCTGGGCCTCATCGGTGGGCGTGCGATGCGCCTCGATGGCTGCCTCGAGCGCCGCGCGCAGCTCCCCGAGCCGGAACATCTGTGGGGTCTGTGCGAGCCACAGCGTGTCACGCGCCAGCGTCGCCTGCACCTGCGGGACACCTGCGCCGGCTGCGGCACGCTTGACCGTATCGGCCACCGGCACCGCCAGCAGCGCGCCGCAGTGCCCGCCCCCCGCCTGCTCGAGCAGGCGCGAGAGATCCGCAGCGCTCAGACACGGCCGCGCCGCATCGTGTACCAGCACCCAATCGGCAGGATCGGCACGCCCGAGCAGCGCGAGCAGGCCATTGTGCACCGAGTGCACGCGCTCGGCCCCGCCGCAGACGACGTCGATGCGCGGTGTCAGGCGCGCGCTGAGGGCCTCGCGGTGTGGATCGTCCTGCGCGAGCACCAGCGCGCCGCCCGCGCAGCGCCCATCGGCGAGAAACACCTGCAGCGCCATCTCGAGCACGCTCGTGCCGGCAAGTGGCGCGTACTGCTTCATGCTGCCGAAACGGCGACCCACCCCGGCCGCCGGCATGACCAGCCAGTAGTGCATCAGGGCCGGGCCGTCGTCGTGCTGCGCAGCGCCGGTGCAGGCGCCGCACTGCGTGCGGGTGGCTGCGCGGATGAGCTACGCGACGCGGCGGTTAGCGGGGAGCGCGGCACCACCTGGTAGAAGGTCTCGTTGCCGGCAGTCATTCCCAGATCCGAGCGTGCGCGCTCCTCGATGGCCGCGTACCCCTGCTTCAGATCGCGCACCTCGCCGGCCAGCTCGCGATTGCGCTCGGCGAGCGTGGCATTCTGCTGCTGCTGGGAGCTCACCTCGGCGCGCAAGCGCAGCACCTCGCGCACGCCGCTGCCCGAGAGCCAGAGCCGATACTGCAGCAGCAGCAGCGCTGCGAGCAGGGCTGCGGCGAGCCACTTCACAGCAGGCTCTCCTCGAGCGGCCGCGCCTTGACCGCGGCATCGAGCTGCTGCAGCGTCGCCAGCAGTGCGTGCATACGCGCCAGCGGCCAGGCATTCGGGCCGTCCGAGAGTGCGCTCTGCGGACGCGGATGCGTCTCCATGAACACCCCGGCGACGCCCGCGGCCACCGCCGCGCGCGCGAGCACCGGGATGTATTCGCGCTGCCCGCCCGAGGCGTGTCCGGCCGCGCCCGGCAGCTGCACCGAGTGGGTCGCATCGAACACGACCGGGCAACCCGTGGCACGCATCGCGGCCAGCGAGCGCATGTCGGCGACCAGGTTGTTGTAGCCGAAGCTCACGCCGCGCTCGCACACCAGAATGTGCTCGTTGCCGGTCGAGCGCGCCTTGTCGACCACATTCTGCATTTCCCAGGGGGACAGAAACTGTCCCTTCTTGATGTTCACCGGCCGTCCGGCGGCCGCCACGCGGTGGATGAAATTGGTCTGGCGGCACAGGAAAGCGGGCGTCTGCAGCACATCGACCACGGCGGCGACCTCGCCGATCGGGGTGTCCTCGTGCACATCGGTGAGCACCGGCAGATGAAACAGCTTCTGCACCGACTGCAGCGCCGCAAGGCCCGCCTGAAGCCCTGGACCGCGAAAACTCGCGCCCGAGGAGCGATTGGCCTTATCGAAGGAGGCTTTGAAGATCAGCGGCATGCCGAGCGCGCGAGTGATTTCCGCCAAGGTGCCCGCCACCTCCTGCACCAGCGTCTCGGACTCGATGACGCAGGGACCGGCGATCAGGAACAGCGGTCGGTCGAGCCCGACCTCGAAGCCCGTCAGCTTCACGCACCTGCCGCCGCGGGAAGCTGCGAGGCGCGATAGGCGCGCGCCGCGCGTACGAACCCGGTGAAGAGCGGATGGCCATCGCGCGGGGTGGAGGTGAACTCGGGATGAAACTGTGTCGCGAGGAACCAGGGGTGGTTGGCGATCTCGACGATCTCCACCAGCCCGTCTGCGGACAGACCCGAGAAGCTCATGCCGGCGGCCTCGAAACTCCCCATGTAGTTGTTGTTGAATTCGAACCGGTGACGGTGGCGCTCGACGATGTGGTCGCGCCCGTAAAGCTCGCGGGCGCGAGCGCCGGCGCGCAGCCGCCCGTCCTGGGCCCCCAGACGCATGCTGGCGCCGATCTGCGAGCGCTCATCGCGCGTCTGGGTGCCAAGCGCGCGGTCCTGCCATTCGGTGATCAGCGCGATCACCGGATGGGCGCTGGCGCGATTGAACTCGGTGGAGTGCGCCCCCTCCAGTTTCAGTACGTTGCGCGCAAATTCGATGATGGCGATCTGCATGCCGAGACAGATGCCCAGATACGGCACACCGTGCTCGCGTGCGTATCTGACGGCCTGGATCTTGCCTTCGATGCCGCGCTCCCCGAAGCCGCCGGGCACCAGGATCGCATCCATGCCGGCGAGGCAGCCGGTGCCCTCCTTTTCGATGTCCGTGGACTCGATGTAGTGCAGCTTCACACGCGTGCGGGTCTTGAGCCCCCCGTGCATCAGCGCCTCATTCAAGGAGATATAGGAATCGCGGATCTGCACGTACTTGCCGACCATGGCGATATCGACCTGGCCGTCCGGATTCATCTTGGCATTGACGACCTGGCGCCAGGCGGACAGATCCGCAGGCGGCGCCTCCAGGCGCAGCTTGTCCACCACGATCTCATCGAGCCGCTGCTCGGAGAGCAGCAGCGGGATGCGATAGATGTCGTCGGCGTCGATCGCGGAGATGACCGCGCGCTCCTCGACGTTGGTGAACAGCGCAATCTTGCGGCGCTGCTCGTCGGGCAGCATCTCGCGGCAGCGGCACAGCAGCACGTCCGGCTGGATGCCAATTCCGCGCAGCTCCTTCACCGAATGCTGCGTCGGCTTGGTCTTGATCTCGCCCGAGCCGCCCACCACGGGCACCAGCGTCAGGTGCATGTAGAGGGTATGGCTGCGGCCGAGCTCCACGCCGAGCTGGCGGATCGCCTCCAGAAACGGCAGGGACTCGATGTCGCCGACGGTGCCCCCGATCTCGACCATGCACACATCCGCATCGCCCGCGCCGAGCAGGATGCTGCGCTTGATCTCATCGGTGATGTGCGGGATCACCTGCACGGTGGCGCCGAGATAGTCGCCGCGGCGCTCCTTGGCGATCACCCGCTCGTAGATGCGGCCCGTGGTGAAATTGCTGTTGCGCCCGGTGGTGGTGCGCACGAAGCGCTCATAGTGGCCCAGATCGAGGTCCGTCTCGGTGCCGTCGGCCGTGACGAACACCTCACCGTGCTGGAACGGGCTCATGGTGCCCGGATCCACATTGATGTAGGGATCGAGCTTGACCATGGCGACCTTGAGGCCCCGCCCCTCCAGAATCGCCGCGAGCGAGGCGGCGGCGATGCCCTTTCCCAACGAGGAAACGACGCCGCCGGTGACGAATACGAAGCGAGTCATCGAGGAGTACCGCCGCCTGAAGGATCGTGCCAGTGACGACGGGCGATCAGCCTAGCAAATCGGCCTTGCCGCCTCAAATGCGCGCGCCTCGATGCGCCGCGTGCTGCCACGCCGGCAGATGCCGCGCCCGCCTCATCCGGCCGCTGCGCGCCAGCGCAGCCGTCCGCGCTCGCCCGCGTGGGTCGTGCCAGAAGCGGCACCGTTCGGAGCGCGGAACGAGGGATCGAGCCACAGGTCGGCGATGGCGATGAGCCGCTCGCCAACGCACAGCAGCGGTACCGTGGCGCGCTGCCAGGGCGGCAGGCGCTGTGCCTGCAGCAGGTCCTTGAGTGCCACACGCCCGACAGCTTCACGCAGGCGCTCGCCGCCGCGCCGATAGCCCACGGTCAGTCGCCGCGGCAATGCGCTCAGCAGCACATCCCCATGGGGGTCGGGCACCAGCCCGAGGCGCGCACCATCGGCGAGGGTGATCCAGGGCTGCACGCGCCAGTCCCAGCTCTGGGAGGCAGCCGGCCCGGGCACCGGCGGCGCCGACACCAGCATCAGCCGGTCCGCATGACGCCGCAGCTCCCCGCCGCGCCAGCGCACGCTCGGGGATGCATCCTCGCGCGCCGCGAGCATGCGCGTCGCCGCCTCGCGCAGCCGCCGGTGATCGGGCGGCGTGACTGCCTGCTCTCCGATCCACTGGCGCAGCGCATTGCGCCGCCGGACCTCGGGCAGACGCCGTAGCACGGTCACGCGCAGCGCACTGCCGTCGCGCGCAGCGCCCAGGTCGCAGAGCGCCTGGCGGTCGAGCAGCTCGCGGGCTTCTGTCAGCAGCTCCGCGCTGCGACTGACGGTCGCGGCCGCCGACGGCCAGCGCTCGCGTACCAGGGGCAGCACGCGCCGGCGCAGGTAATTGCGGTCGAAGCGCTCATCGGCATTGGTCGGATCCTCGAGAAAGGCCAGGGCGTGTGCGCGCGCATAGTGCTCCAGGGCGCGGCGCGAGACCCCGAGCAGCGGCCGCAGCAGCAGCGTGCCCTGCCAGGGGCGCGCGGCACGCATGGCGGCGAGTCCGCGCACTCCGCTTCCGCGCAGCAGCGCCAGCACCACCGTCTCGAGCTGATCTTCCTGATGATGGGCCGTCAGCAGCCGCTCGCCGCTCGCAAGCTCCGCGGCGAGGGCGGCATAGCGCGTGGTGCGCGCGGCCGCCTCCAGCGACTCACCGGGCCGCGCCTGCACCGGCGCATCGAGCACACGGCAGCGCACGCGCCAGCGGCGCGCCGCGCGGGCTGCAGCCGCTGCCTGTGCGTCGGCCTGCCCGTGCAGATGATGATTGACATGTACGGCGCGCAGTCGCAGGCGCTCGCGCCGCGCGATGCTCGCGAGCGCATGCAGCAGCACACTCGAGTCCAGGCCCCCCGAGAACGCAACGCACAGCCGCTCGCCGGCGAGCGTGCCAAGCCGCGCGCTGAGCTCGCGTATCAGGCTGACATTCGAGAAGCTCTCGGGCGGGAGGGCATCGGGCGCGGTGGCCTTGGCTACCGCAGCGCGTGCCTTCCCGCGGGGCTTCACGCCGAGGTCTCGGTATAGACGCCGAATGCGTCGATGCGCGCCGTGCGCTGTGCCATCAGGGTATTCAGATCGCGCGCCTGCAGCTCGCGCAGATTCTTCAGCAGGCTCTCGTGCAGCGTGCGGGCCGTGGCGATGGGATCGCGATGCGCGCCGCCGAGCGGCTCGGGCAGCACCTCATCGACGAGCCCCAGACCGAGCAGCCCCCCGGCGGTCAGATTCAGCGCCTCGGCGGCGGCCTCCTTCTTGTCGGCGCTCTTCCAGAGGATCGACGCGCAGCCTTCCGGGGAGATGACCGAATAGGTAGAGAACTGCAGCATCAGCAGACGGTCGCACACGCCGATCGCGAGCGCTCCGCCCGAGCCGCCCTCGCCGATCACGACGCTGATCACCGGCGTCTGCAGCGCGGACATCTCGTAGAGGTTGCGGGCGATCGCTTCGCTCTGGTTGCGCTGCTCGGCCCCGACCCCGGGATAGGCTCCCTGCGTATCGATGAAGGTGATCAGTGGCAAGCCGAAGCGCTCGGCCAGCTTCATCAGTCGCAGCGCCTTGCGATAGCCCTCCGGCTTGGGCATGCCGTAATTGCGCCGCACACGCTCCTTGGTGTCGCGCCCCTTCTGATGGCCGATGACCACCACCGGCTGTCCGTCCAGGCGGGCCAGGCCGCCGACGATGGCCGCATCGTCGGCATACATGCGGTCCCCATGCAGCTCATGGAAGTCGGTGAAGACGGCCGCGATGTAGTCGAGCGTATAGGGCCGCTGCGGATGACGCGCCAGCTGCGTGATCTGCCAGGGCGTCAGATTGGAAAAGATCGACTTCGTCAGCCGCGCCACCGTGGCGTGCAGGCGCGCGATCTCCTCTTCGATGTTGACCTCGGAGTCGGAGGTCACATGACCAAGCTCTTCGATCTTGGCCTCAAGTTCGGCGATTGGCTGTTCAAAATCCAGAAAGCTGACGGCCATCTAGCGGCGACTCTTGGAGTATTTGTAGCCCGGAAGGGTACGGGCTGCCGGCGCCTGGCGCAAGGCAGCGCTCCGATCCGCCGGCGCGGTCCCACGCCGGCGCGGGGGCCCTTTTTCAGCCGCTGGCGTGCCTGAACTTCACTGCGCCAGTGCCGCTGCCGGGGCGCTCACGGCATAGCCCAGGCGCACCGCGCCGACGCCCAGCAGCTCCTCGATCTGCTCGATCAGCTCGGCGCTGGCGCGTACCTTCCACTCCTCGGCGCAGCTGAGCGTGCCACTGGCGCCCGCGCCCCGATAACGAAGCATCACCGTGCAGGACCCGCCGCGCTGGGCGCGCAGCAGCCCCTCCAGTCGCTCGAGCAGCTTCGCATCCGCCCCCGCCGGCCAGGTGATCAGCAGCGAGCGCGCCAGCCGCTCGCGCACGGCCGGCAGCGACGCGATCTGCTTGGCCGACAGGCGCCACGCGTCGCTGAATTCATCGAAGCGCAGGCCACCCTCCACCTGCAGCAGCGCATCCTTGAGGACGAGGTCCCGATAGCGCTGGAAGACCTCCTCGAACATCGACACCTCGATGCGCCCGCTGCGATCGTCCAGCATGAAGCTTACCCGCGGCCCGCGCCGGCGCACCTCCAGCACCAGGCCCGCGAGCGTGGCGGTGCGCATGGCTGCATAGGGATTACGGCCCTCGGGCACGGCATCGGGGCGATCGCCCAGGAATTCGGCGATGCGTCCGGAGGCGAAATGCCGCAGGTCCGCCTCATAGGGGGCGATCGGATGGCCGGTCAGAAACAGCCCCAGGGTCTCGCGCTCGCCGGCGAGGCGCTGCGAGACGCTCCATTCGGCGAGCAGCGGTGGTTCGGGGGCCCCGGCGCTGAGGAGGCTTGCCGCGGCGGCGGGACCGGCGCCGAAGAGGTCGACCTGGCCCGCCTCCAGCGTGCGCGCCGCCTGCTCCCCGCCCTGCATCGCCCCGGCCAGGCCGCCCATGAGCGTGGCGCGGTTGGCGCCCAGCGAATCGAGGCTGCCAGAGCGAATCAGCGCCTCGAGCGCACGTCGATTGACGCGTGCCAGATCGAGCCGCCGGCACAGCTCATTGAGGCTCGCGAAGGCACCGTGGGCGCTGCGCTCCTCGACGATGGCATCGACCGCGGAGCGCCCGACGCCCTTCACCGCCCCGAGCCCGTAGCGGATGGTGTGCTCGTCGGCCACGGCGAAGGCGTAGCGCGAGGCGTTCACGTCCGGAGGCTGCACCGTCAGGCCCATGGCGGTGCATTCATCGATCAGCGTGACGATCTTGTCGGTGTGATCCATGTCGGCCGAGAGCACCGCGGCCATGAAAGCCGCGGGGTAGTGCGCCTTCAGATACGCGGTCTGGTAGGAGAGCAGCGCATAGGCGGCCGAGTGCGACTTGTTGAAGCCGTAGCCGGCAAACTTCTCCATCAGATCGAAAATATGCGAGGCGCGCGCCTCATCGACGCCGCGCGCGCGGGCGCCGCCGATGAACACCGAGCGCTGCTTGGCCATCTCCTCGGGCTTTTTCTTGCCCATCGCCCGGCGCAGCAGGTCCGCGCCACCGAGCGTGTAGCGCGCGAGTACCTGCGCGATCTGCATGACCTGCTCCTGGTACAGGATCACCCCGTAGGTGGGAGCCAGTGCCGGTTGCAGGTCCGGATGCAGATAATCGATCTGCCCGCCGCGGCCGTGCTTTCGGTTGATGAAGTCATCCACCATGCCCGACTGCAGTGGACCGGGTCGAAACAGCGCATTGATCGCGACGATGTCCTCGAAGCAGTCGGGCTGCAGGCGCCGGATCAGATCCTTCATGCCGCGCGACTCGAGCTGGAAGACCGCCGTGGTGCGACCGGACTTCAGCAGCGCAAAGGTCGGCGCATCGTCCATCGGCAGCGCATCGAGCCGCAGCGCCGGCTCGCCGGCCGCGGCACGCTCGGCATTGATGGTCTGCAGCGCCCAGTCGAGGATGGTCAGGGTGCGCAGGCCGAGGAAGTCGAACTTCACCAGCCCCGCGGCCTCGACATCATCCTTGTCGAACTGCGTGATGGCGTTGCTGCCGCCCGGCTCGCAGTAGAGCGGCGTGAAGTCGGTGAGCACGGAAGGGGCGATGACGACGCCGCCGGCGTGCTTGCCGGCGTTACGCGTCAGGCCCTCGAGGGAGCGGGCCAGATCGAGGAGATTCTTCACCTCCTCGTCCTCGGTATAGAGGCGCTTGAGCTCGGGCTCCTTTTCGATCGCCGCATCGAGCGTGATGCCCAGCTCGAAGGGCACGAGCTTGGCGATGCGATCAACGAAGCCATAGGGATGACCGAGCACTCGGCCGACGTCGCGGACCACGGCCTTGGCCGCCATGCTGCCGTAGGTGATGATCTGCGAGACGCGCTCGTGGCCATACTTGTCGGCCACATAGTCGATGACGCGATCGCGCCCCTCCATGCAGAAATCGATGTCGAAGTCCGGCATCGACACGCGCTCGGGATTCAGGAAGCGCTCGAACAGCAGGTCGTAGTGCAGCGGATCGATGTCGGTGATGCCCAGCGCATAGGCCACGAGCGAGCCGGCGCCCGAGCCGCGGCCGGGACCGACGGGCACGGCGTGCTCACGCGCCCAGCGGATGAAATCCGCGACGATGAGGTAGTAGCCGGCGAAGCCCATCGGGCAGATGACCTCCAGCTCCGTGGCGAGGCGTGCGCGATAGCGTGCGGCGGTCGGCTCGCTCGCCTGCATGCTCGTCAGGCGCGCGGCGAGCCCCTGCTCGGCCTCGTGGCGCAGAAACTCATTCGGCGTGCTATCCGCCGGCACCGGGTAGTCGGGCAGGCGCGGCTGACCGAGCTTGAGCGTCAGGCTGCAGCGCCGCGCGATCTGCACCGTGTTGTCCAGCGCCTCGGGCACATCCTGAAACAGCGCGCGCATCTCCCCGGCGCTGCGCAGGTACTGCTGCGGGCTGTAGCGGCGCTGACGCGCCGGATCGGCGAGCAGCGAGCCCTCGTGAATGCACACGCGCGCCTCGTGCGACTCGAAGTGCTCGCGCTTGAGGAAGCGCACGTCATTGGTGGCCACCAGCGGCACGCCGCGTCGCGCGGCGAGCTCGACGGCCGCGGGCAGGTAGGCGCGCTCCTCGGGCCGCCCGAGCCGCTGCAGCTCGAGGTAATAGCGATCATCGAACAGCGCCAGCCACTGCGCGAGCGCTGCCTGCGCCTGGGCCGGCCGCTCGCGCAGCAGCGCGCGGCCGACGTCCCCTTCCGTCGCGCCTGACAGCGCGATCAGTCCGCTGCAGGTCTCGCGCGTGAGCCAGCTGCGCTCCACGAGCGTGATGCCCGCAGGTGTCTGCCCGGTCAGATAGGCGCGGCTGATGAGCCGGGCGAGGCTTCGATACCCCTCGAGCGTCTGGCACAGCAGCGTCAGACGCGAGGGACGCGCGGGCTCCTCGGGCTCTCGCAGCAGCAGATCCACCCCCACGATGGGCTGCACACCGCGCTCGAGCGCCGCGCGGTAGAACTTGATCATCGCAAAGAGATTGACCTGATCGGTGAGCGCCACGGCGGGCATGCCGCCCTCGGCCACCGCATCGATCAGCTCGGGCACACGCACCACGCTGTCGACCAGCGAGTACTCGGTGTGTACCCGCAAGTGGACGAAGGCGCCCTGCGCGACGCCGGGCGTTGCGCCGGCCATCTCGCCGCCCACCCCGCCGGCCCCGCCGGCGCTCATGCGCAGGCCTCTGCTGGCAGGATGTCCTCGAGCGCCGCCTCGTCGGCCTCGGAGCTGCACAGCTGCGCCTCGGCTGGCAGCACACCGAAGGGCAGCGCGCCGGAGAGCCAGCTGCGCAGCGGGTTGAAGCTGGCGCGATGAATCGGCGAGGGCCCGAGCCGCACCAGGGCCGAGAGGTGCACGCGCGTGGCATAGCCGAAATGCCGACCGAGGCCATAGCCGGGATGATCGGCATCGAGCCGCGTCATCAGCGCATCGCGATGGGTCTTGGCGAGGATCGAGGCGGCACTGATGCAGGCAATCAACGCATCGCCGCCCACCACCGTCTGCACCTCGCAGTCGGCGAAGCAGTCCGACAGGCGCGGCGCACGGTTGCCGTCGATGAGGATGCGCACCGGGCGCACCGGCAGGTCGATGAGCGCTCGCTTCATCGCCAGCAGCGTCGCCTGCAGAATATTGAGCAGATCGATCTCGGCGTGGTCCGCCTCGGCGATCGCAAAGCCCAGCGCCCGCTCGCGGATGCGCTGTGCCAGCACGCAGCGCCGCTCGGCCGTGAGCTGCTTGGAATCGCGCAGGCCGCGGATGGCGCGCTGCGGATCCAGGATGACGGCAGCCGCCACGACCGGGCCCGCGAGCGGGCCGCGCCCCGCCTCATCCACACCGGCCGTCAGCACCTGCGCCTGCGCCTTCATCGCCCCTGCCCGCTGCACATTCACCGATCCGCCGCTCTCCCGAGCAGCGCGAGCACCGCCTGCGCCGCGCGCATCGCGCCGTCGGCCCGCAGCAGCTCGTGCACTGCACGAAATCGATTCTTGAGATACTCACGCCGCGCGGTGTCGGTCAGCAACCGATCCGCCGCGCGCGAGAGATTATCCGCGTTCGCCGCTTCCTGGAAGAACTCCGGCACCAGTGCCTCCTCGGCGAGCAGATTGGGCAGCGAGAAACGCGCCAGACGCACCAGACGCAGGCTGCGTACCAGCG
Source organism: Steroidobacteraceae bacterium (assembly GCA_036561485.1). Lineage (GTDB taxonomy): Bacteria > Pseudomonadota > Gammaproteobacteria > Steroidobacterales > Steroidobacteraceae > FEN-1191. The sequence continues at coordinate 5,066 of DATBPG010000223.1, read as the reverse complement.
CGGCCGTGAGCGCACTGACGCGGTACGCCACCACCATCGGGCAGCGGCACAGCAGCGCCTCGAGCGAGGCGGTCCCGGAGGCTACGATGGCCACATCCGCGGCGGTCAGCAGCGTGCGCGCCTGGCCATCCAGGATGCGCAGCGGCGCCAGGGCTGCAAGCTGCCCCTGCGCGCGCAGCTCGGCGCCGATACGCTCGAACTCTGCGCGCACCGCGCCGTTGGCCATCGCCGCTGCCACCTGCAGTCCCGGATGCGCGCGCGCCAGTGAATCGGCTGCCAGCAGGAAGGGCGCGGAGAGGCGCTGCACCTCGGCCAGGCGGCTGCCGGGCAGCAGAGCGAGCACCGGCCCCGCTGAGAGTCCGAGGGCAGCACGCGCGGCGGGCACATCGGGCTCGAAGGGCACCTGGTCAGCGAGCGGATGGCCGACGAACTGGGCGTGCACCGCATAGTGCGCGTAGAAGCGCGGCTCGAAGGGCAGCAGACACAGCACCAGGTCGCAGCGACGCGCAATCTTGCGCGCCCGCCCCTGCCGCCATGCCCAGATCTGCGGGCTGACGTACTGGACGGTGCGGATGCCCCGGGCGCGAAAGCGCCCCGCGAGCGTCAGATTGAAGGCCGGCGCATCCACGCCGATGAACACATGGGGACGGAATGCCAGCAGCTGCGAGAGCAGCCGCGAGCGCAGCGCGAGCAGGCGTGGCAGATGGCGCAGCGGCTCGATGAGACCCATGACGGCCAGCTCGTGCGCATCGGCCAGGCCCCGGCAGCCGGCCGCTCGCATCGCCGGACCGGCGACCCCGCGCACCTCGAGCGCGCGGCCGCCGAGCTCGCTGCGCAGTGCCTGGATCAGTGCGGCCCCGAGCGCATCACCCGAGTGCTCTCCGGCGACGATCGCCACGCGCAGCGCTTCCATGGACCTGGCAACCCCGGGCGTGGCAGCCGCGCTCAGCGGATCAGGCCGCGGCCCTCGCCCACCGAGATGAACTCGACCAACGGCTGCAGCTCGGGCTGGCTCGCGGCCAGCTCGGCGAGTTGCTCGATCGCGGCGGTGAGCGGCAGATCGCTGCGATAGAGAATGCGATAGGCGTTGCGCAGGTTGCGGATCTGCTCGGGGGTGAAGCCGCGACGCTTGAGTCCCTCGCTGTTGATCGAATGCGGCTCGGCCGGATTGCCGATGGCCATGACATAGGGGGGCACGTCGCGCGTGACGCCGCAGTTGTTGGCGATGAACGCATGCGCGCCGATGCGGCAGAACTGATGAACCGCCACGTAGCCGCTGAGGATGACCCAGTCCCCGAGCGTGACGTGACCGGCGATGTTCGACAGGTTCACCATGACAACGCTGTCGCCGAGCACGCAGTCGTGCGCGACGTGCGTGTAGGCCATCAGCAAGCAGTCATCGCCGATGCTCGTGACACCCCGGTCCTGCACGGTGCCGCGGCTGATGGTGCAGTACTCGCGGATGACGTTGCGGTTGCCGATGACGAGGCGCGTCGGCTCCCCGGCGTACTTCTTGTCCTGGGGCGCCTCGCCGATCGAGGCGAACTGAAAGATCTTGTTGCCCTCACCGATGCTCGTGTGGCCGTTGATGACCACGTGCGGCCCGATCCAGGTGCCTGCCCCGATCGCGACGTCCGCACCGATGACACTGTAGGGACCGACCATCACGTCATCGGCCAGCCGTGCGCCGGGGGCTACGATCGCCCGGGCATCGATCATGGCTGCTCGGTCCCGGGGGCTGCGGTGGCTTCCTTGACGTTCGGGGCGACCATGATCTGTGCGTGCGCCACCTCCTCATCTTCGACCAGCGCGGCAGTCGCGAGCTGCCAGATGCCGCGCAGACTTCTCTCGTAGCGCGCCGTCAGGATCAGCTGATCGCCCGGTACGACCGGACGGCGAAAGCGCGCCTTGTCGATGCCGACGAAGTAGACGCTGGCGTTGGGGTTGGCGATGACGTCGGCACTGATGTAGGCCAGAAGACCTGCCACCTGCGCCAGCGCTTCGATGATGAGCACGCCGGGCATCACCGGGCGACCGGGAAAGTGACCGCTGAAGTACGGCTCGTTGAAGCTGACGTTCTTCAGCGCGCGGATGCTCTGTCCGCGCACGCACTCGAGCACCCGATCCACCAGCAGGAACGGATAGCGGTGCGGCAGCCGCTGCATGACGCCGCTGATATCGAGCTTGACCGGCTCTGACTTGTCCGGCTCTGATTCACTCATCGTCGCTTTCCTGTGCATCTGGAATGGTGGGTTCGCGCGCACCTTCACGCTGCGCCAGCAGCTTTAATCGCGCCACGGTGCGCTTCCAGCGTCGCAGCGGCTCGGCCGGCCAGAGGCTGGCATAGGCGCCGGGCTGGCGGATCGGGGCCGACACCGTGGTGCGGCCCGCGATGATCACATCATCGCAGATCTCGATATGCCCGTTGATGCCCACACCGCCGCCGATCATGCAGCGGGCGCCGATGTGTGTGCTGCCGGCAACGCCCGTGCAGCCGGCAATGGCCGTGTGTGCGCCGATGTGCACGTTGTGTCCGATCTGAACCAGGTTGTCGAGCTTGACGCCATCGCCGATGAGCGTGTCCTGCATGGCGCCGCGGTCCACCGTCGTGTTGGCGCCGATCTCCACGTCATCGCCGATGAGCACCGCGCCGACCTGGGGCACCTTCAGCCAACGTCCCTGCTCGCGCGCAAATCCGAAGCCGTCCGCCCCGATGACCGCGCCCGGATGGATCAGCACCCGGCGCCCCACGCGCACATCGTGCTCGAGCGTGACGTGTCCGGCGAGGCGCGTGCCCTCCCCGATCTGCACGCGCGCCCCGAGCACGCAGCCCGGTCCGACATAACAACGCGGCCCGATGCGCGTGTGCGCGCCCAGCACGCAGTACGCGCCGATCTCGGCACTGGGATGCACCTCGGCGGTGGCGTCCACGATTGCGCTGGCGTGAATCCCCGGCACCGGGGCGGGCGCCGGGTGCAGCAGCTGCGCGATGCGTGCAAACAGCGCATGCGGGTCGGCGCTGATCAACGCCGGCACCGGACACTGCCCGGCACTGGCGGGCGCGAGCACCACCGCACCGGCACGCGTCGTGGAGAGCTGCGAGGACAGGCGCACGTTGGCCAGAAAGCTCAGCGCCATCGGGTCGGCCGCCCCCAGCGGGGCGATGTGATCGACACGGCGGTCAGGATCGCCGCTCAGCGCGCAGCCGAAGCGCACTGCCAGCTCCCCGAGGGCCAAGCTCATCGCGTCTCCGTCACTACGCGCGAGCGCTGCGGGCTCATCGCGTGCCTGTCGCTACGCGCGGGGGCTGCGGGCTCATGGCCTGCCGGCCGCGATGCGCGTGGCGGAACTCAGTGACTGCGTGTGCTGCTACGCGTGCCGCTGCGCGTGCCAGTGCGCGGAGCGCTGCTGGCGCCGCCGGCGAGCCCCTTGGACTGCAACAGCGTCAGCACCGGCTGGGTGATGTCGATGCTCGGATTGGCGAAGATCACGCCGTTGGCCAGCACCAGGTCGAAGCGCTGCGCGGTAGCGTACTGCTGCACCGCTTCGACGATGGTCTGCTGCAGCTTGGAGAGCTCCTGGTTCTGGCGCGCATTCATGTCGTCCTGGTATTCGTTCTGCCTCTCGGCGAGCTGACGCTCCGCGTCGCGCAGCGTCTGTTCGGTGCTGCTGCGCTGGTCCACGCTCATCGTGGCGCCGTCGCGCTGCAACGCAGCTTCCTTGCTGCGCAGCTCCTGCTGCTCATTGGCGAGCTCGCGCTGCTTGGCCGAAAATTCTGACTGCAGGCGCTGCTGGACGGCCTTGCCCTGCGGCGAGTCCTGCATCAGGGTCTGGGAATTGACCACACCGACCTTCAGATCGGCCCAGGCCGGCGCCGACAGCACCAGCAACGACACAGCGCCCCCCAAGGCGATGCGGCCCGTCCGGCGGGTCATTGTGTTGATCCATCCTCGCATATGGAAGCCCCTACCTAGATAGTCCCTACTTAGAAAGATTGGCCCACTGTGAACTGGAATTCCTCGGTGCGGTCCTCGAAGTGAACCAGGTCCCCGTTGGACGAGTTCAGCGGAATGCCCAGGCTGAAACGGAACAATCCGACCACAGGCGCCAGCCACTGCACCGAGACACCGACCGATTGCTTGAGCTCATGATATCTGAATTTATAGCTTACGGGGGTCACCAGGTCCTTGCCCAGGAAGGTGGTTCCGTCGGTGGAGAAGACGTTGCCGATGTCGAAGAACAGGCTGGCGCGGGCACTGGTCTCCCACTTGGCCGGCGTCGGGATGATCAGTTCCGTCTGTGCCACGGTCATGAGGTTGCCACCGTAGGGGTTGCCGTTGGTGTCCACCGGCCCCAGCGTGTCCTCCAGAAAGCCGCGGACCGTGTCCGGACCGCCGGCGAAGTAGCGCTTATAGGGCGGCAGGGCGGTGGTACCGCCAAGGGGACGCGCATAGGAGACCTGGGCGTTCTCCGACAGTACCCAGCCGGCGGCGATGGGCAGATAGCCCGAGAATTTGTAGCTGCCGATGAGGTAGCGCACGTCCAGCCCGGGGGGCACGTAAACCAGCGACAGCAGGTGGCGCACGCCCCGGTTGGCGAATAGCCCTCGATTGAGCGAGGTGTAGACGTAGTTGAGCGACAGCTCCGCGGTGTTATAACGCGTGCCGAGCAGCGAGGTGCTGGTCGCCACAGTGGAGCCGTCGGGCTCGATGAAGCTCGAGATCTCCTCGCCGTAATAGGGGCGGCCGTCGTTGCGCACCCAATCGATGGCCTGGCGCGCGCTGCCCTGCTCGAAGGTGAGCAGGTCCACCGACTGCAGCGACAGCCCGGCGCTCACGAACTGGTATTCGGTCAGCGGGTAGCCGAGCGTAAGCCCGAGGGTGATGTTCTTGGAGCCGAAGGCCGAGGACTGCGCATAGAGCTGCGTGGAATCCGAGTAGCTCAGTGCGACGGTGCGCGACAGGCCGTCCACCGTGACGAACGGATTGGTCTCGCTGACGCTGTAGACCTTGTTGTAGATGCCCGCGTCGAGGTTGAGCGATATCTGATCGCCGCTGCCGAGGAAG
>DATBPG010000222.1:0-7443 GCA_036561485.1 Steroidobacteraceae bacterium | reverse complement strand
AATTTCATCATCAACTGCGGCCAGGCGCGCGCCTCGGATCTGGAGCGACTGATCCTGCACGTGCAGGCAACGGTGCAGCAGCGCTTGGGCATCCTGCTCGAGCCCGAAGTGCGCATCGTCGGTGAGGAGGGCGCCTGATGCGGCTGCGACACGAGAGCCTGCCCGGACGTCAGCGCATCGCGCAGGCCGCGGACTTCGGTCGCGTGGCGGTGTTCCTGGGGGGCTGCTCGAGCGAGCGCGAGGTGTCACTGATCAGCGGCGGGGCGGTGCTGGCGGCGCTGCGCCGCCGCGGCATTGCCGCCGAGGCGTTCGATCCGGCGCAGCGGCCCCTGACAGAGCTCGCCGCCACTGGCATCGAGCGGGTGTGGATTGCGCTGCACGGACCCGGCGGTGAGGACGGCACCGTGCAGGGCGCCCTGGAGTGTCTCGGGCTGCCCTACACCGGCAGTGGCGTGCTCGGCTCGGCGCTGGGGATGGACAAGCTGCGCACCAAACGGCTGGCGGAGGCCATCGGCGTGCCGACGGCGGCGTTCAGGGTGCTCGGCGAGCAGAGCGATCTGACCCAGGCCGTGGAACAGCTGGGCCTGCCGCTCATCATCAAGCCCGCGACGCAGGGCTCGAGCGTGGGCATGGCGCGCGTGGAGCGTGCCGAGCAGCTCGAGGGCGCCTGGCGCGAGGCGCTGCGCTTTGATCCGCTGGTGTTTGTCGAGCCGTGGATCACCGGCGGTGAATACACGGTGGCGATCCTGCAGGGCACGGCGCTGCCCTCGATCCGCATCGAGACCCCGCGCGCCTTCTACGATTACGAGGCGAAGTACCTGCGTGACGACACGCGCTACCACTGCCCCTCGGGGCTGTCCGGCGAGGCCGAGTCGCACCTGGCGAAGCTGGCGCTCGCGGCCTTCGACGCCTGTGGCGCGGAAGGCTGGGGAAGAGCGGATTTCATGATGGACCGCACCGGCCGCCCGCTGCTGCTCGAGATCAACACCATACCGGGCATGACCGATCACAGCCTCGTGCCGATGGCCGCGCGCGCCGCGGGCATCGACTTCGAGGAGCTGGTGTGGCGCGTGCTCGAGACCAGTTTTGCGCGCCGCCCGAGCAGCAACGCGAGGGAGGCCTGAGCATGGCCAAACGCCGTCGTAATCGCCGCGCGGCCACGGGCGTTGCACGTCTGGCGCTCTCGGCACCGACGCGCCGGCTGCTGCTGCGTCTGACCGGTGCGGTGTGCGCCCTGGTGCTGGTGCTGGTGCTGGTTGCTGCGGCCAATCAGCCGATCGAGCGCATCGTGGTCAGCGGCTCGCTGCAGCACGTGACGGTCATGCAGGTCGAGGACGTCGTGCGCGCGCAGCTGCATGGGGCCGGACTCGTCAGCGTGAATCTCGGACGCATCAGCCGCGGACTTCAGGCGCTGCCGTGGGTCGAGCAGGCGCACGTTTCGCTGCGCTGGCCGCGCGGGCTGGCGATCCAGATCACCGAGCAGGTCGCGGTGGCGCGCTGGAACGACGCGGGGCTGCTGAATGAGCGCGGTGAGCTGTTCCTGCCACGCACGACACTCGCGCGGCCAGATCTGCCGCGGCTCTCAGGTCCCGAGGGCGCCGAGCAGGCGGTCACCGCGCGCTATCTGCAGATGCAGCAGCGCCTGCAGAAACTTGGCTTGAGCTTGACCGCGCTCACGCTCGATGAGCGCGGCGCCTGGAAGTTCACGCTCGCCGATGCCGTCACGGTGCGGCTGGGGCGCAGCAACGTCGATGCGCGCTTCGGTCGCTTCGTGCTGGCGGCGGCACCGCTGGTGCGCGCGCGCGCCGCGGACATCGGTTACGTCGACATGCGTTATGGCAACGGCTTTGCGGTCGGGTGGAAGGGTGCGCACGCGCCTGCCGTCCAGCCGCTGGCCCGCACAGGAGATCACTCCCATTTTAATGGCTAAGAAAAAGTCGGATCGCGACGTCATCGTCGGCCTCGATATCGGCACCTCCAAGGTGCTCGCGCTGGTCGGGGAGATCACGCCCGAAGGCGCCATCGAGATCATCGGCATGGGCTCGCAGCCCTCGCGCGGACTGAAGAAGGGCGTGGTGGTGAACATCGAATCCACCGTGCAGTCCATTCAGCGCGCCGTGGAGGAGGCCGAGCTCATGGCCGACTGCCAGATCAATGCAGTCTATGCCGGCATCGCCGGCAGCCACGTCAGGAGCCTCAACTCCCACGGCGTGGTGGCGATCCGTGACCGCGAGGTCACCCCCGCCGATGTCGAGCAGGTCATCGAGGCGGCCAAGGCGGTGGCGATCCCGGCCGATCAGCGCATCCTGCACGTGCTGCCGCAGGAATTCATCATCGACGGCCAGGAGGGCATCCGCGATCCCATCGGCATGTCCGGTGTGCGCCTGGAGGCGAAGATCCACATCGTCACCGGCGCCGACAGTGCCGCGCAGAACATCGTCAAGTGCGTGCAGCGCTGCGGGCTGTCGGTCGAGGATGTGGTGCTCGAGCAGCTCGCCTCGAGCCTTGCGGTGCTCACCGACGATGAGCGCGAGCTCGGGGTGTGCCTGGTCGACGTCGGTGGCGGCACCACCGACATCGCGGTGTTCGCCGGCGGTGCCATCCAGCACACGGCGGTGATTCCGATCGCCGGCGATCAGGTCACCAACGACATCGCCGTGTCGATGCGCACGCCCACGCAGTACGCCGAGGATATCAAGCTGCGCCATGCGTGCGCGCTCTCGCAGCTGGCCAACCCCGACGAGAGCATCGAGGTGCCGAGCGTCGGGGATCGGCCGGCGCGGCGCCTGGCCCGCCAGACGCTCGCCGAGATCGTCGAGCCACGCTACGAGGAGCTCTTCAACTTGATCCGCGATGAGCTGCGACGCAGCGGCTTTGAGGAAATCATCGCCGCCGGCGTGGTGCTGACCGGTGGCAGCGCGCGCATGGAAGGGGCGATCGAGCTGGCCGAGGAGATCTTCCACGTGCCGGTGCGACTCGGTCTGCCCGGGCAGGTACGCGGCCTCGCCGATGTAGTGAGGAATCCAATCTATTCGACCGGTGTGGGGCTGCTGCTCTACGCGCGGGAAAACACCGCCGGCGCGCCTCGCGCCTCGGCATTGGGCGGCAACGTGGCCGGCATGTTTGGCCGCGTTCGCAGTTGGTTCAAAGGCAATTTCTGACACGGAAGCGCAACAACCCATGATGGACAAGGCACGACGGGGAACGACGGGACGGCGATCGGACCACGGCAAAACTCAAGGAGCTGACACGATGTTTGAACTGATGGATGCATACAGCCAAAGCGCTGTGATCAAGGTCATCGGTGTGGGCGGCGGCGGCGGCAACGCGGTCTCACACATGGTGACCACGGGAATCGAAGGCGTGGACTTCATCTGCATCAATACCGATGCGCAGGCACTGAAGGCCTCGAAGATCAAGACCTCGCTGCAGATCGGCAGCAACATCACCAAGGGACTGGGCGCGGGTGCCGATCCCGAGGTCGGCCGCCAGGCGGCGATGGAAGACCGCGACCGCATCGTTGAGCTGATCGAGGGTTGCGACATGTTGTTCATCACGGCCGGCATGGGTGGGGGCACCGGCACGGGAGCGGCGCCGGTGGTCGCGCAGGTGGCGCGCGAGCTGGGGATCCTCACGGTCGCGGTGGTGACCAAGCCCTTCAACATGGAAGGCGGCAAGCGCTCGCACGTGGCCGATCACGGCATCGCCGAGCTGACCAAGAACGTGGACTCGCTCATCACGATTCCGAACCAGAAGCTGCTCACGGTGCTCGGGCCGGCCACCACACTGCTGGATGCCTTCAAGGCGGCCAACCAGGTGCTGCAGGGCGCGGTGCAGGGCATCGCCGAGCTGATCACGCGCCCGGGCCTCATCAACGTGGATTTTGCCGACGTGCGCACGGTCATGAGCGAGACCGGCATGGCCATGATGGGGGCCGGCGCCGCCAGCGGCGAGGGCCGTGCGCGGCAGGCGGCCGAGGCGGCCGTGTCCTCGCCGCTGCTCGAGGACATCAACCTCGCTGGCGCCCACGGGGTGCTGGTCAACGTCACGGCGGGGCTGGACCTCTCGATCGGTGAGTTCGAGGAAGTCGGCAGCATCGTCAAGGAGTACGCCTCCGAGGACGCCACGGTGGTGGTCGGCACGGTCATCGATCCGGACATGACCAACCAGCTGCGCGTCACGGTGGTGGCCACCGGCCTGAACCGCGGCGCTGCCGTGCAGCGCGCACGGGTCGAAGCGGACGGACGGGTGGGCGGGGCCCGCGAGCTGGTGCGCGAGATGGCCCTGGAGCGGACCTCGGGCGGCCGTGAGATCGGCGCCGGGCGGCTGGCGGAGCCGCAGTCGACGCTGCGGCCGGTGCGCTCGCGCGCGCCGCTCAGCGCCAGCGACTACTCGGTGCTGGACAAGCCCACCGTGGTGCGTCAGCGCGCGGTCGGGGATGGGCTGCGCTCGGACGTCAGCGCCGAGGAACTGCTGGATATTCCGGCATTCCTGCGTCGCCAGGCGGACTGAACCGGGGCTGAATTGGGGGCGCGGGGCAAAGCGCGGCCGGCGGGGCCGGCCGCGCAAGACCTGTGCACATGCACCAAGCCAGCGGTGGAACGCTATGGTACGTTAGCGTTCGCCGATGTCTGACGCGCGCGTGGTAACAATCAAATAGGGATGGGACGACATTAATGCTGGGTCAAAGAACACTGCGCAACACCATCCGCGCCACGGGCGTCGGGCTGCACACCGGCAAGAAAGTCATGATGACGCTGCGGCCGGCGGCGGCCGACCGGGGCATCTTCTTCCGGCGCGTGGATCTGTCGCAGCCGGTGGACATCGCCGCGCGCGCCGAGAACGTCGGGGAGACCACGCTCGGCACCACCCTCGTCGGTGCCGGCACGCGCATCTCCACCGTGGAGCATCTGCTCTCCGCGTTCGCCGGTCTGGGCATCGACAACGTCTGTGTGGAGCTGACTGCTGCGGAAGTGCCGATCATGGACGGCAGCGCCGGCCCTTTCGTGTTTCTGCTCCAATCGGCGGGCATCGAGGAGCAGGCGACGCCCAAGCGCTTCATCCGCGTGCGCAAGAGCGTCGAGGTGCGCGATGGCGACAAGTGGGCGCGCTTCGATCCGCACGAGGGATTTCGCGTCAACTTCGAGATCGAGTTCGACCATCCGATCTTCAAGCGCCGGCTGCAGCGCGCCTCGATGAATTTCTCCACGACCTCGTTTCTGAAGGAGATCAGCCGCGCGCGTACCTTCGGGTTCATGCGCGATCTCGAGACGCTGCGCGCCCACAACCTGGCGCTGGGTGGCACGCTGCAGAATGCCATCGTGCTCGACGATGTCGGGGTCATGAACGAGGATGGCCTGCGCTACGAGGATGAGTTCGTCAAGCACAAGATCCTCGATGCGATCGGCGATCTCTATCTGCTCGGCCACAGCCTGGTGGGAGAGTTCTCCGGACACAAATCCGGTCACGATCTGAACAACCGCCTGCTGCGAGCGCTGCTCGCCGATCCGGACGCATGGGAAGAGGTCGTGTTCGAGAATGCCGAGGAGGCGCCGATCTCATTTGTGCCGGCCCACTCGCCGGCGCCCACGGCCCTCGCTTCCTGACGCTCAGCCGGGCTCGCCCTCAGCGGCCCACGCGCACCCGGATGCGCGCGATGGTGTCGTCGCGCGCGCGAATCTCGGCCTCCAGTGGCTCGAGCGCATAGCGCAGCCGCACACACCACGCCCCCGAATCGGCCAGCAGCACCAGCTCGCGCGGCGCCCCTGTGCTGCCCTTGGGCACGGCGCTGCGCAGATGGGGCGCCAGCTCCGCGGGCAGGCGCTCGCGCAGCCACTCGCCCCAGGCCTGCTGCTCGGGCATGGCCTGCGCCACTTGACGTAACCTCGACCCGCGGGCGAGCAGCTCATTGACAGAACGTGGCAGCTGACGTGCCCGCCGCGCGAGCTTGGCACCGCCCGGGGTGGCCCGCTCCGGCGCGCGCCGGGGTGCTCCCGAAAGGTCAATTCGTGCGCCAGTCTTCTTGCCAGCGCCAGGCTTCTTGTGCATAGTCGGATCAACCGATTCAAAGGCGCCTTCGAGGCAGCCAAACGCATACGTCAGGCAAGCGTATGCCAGGCGTTCGGGCAGGGCGAGCGCGATCAGGGTCAGTCAGAGGGGTACGTGGCCGGTTTTAGGTAACCGCGGCGTGCCGGTCGCTGGATTTTGGACGAGCACAGCGGGCAGTGTGGCTGAGCTGGAGCGACAGTATGAACGTCATCTTCTTCTCGCGCCGCGAGGGTCGGGCCCGACACCTCAATCTCGCCCAACCGCTGACTCTCGCCGCCGTCCTGCTGCTGGGGATCAGCCTGGTCGCTGGCGTCTTCGCGGTCGGGGAGCAGTTCGGCGAGCACAACATGGCGCGCCTGGCGCTGCTGCGGCCTGCGGCCGCCTTTCGTGCCGAGCAGGGGCAGATTGCGCAGCTGCGCAGCCAGATGCAGGACAAGGTCGATGCCCTGGCCATGCGCCTGGGTCTGCTGGATGCCAACATCATCCGCCTGAATGCGCTCGGCAAGCGTCTCACGCAGATGGCCAAGATCAGCAGCAGTGAGTTCGACTTCGACCACGATCCGGCGGTCGGCGGACCGGAGGACAGTGGCTCGGCGCACGTCGCGGCCATGTCCACGCTCACCGGCATGATCGATGATCTGAGCCAGACCATCGACCGTCGCAGCGCGCAGTTCAACGCCCTGGCCAATGTGATGCTCGGCCGGCAGCTGTCCGCCGAAATCCGCCCGAGCGGTCGCCCGGTGCAGAATGGCTATATCTCCTCGGGATTCGGTGAGCGCATGGATCCCTTCACGGGTGAGGAGGGCGTGCACAAGGGCATGGATTTCGCCGCTCCGGCGGGCACCCAGGTGCTCGCCGTGGCCGCCGGTGTCGTCACCTGGGCGGGCCCGCGCGAGGGCTACGGCAATCTGGTGCAGATCGAGCACGGCAAGGGCTACTCGACGCGCTACGCACACAACAGCGTCGTTCTGGTGAAGGTGGGCGATGAGGTGCAGCGCGGGGAGCCGATCGCCGAAGTCGGTTCGACCGGCCGCTCCACCGGCCCGCACGTGCACTTCGAAGTGCTCAAGGGCGGCGTGCAGGTCAATCCGATGAGCTTCGTGCAGCACTGAGGCGCGCTCGCCGCGCATCGCCGCGCACCGCAGCCCCAAGCCCCGCCGTCTGCCACTGACCACACCGCACGCCTGAGCGCTGCGCGTGGCGCGAACGACTACAACCTCCCGCGGTCTACAGTAGAATGAGCTGCCCCATGGGGCGTGCCGAGCGTCGGGCCAGACCCGTCGAGCTCTTATCCAACTCCAGCTTATTCCAAGGGACCCGTGGTGTTACAGGCGCTGACCCGCGTATTCGGGAGCCGCAACGAGCGGCTCATCAGGGGCTATGGCCGCATCGTGC
>DATBPG010000221.1:0-16664 GCA_036561485.1 Steroidobacteraceae bacterium | reverse complement strand
TCGCTGACCAGCTGGTTCAGGTTGAAATGCGCCAGCTTCATGTCCGGGGCGCGCGCGTACTCGGAGAAGGCATTGACCATCTGCTTCATGGCATCCACCTGCTGCACGATGGTGTGCGTGGCGCGCTCGAGCACCACGGTGTCCTCGGCATTCATGGCCGGCAGGAGCTTGCGCCGCAGCCGCTCGGCCGAGAGCTGGATGGGAGTCAGCGGATTCTTGATCTCGTGCGCCAGGCGCCGGGCGACCTCGCCCCAGGCGGCCTCGCGCTGCGCCGCCAGCAGCGCCGTGATGTCATCGAACACGATGACGATCATGGCGCGCTCGCCCTCATCGGGCAGCCGCGTGCCCGCCCACAGCAGCACGCGATCGCCACTGTCACTCGGCAATATGAGCTGCTCGCGCCATTCGAGCTGCGCACCCGCGAGCCGCTGGCGCAGGGCGCCAACGAACGCGGTCAGGCGCGCGTCAGCCCCGCCAGCGGGCTCGGCATTGCCGGCGCCGAGATGGCTGCCTACCGCCTCGACCAGGGGGGCGCCCAGAATCGTGCCGGCCGAGGCATTGGCGGCGTGCAACCTCAGCTCGCTGTCGGTGACGATGACGCCGGTCGACAGCCGCGAGAGGATGATCGACAGTCGCTCGCGCTCGCGTTCCACCGCCGCGCGGCTGCGCGCTGCCTCCTCGCTCGCACGGCGCAGGCGCTTGGTCATGTCGTTGAACGAGTGCACCAGAAAGCCCATCTCATCGCGCGAGGGCAACGGCAGACGCGTACCGAAATCGCCCTTGCCCACCGCGCGCGTGCCGGCGATCAGATCCTGCACCGGACGCGTCAGGCGCTGCGCCGAGAAGATCGCGCCATAGACCGCGCCGAGCAGCGTCAGCAGCACCACCAGCGTCAAGGTGAGCCGAAAGCTCACCTTCAGCGGCTCGCGCAGCGCGGAGAGATCTCCATACTGCGAGGCGGTGCGCTGCACGCCTTCGGCCAGCGCCGACAGCTCGGTGGGCACCTCGTAGTTGATCAGCACATAGCTGGTGGGCGGTCGATTGGGCCGCATGCCGATCGGAGCGGCCGTGGTGATGGTGTAGCGGCCGTTGGCGAGCGGATCGAGGCTCACGTAGCTGCGCCCCCCGAACACCTGCAGCGTCACTTCGGGGGCCGGGGGCGCCGGTGGGTGCAGTCCCGGGGTCGGACTGCTGATGGCTATGGCGCGATTATCGGCGTCGTAAACGATGATCTCCTGCGCCTCGGCAGCGCGTCTCTCCTCGTCCAGCCGAGTCAGCAGCGCAGGGCCGGAGAGGGTACGCAGCGCGCGCGCCAGGCTCTCGGTACGTCGCGCCTGCTCGCGCAGGCGCAGGTCGAGCGCCGCACGCGACAGTCCGACCGCGTCATTGAGCCCCTGCTTGATCTCGACCCGGAACCAGCTATCGATGCCGCGGTTGATGAAATCCAGCGAGAACAGATACACGATCACCAGCGGCGCGATCACCAGCGAGCCGAAGATCCATACCGTACGCATCGCCAGGCGCGAGCCCGGCACGTGGTTGCGAAAGTCGCGGTACAGCTGCCAGATCTTGCGCGTCAGCAGCACCCCGAGCGCGAGCACGCCGCAGACACTGAACAGCAGGATCCAGGGCTGCCAGCGCGAAAAGGTTTCGGAGTTGGCCACGCTCAGGGCCAGCAGCGCGAGCGCGGCGAGGCCGGCGCACACCGCCACCGCGGCCAGAAACCGCAGCGCGGCGCGCTTCAGAGCGTGAGCATCCATGTGTACCAACCGGTCAGGCGATGCCAGTCATCACTCCAGAACATCAGTGCGCGCAGGGCCGCGGGCATGCGGCCACGGCGTACACCGGCACGGACGCCGACCTGCCAGGGCCCCGGACCGAGCTGCGATTGCACCAGGATCGGCAGATCGTCGATGTGTCCCAACTGATCGAGCGCCTCATCGAGGGTCGCATAGCTCTTGAGCTCCACGCTCGCCTCATTGCGCAACACGTAGCGGCCCGTCACCGCATGATAAGTGAGCTCCCGGCGCAGCGTGATGTCGAGGAGCGTGGCGTTGAACCAGAAGCGTCGCGGACGAGAGATGGCCACTTCGACGTCGAAGGCGAGGGTGATGCCGTCCTGCAGGGCAGTGCGGATGCGCCCGTTGTCGGGATAGCGGATCCGGGCATTGAGTTCGAGCACGTCGTGGTCGAGCACGATGTAGGCGGCATCGATCTGGAAGTTGCCGTCCAGCGGTCCCTGCGCATGCGCCGCGTCCGAGGGCAGCAGGGACGGCAGCAGCAGAGCCCCCAGCAGGCACAGCAGCAACGCGAGCAGCCGGCCGGCGCGGAGGCGACCGGCGCGCACGCTTCTCATGTTCAGCGATGCAGCCATGTTGGTTTAAGGCACAGGAGGCGAACGTGCCAGCCTACTCTGCAATCCAAGAGCCTCCGTCAAGTCCCTGTCAGGCAAGCATAATAGAAGCCATCCGTGAGTGCCGCACCACCGGGAAGAAGTTGTATGCCATGCACACAGGGGATGGCGTTCGCCGGCAGCGCCAGCTCCCGGCACAGCGCTGCCGGCGACTGAGCCGCAAGGCGCGGGTGCGCGGCCAGCGCCGCGCTGATCACCGCATCATTCTCAGCGCGCAGCACCGAACAGGTTGAATACAGCAGCCGGCCGCCCGGGGCGAGCATCCCGAGGCAGCGCTCGAGCAGCCGGCCCTGCAGCTGCGCCAGCGAGGCGATGTCTTCGGGGCGGCGCAACAGCTTGATGTCCGGATGACGGCGGATGACCCCCACCGCCGAGCAGGGGGCATCGAGCAGGATGCGGTCAAAGGGCCTGCCGTCCCACCAATCCCCGGGCAGCGCCAGATCCGCGCAAACCAGCTGCGCCTGGCGGCGCAGACGCTGCAGATTCTCCTGCACGCGCGCGAGGCGCCCCGCATCCGCGTCAAGGGCCGTCAGCGACAGCGGCCCGTCCGCCGCCTCCAGCAGCGCGCCGGTCTTGCCGCCGGGGGCGGCGCAGGCATCGAGCACCCGCTGCCCGGCCCGTGGCTGCAGCAGGCGCGTGGCGAGCTGGGCGCCGGGATCCTGCACGGACACCAGGCCCTCGGCAAAGCCGGGCAGGTCGGCCACCGCCAGCGGACGCTCGAGCAGCAGCGCCGCGGGTGCGCCTTCGACGGACCGGGCGATCGCCCCGCGCGCGGCGAGCTGCGCGGCAAGCGCATCCCGCGCAATGCGCGACAGATCGACCCGCAGGCCCATCGGTGCCTGGGCATTGTTCGCATCGACGATCGTGCGCCAGTGCTCGGGCCAGTCGGCCTGCAGGGCCGCCAGCAGCCAGGCCGGATGCGCCAGCGCCGTGACGGGCTCGGCCTCCAGCCGCGCGTGCCACTGGGGGCGCTCGCGCAGGAAGCGGCGCAGCAGCGCGTTGACCAGCCCGGCGCCGCGCGGCTGCCCCACCAGGCGCACCGCATCCACTGCCGAGGAGACGGTCGCTTCGGGAGGATTGCGCGAGTACTCGAGCTGGAACAGCGCCGCGGCCAGCAGTGCGCGCATCGGTGGCGACACCGCACGCCCCTCGAGCAGCCAGCCGCTCAGGGGCGCCAGGCGCGCATACCAGCGCAGCGTGCCCAGTGCCACTGCGCGTACCGAGCCGGCGCGCGCGCCGGCGGTTGAGGGCCGCCGCGCCAGCGCCGCATCGGCCGACTGCCCCGCCGCCACCGCCGCGACGACCCGCGCCGCCTCGGCCAGCACGCGGGCTGCCGGCCCCGCCGCCGCTGCCATGCGCCTCAGCTCCCCAGTCGCGCGCCGACTGGATCGCTGGCCGCGGCAAACTCGCGCGCGCTGATGACGCGACGGCCGGGCAGCTGCACCTGCTCGAGGGCGAGCGCGCCTTCGCCACACTGCACCAGCAGCTGCGAGCCCTGCAGCCCCAGCACCGTGCCCGGCACGGCCGTGGCGATGGCCGGCAGCTGCTCGAGCGCCGTCTGCAGCCGCGCGGCATCGGCTATCTGCGCTCGCCAGATGCGCAGCGCCTGCCCCTCCCACTGCGTCTGCGCCATCGGCCAGGGGTTGAAGGCTCGTACCTGCCGATCGATCTGCGCGGCGGCAGCACCCCAGTCGATGCCCGAGTGCTGCTTGTCGAGCTTGGGTGCATAGGTGGCGCCCTGCGCGGGCTGAGGCTGCGCCACCAGACGGCCTTCCTCGAGCGCGGCCAGATTGTCGAGCAGCACATGCGCCGCCGCCTCGGCCAGACTCTGCGAGAGCTCGGCAGCCGTCGTGCGCGCACCGATGGGCACGCGCACGCAGGCCAGCATCGGCCCGGTGTCCAGTCCTGCGTCCATCTGCATCAGCGTCACACCGGTTTCCGGGTCTCCGGCCAGAATCGCGCGCTGGATGGGAGCTGCACCGCGCCAGCGCGGCAGGAGCGAGGCGTGCAGGTTCACACAGCCCAGGCGCGGCAGCGCCAGCGCCTCGGGCGGCAGCAGCATCCCATAGGCGATGACGACCAGCAGATCCGCCCGCCAGCGGGTCAGTGCCTCGCGCTGTGCAGGGGTGTCCAGGCGCTCGGGCTGATCGAGCGGCACACCGAGCTCGAGGGCGAGTTGTTTGACGGGGCTGGGCGCGGGCCGCCGGCCGCGGCCGGCAGGTCGATCAGGCTGGGTGAGAACCCCGACCAGCGAGTGCGACGAGGCGGCCAGCGCGCGCAGCGTCGGCAGCGCGAACTGCGGCGTACCGGCAAAAGCGACGCGCAGCATGGGTCATATCGCGCGCGCCGCGGCGCGGGGCGCGGCGGGCTTGGCGCGGCCGGCGGCGCGGTCACGCCGCTCCTTCTCAAGCTTGCGGCGGATGCGGTCGCGCTTGAGTGCGGACAGATAATCGACGAACAGCTTGCCGGCCAGATGATCCAGCTCGTGCTGCAGGCACACGGCTGACAGTCCCGTCAGCTCACGCTCAAAGCTCTCGCCATGCACGTCCTGGGCCCGCGCGCGCACGCGCGGGGCGCGCTTGACCTGCTCGAAGGTGTCGGGCACCGACAGGCAACCCTCCTCGCCGAGCTCCTCGCCCTCGCGCTCGAGAATCTGCGCATTGATGTAGACCTGCGGCTCGTTCTTCTCGGCGCTGACGTCCATGACGATGACCTGGCGATGCACATCGACCTGGGTCGCCGCCAGGCCTACTCCGGGGGCGGCATACATGGTTTCGAGCATATCGGCCACCAGTTGCTCGAGCTCGGCGTCGAAAGCCTGCACGGCCGCGGCGCGCGTACGCAGGCGCGGATCGGGAAATTCGAGGATCGGCAGCCGGGCCATCGATGCATCTCCATGGGGAAAGAGGCGCTGAGTTTCAAGCGCCGCACCGTGGGTGCGGGCGGCCGCCTCGCCGTCGTCCAGCGGGCGGCAGGGCGTGACCCAGTGCACAAACTGCACACGCCACGGTGGGTGTTCGCCGGCCTTAAGTTTATAACAGACGCGGCCCCAAAGCCCCCCGATCCCCTAGAGGTAGCTGGATGTTGTCGACCGAATTGTTCAGCATCGGCAAGGCCCCGCTGGCCTGCGCGGGATTGTCCGGATTGCTGGCCCTGAGCGGCTGCGCAATGCTGCATTCGCACCACAGCGTGCAGTCAGCAGCCATCGCAGCCCCTGTGGCCGCTCAAAGCACACCCGAGGCCGCGCCTCCCCAGCCGCAGACCGTGACCGATGCGCTGCCCGACAGCAGCGCGAGCAGCGCCGAGGCTGCAAGCCCCGCTCAGGCCACTGGCGGCCCCGTTGCAGCCCCTGTGGCCGATACCCTGGGCGCCGATACCACCACCGTGATCGCCGACGCGGGCAGCTCGCTGAAGCCCACGGCGCCGAAGAATTATGTCGTGAAGCGCGGCGATACTCTCTGGGCCATCGCCAACATGTTCCTGAAGAGCCCCTGGGTCTGGCCGGAGATCTGGTACGTCAATCCGCAGATCCACAATCCGCACCGCATCTATCCGGGGGACAGCGTGCGCCTGGCGCTGGCCGGCGATGGCCGCACCGAGCTGCAGCTGGTGCGCGGTCCGGCAGGGCAGGCCGCCACGGCCCGCGCCGTCAATGCCACCGGGGCGGACCTCGCCTCCGCGCGCCTGGAACCGCTGCTGCGCAGCTCCCGGCTCGATGCGCCCATCGAAACCATTCCCTATTCCGTCATCTCGGTATTCATCTCGCATCCGAGCGTGCTGACGCGTGAGCAGATCCAGGCCTCCGCCTACATCGTGGCGCTGGCGCAGAGCCACGACGTGGCCGGCACCGGGCACGAGCTGTTCGTGCGCAGGACCGACGCCCCGGCGGGCTCGCGCTTCAGTGTCATGCACATCGACGAGCCGCTGCGCGACCCGGATAACGGCCGGCAGCTGGGCTATGTCGCCATCTACACCGGCTCGGCGCAGATCACCCGTCCCGGCACCATTGCCGAGGCCGTGCTCACCAATTCGGCGCGCGAGACTCTGCAGGGTGATGTGCTCATTCCCGAGGAGCACGAGCCGACAACCGCCTTCGTGCCCCACTCCCCGCAGCGTCCGCTCGATGGCCACGTCATCGACGTCATCGACAATGTGCGGGTGGCCGGGCAGTACCAGGTCGTCGCGCTCAACCGCGGCAGTGACGATGGTCTCGACCGCGGCAGCGTGCTCGCGGTGGATCAGCAGGCCGAGGTCGTGCCCGATACCTGCGCGAGCATCGACGGCAACAGTGCCTGCCCGCATCATCATGTGCAGGTCGCGATGCCGACCGACCCGGCCGGCACGCTGCTGGTGTTCCGCACCTTCCCGCACATGAGCTATGCGCTGATCCTCGCGGACGTCGTGCCCTTGGAAGTCGGCGACCGCGTGCGCTCTCCCTGATCGAGTGACCGGGCCGATCACGTGATCGGCCCGGTCGCTGATCGCGCCTCTCGCTGATCGCGCCTCTCGCTGATCGCGCCGATCACGCCAATTACGCGGCGCGACGGCGCCTGCGTCCCGGCCGCATGCTCGGTTCATGGATGAGCTCGACTGCGCGCTCGCCGTGGGCCGCGCCCCGGGATTGACGGCGGCACGGCTCAGAAGCGCGCTGCAGCGGCTGTCCTCGACCGGGGGGCTGACCGCGCTTGTGGGTCTGCCACCGCGCCGCCTGCGCTCGCTGCAGCTGCCGGAAGCCGCCGTGGCCGCCCTGGCGCTGCCCGACACGGCCCTGCTGGCCTCGGACCGCGCCTGGGCGATGGCCAGCGGCATCACCCTGCTGCACGCGCTCGATGCGCGCTACCCAGCGCAGCTCGACCAGATCCCCGATGCGCCCGCGCTGCTGTACCTGCGCGGGGATGGGCAGTGTCTGGCGGCCACGCAGCTCGCCATGGTGGGCACGCGCCGCCCGACCGGCAGTGGGGCACGCACCGCGCGCTCCTTTGCCGCACAGCTGGCGCAGGCGGGTCTGGTCATCACCAGCGGCCTGGCGCTGGGGATCGATGCAGCGAGTCATGAAGGAGCACTCTCGGCCGGCGGGCGCAGCATCGCGGTGCTCGGTGCCGGACTGGATGTGATCTATCCGCCCGAGCACGCCACGCTGGCCGCCCGCATCGCCCTCAACGGCGCGCTGGTCAGCGAGTTTGCGCCCGGCACGCCGCCGCGCCGGGGCAACTTCCCGCGGCGCAATCGGCTCATCAGCGCGCTCTCGCGTGCGGTGCTCGTCGTGGAAGCGGCGCGGCACAGCGGCTCGCTGATCACCGCGCGGCTCGCGGCCGAGCAGGGCCGGGAGGTCTTTGCTGTGCCCGGCTCGATCGGCAATCCCATGGCGCGCGGCTGCCACGCCCTGATCAGAAGCGGCGCCCGGCTCGTCGAGAGCCCCGAGCAGGTCCTGCAGGAGCTGTACCTTGCCCATGAAATTTCGCCATCGGAACAGCAGCTTAATGGCAGCACCCTGGACCCTTCGGTCCCTGCCGCCAGCGCTTCGCCGTTGGACAATGATTACAAAATCCTGTTAGATGCCCTCGGCCATGAGCCGGCCGGCGTCGATTTGCTGGTCGAGCGCAGCGGTCTACCGAGCCCCTCCGTCGCCTCGATGCTCCTCTTTCTGGAGCTCGAGGGTCATGTGGAGCTGCAGTCCGATGGCCGCTACATGCGCCTTTAGCGAACCACGCGGTCGTGTAAGGCACCACCCGCCGACGCGCCGTGAGTGCGAGCGACTGGATGATGAACAGCAGCGTTTTCGACATTCTGATCTACGTCTTCGACCGCTACATCCTCGATGAGCTGCCCCCGTCGGAGCGCTCCACGCTCGCTTCAGACCTCACCAGCGCCGGATTCGGTCAGGCCAATGTCGAGCGTGCGCTCGACTGGCTCGTGGATCTGACCGAACAGCGCGTGCACGCGGCCCCCTCTTCGGCGGACTGCTTCCGCGTCTACTCTCAGGAGGAGCTGCTGCGGCTGGATGCCGAGTGCCGCGGACTGCTGGCCTCGCTCGAACAGCGCGGCATTCTCAGCGCAGCGCAGCGCGAGCTGGTCATCGATCGGCTCATGGCGCTGGAAAGTGACGATCTGGATCTGGATCACGTCAGATGGGTCGTACTGATGGTCTTATCTAGCCAACCGGGCCAGGAAGTCGCCTATGAATGGATGGAAGATCTGGTGTTCGATGCCAGCGCGCACGAGCCGCATTGAGCGGGTGCCTGCCACGCTCGGTTATCTCATCCGCGGCTAGTCCGCGGTTTTTCGTCTCTGGCACAGGTCACCAAGAGCCTCATGGCTGACAATCTGGTCATCGTCGAGTCGCCTGCCAAGGCGCGCACGATCAAGAAGTATCTCGGCAAGGACTTCGAGGTGCTGGCCTCCTATGGCCACGTACGCGACCTCATTCCGAAAGAAGGCGCGGTCGATCCGGATCACGGCTTCGCGATGCGCTATCAGCTCATCGAACGCAACGTGCGGCACGTCGAGGTCATCTCGCGCGCGCTGCGCCGGGCGAAGGCGCTGTACCTCGCCACCGACCCGGACCGCGAGGGCGAGGCCATCGCCTGGCATCTGCACGAGATCCTGCGCGAGCGCGGCGAGCTCTCCGACAAGGACGTGCACCGCGTGGTGTTTCATGAGATCACGCGCAACGCCATCCGGCAGGCGGTCGCCTCGCCGCGCGACCTCTCCATCGATCTGGTCAACGCGCAGCAGGCGCGCCGTGCGCTCGATTACCTCGTGGGCTTCAATCTCTCGCCGCTGTTGTGGAAGAAGGTGCGCCGTGGCCTCTCGGCCGGACGCGTGCAGAGTCCCGCGCTGCGTCTGATCTGCGAGCGCGAGGCGCAGATCGCCGCCTTCGTGCCGCAGGAATACTGGACCATCGATGCCCAGGGCGGCCATTCCGGCAAGAGCTTTCCACTCAAGCTCAACGAATATCGCGGCCGCAAGGTCGAGCAGTTCAGTTTCCCCAATGAGGCGCTCGCGCGCGAGGCCGAGGGTACGCTCACCGGCGCTGCGCGCGGCGAGCTCGCCGTGCTGCAGGTGGAGCGCAAGGAGCGCCGGCGCAATCCCGCCCCGCCCTTCACGACCTCGACGCTGCAGCAGGAAGCCTCGCGCAAGCTGGGATTCTCCGCCCAGCGCACCATGCGGCTCGCACAGCAGCTCTATGAGGGAGTGGACATCGGCGAAGGCAGCGTCGGTCTGATCACCTACATGCGTACCGATTCGGTGTCGCTGGCCGCCGAGGCCGTGCAGGAGATCCGCGAGGTCATTGGGCGCCTCTATGGCGCCGAGGCGGTGGCCGAGGAAGTGCGCGTCTATCGCACCAAATCGAAGAACGCCCAGGAAGCGCACGAAGCGGTACGCCCGACATCGGCGGCCATCGTGCCGGCGGACATCGAGGGCAGGCTCGAGCCGGATCTGTTCCGGCTCTATGCGCTCATCTGGAAGCGCGCGGTCGCCTGCCAGATGGCGCAAGCGCTGTTCGACACGGTCGCGGTGGACATGCTCGCCGGTCCCGATGGCCCCGAGCGCCACCTGCTGCGCGCCACCGGCTCGACGCTGATCAAACCCGGCTACATCGCCGTCTACCAGGAAGGTCGCGACGATGCGAAGGTCGATGAGGACGGCGATCAGGTGCTGCCGGCGATGCAGGCAGGCGATCGCGTGAAGCTGCTGGCCGTAGAGCCGCAGCAACACTTCACCGAGCCGCCACCGCGCTACACCGAGGCGTCACTGGTCAAGACGCTCGAGGAGTACGGCATCGGCCGTCCCTCCACCTACGCCAGCATCATCTCCACGCTGCGCGACCGCGAGTACGTGGAGATCGACAACCGCCGCTTCACGGCCACCGACATCGGCAAGATCGTCAATGGCTTTCTCACCGAGCACTTCAATGAGTACGTCGAGTACAACTTCACGGCCGAGATGGAGGACGAGCTCGATGCGGTGTCGCGCGGTGAGGAGGAATGGACGCGGCCGCTGACGCGCTTCTGGAAGCCCTTCATCCGCCAGGTCGACTACACCGAAAAGCACGTGACGCGCGAGCAGGTTGCGCAGGCGCGCGAGCTCGGGCGCGATCCGGTGAGTGGCAAGCCGGTCACCGTGCGCATGGGCCGCTTCGGTCCATTCGTGCAGATCGGCACCAAGGATGATGAGGAGAAGCCGCGCTTCGCGGGCCTGCGTCCCGGGCAGAAGATGGACAAGATCGAGCTCGCCGAGGCGCTCGAGCTCTTCAAGCTGCCGCGCACGCTCGGCACCACCTCTGCCGGCGAGCCCATCATCACCAATGTCGGCCGCTTCGGCCCCTATATCAAATACGGCGACAAGTACGTCTCGCTGAAGGATGACGACCCCTACACCGTCAGCCACGAGCGCGCGCTCGAGTGCATCCGTGCAAAACAGGAAGCCGACGCCAACCGGCTCATTCAGCAGTTCGACGGCGTGCAGGTGCTCAACGGCCGCTATGGCCCGTATATCAGCGATGGTGAGAAGAACGCGCGCGTTCCCAAGGACCGCGATCCGCGCTCCCTGACACTCGAGGAGTGCCGCTCCCTGCTCGCTGCTGCCGCCGCACGGCCCATGCGCGGCCGCTTCGGCCGGCGCGCCGCCGGCAAAAGCGCTGCCGCCTCCCCCGCGGCCGCAGGCTCCAAACGTGTCGGCGCGAGCTCCGGCGCGAGCTCCACAAAGGCCCGCAAGGGCAAGGCTGCCGAGGCGTCCACGCGCGGCAATGGCCGCGGCGGTAACAGCAATGGTCACGATCTCGCTGCGGCGGACAGCAGCAGCAAAAAGGCCCGCAGCGCGAAGGCTGGGCGCGCCGGCACCGGCACACGGGCGCCCGCTGACAAAAGCCCGGTTGCCCATGCGCCGGTGCGCAAGGTAGCGACGCATCCGCATACGCTCGGCACAGCGGCGGCGGGCGCTGCCGCCAAGCGCGCTGCGGCGGCCAAAACCAAGGCCGTCACACGCGGCCGCTCCAGAGCGGCGGCGGGCAAGAAGACCGCCGGGGCTTGAAGTACCGCCACCGTTACCACGCCGGAAATTTCGCCGACGTGCACAAGCACGTCGCCGTACTTGCGCTGCTGCATGCCCTGCAGCACAAGGAGCGCGGCCTGCTGTACCTGGAGACGCACGCGGGCGCCGGGGCCTACGAGCTCTCCGATGAAGCGCGCCAGGGCGTCATGGCGGTGCTGGCCGCCGAGACACTGACGGCCCCTGAACTGACGGCTTATCGCGCGGCGGTCCTGGCCTGGCGCCGCGAGAGCGCCCAGGCGCAGGCCTACCCGGGCTCCCCGCTGCTGGCCGCCGCGGCGCTGCGCCCGCAGGATCGCGCGCTCGTGTGCGAGCTGCTGCCCGCCGAATGCCGCGCGCTCGAGCGCGCCGCGGGCAGCACGCCGCGCCTGCGCATCCAGTGCACCGACGGCTATCGGGCGCTGAGCGCGAGCCTGCCGCCGCCCGAGCGTCGGGCGCTGATTCTCATCGATCCACCCTACGAGCAGCCGGCCCTCGAGATCGATCAGGCGCTCGAAGCGCTCGAGGCGATTCAGGCGCGACTGGCCAATGCGGTCGTGGCGCTGTGGTATCCGCTCAAGGACGAGCACTGGCTCGCCACCTGGCAGGCGCGCGCGAAAGCACGCCTCGCGGCCCCCGCCACGGCGCTGGAGCTGTGGCTCTACCCGCGCGATACGCGCGTGGCACTGAACGGATCGGGTCTGCTGCTGATCAATCCGCCCTACCAGTTCGATGCGGCCGCGCGCATCTGGCAGGCACAGCTGCGCGCGCTGCTCGAAAGCGCACGGCCCGCGCCCGCGCCGTCTGGCGGCGAGGCGGTGCGCGTACTGGTCAGCGAGCGCGAGGCCGGGCATGCCGGCGCCTGAGCGCTATGCGGTGATCGGGCACCCGATCTCGCACAGTCTCTCCCCGCGCATCCACTCGCTGTTTGCAGCGCAGAGCGGCCGGTCACTGCTCTACGAGGCGATCGACGTGTCCCCGCAGGAACTGCCCGCGATGGTGCGCGGCTTCTTTACGGGCAGAGGCCGCGGCCTGAATGTCACGCTGCCCCACAAGCAGGCCGTCATGGCCCTGCTGGATCGCTGCAGCGACGCTGCGCGCGACGCAGGGGCGGCCAATACGCTCTGGAGAGATCCCGATGGCGGCCTGGTCGGCGACAACACCGATGGCCTCGGGCTGGTGCGCGATCTGCAGCACAATCTCGGCGTGTCGCTGGCTGCACAGCGCGTGCTGCTGCTGGGCGCGGGCGGCGCCGCGCGCGGCGTACTGGCCCCGTTACTGGCGCTCGCGCCGCGCGAGCTCGTGATCGCCAATCGCGATCCGGCGCGGGCGGCGGCACTGGCCGGGCAATTCGGGCCGCAGGTGCGCTGGTGCGCGCTCTCGGCGCTCGCGACGGCCGGCGCGACCGGCTCCGTCGGAGCCGTCGGAGCCGTCGGTGCCGTCGGTGCCATCGGCCCAGGCCCTTTCGATCTGATCCTGAACGCCACCGCGGCGAGTCTGTCCGATGAGCTGCCCCCACTCTCAGCCGCGCTGCTGCATGCCGGCACGGTGTGCTACGACCTTGCCTATGCGCTGCGCGCGACGGCCTTCGTTACCTGGGCGCGCCGCGCGGGCGCCGCGGCGGCCTACGATGGGCTCGGCATGCTGGTCGAGCAGGCCGCGGAGGCCTTCGAGCGCTGGCACGGCGTGCGGCCTGACACTGCCGCGGTGCTCGCCTCACTGCGCGCGGATATCCCCGTCGAACCGGCTCAATAGCGTTCCATCGTATTGGCGACCGGGCAGCCCGGCAGCGAAAAGCCCGCGCCCTGTGCGCGTGCGCACAGCGCCTCGGAGCCCGCGGTCTGCTTCTTCGCCAGCTGCATCATCTCGTCATAGGTGTGCTGGTGGCCGTGCACCGGCAGATCCTGCTGCACCTGCAGGTGCCAATAACGCACCGTGTCCGGATAGCTGTTGGCCCACCACGAGGCGTCCCAGCCGGTGTCGTCCATGAGGTCGCCCTCGGACACCGAGTGTGCCGCGGGCACATAGGCAACCAGCGCGTCGGCCATATGATTGTTGTTGATCACGCGCAGCACATCGACCTCGAGATTGGCATCCTTCAGCACCAGCCGATCATCCACCGGAATGATCTGCACCTTGCCGACACGTCCGCTGCGCTGGAGCACGTCCGGCGCCAGATGCGCCGCACGCGAGGTGACCTCGCGTACGAAGGCCACGTTGGCACCGCGGTTGGTGATGACGGTCAGTCCCTCGCCCACCGCCGCCCGCAGCCCACCGGTGTGGTCCAGATGATGGTGCGACATGATCAGCTGCGTCACCGGCTTGCCCGGCAGCACCTGGTGGACCTTGGCGAGAATCGCCTCGAAATTCTGCTCGCTGCCATAGGCTTCGAACACCGTCACATGGTCGGTGAAATCGAACACGGTCGAGCTGCCATTGGCGCTGGAGTGCAGATACCAGACGTGCGGGGCGACCTGCGTCGCATCGATCGAGATGGCGCGCGCTGCCGGTGCCTGTGCGCGCACCGCCGCGGGCGCCGCCAGTGCCGCGCGCTGCGCATCCGAGAGGCCATCGACGACATATTTGTCGACGTAGACCTCGCTCTCGACGACGTCGTGGTAGTCATAGACCGTCTGGTAGCCGAACGGCAGCACCAGGCCGTTGCCGATCGGCTCATAGCCGGTGAACCAGGTGGTGCTGGTCAGATCGCCGTACACCGGATGCGGGGCGACCCAGCGCAGAAAGCGCGGCAGATGCGTATCGGCGGCGAAGGCCACCGTGACCTCATCGCCGTGCGCAGTGCGCATGTCCAGCAGCCAGTCCCGGCCGCTGCGGCGAACGTTGCCGAGTTTTGCACCGTCGAGCCCCGCGCGCACGATCGACAAGGGATTGTCGAGCATCTCGATGCGGCGCGCGCGCACCACCGGCTCGCCAGCGCGCAGCGTGCGCGGCGGACCGGCCGCAGCTTCGAAGCCGCCGCCGACGTTGAAGGCCACGTCGCCGTCGAGCCCCTGATCCACCGCGTTGCCGGCGGCCATGAGATTGGCCAGCGCAAACTCGAACAGCTGCACCTGATGCTGCTGCAGATGCATGCGCTCGTGCGCGTAATCGATGCTGCGCACGATGCCATCGAGCGCGGTGCGCTTCTGCGGCGCATGCAGCTCGGCGCTGATGTTGCCGCCGCCATCCTGCGCGTTGTTCTCACCGAAGCCATAGAGCTGCAGCGTCTGCACCTGCTGCACGGCGCGCTCCCCGCCCAGGGCGCGCGCCGCCTGCGCCACCAGAGACCGTGCATCGGGGGCCGTCTGCGCCTGCGCAGCGGCGGCGCTGATGCCGAGCGTCAGCACCAGCGTGGCAGTGAGGGTCGTAATGAGTGCGCCGCGCGGCGTGGCGCGATGCGAACGCGTGCGCGGCGCGCACCGGGTGTGCTTCTGCATGACGATCCCCCCTCGTGGGCTGCTCGAGCGGCAGGGTGCACCCGCGCGGCAGCGCTCTTTAACCTGCGCCGATCATACACGGCTGCTCGCGCGCTCCAGCGGCGAGCGGCGCCGAGGCCTTCACCAGTTCAACGTGCCCATCACGGCGGCGTAGGTCTGAATGCCGTCCCAGAGGTTCTGCAGCCGCAGGTTCTCATCGGGTGCGTGCTGGCTGTCGTCGTGATTGACGATCGGCAGGCCCACGACCGGCACATCCAGCGTCTGCGCAAACAGAAACATCGGCACGCTCGCGCCCATCATGGGCATGAGCACGAGGGGACCTGCGCCGGCGCGGCGCGCAGCGGCCTGCACGGCGCGCATGCGCGGACTGCCGATGTCCACACGATAGGCCGGATAGCCGGGTTCCCATTGCACACGCACCACCCGCGCATGGGCGATGCGGGTGGCGGCATCCGGTTCCTGCGTCACGAGGGTCCAGCCGCGGGCGATGAGAAAGCGCTCCACGCTGGCGCGTACCTGCTCGGGGGTCTGGTCCGGCACAAGCCGGAAGTCCAGCGAAATCATCGCCGTGGCGGGGATGGCATTGGCGGCCGCGGCGCCGACACTGCCGGCCTTGAGACCGCGCACGTTCAGCGCTGGGCGCATGAGGCTCGCCGCCAACCCGTCCTGCGCCTCGGTACGGCCGAATGCAAACTGCCGCTGCAGCATCGGATCGACCACCGGCAGCGCCGCGAGCGCCTGGCGCTCGGCCGGCGTCAGAGCTCGGACCTGATCGGAAAACCCCGGAATCAGAATGCGCCCCTGCTCATCGCGCATGCTGGCGAGCAGGGTTGCGGCCATGACGGCGGGATTGGGCGCCCAATTGCCGTAGTGCCCATCGTGCAGCGGCGTCAGCGGGCCATAAATCGTCAGCGTCAGGCCGAGCGTACCGCGCGCACCGAAGTACAGCATGGGCCGGCGCGACTGATGCACCGGCGCATCGCCAATGAGCAGCAGATCGGCAGCGAGCAGCCGGCGATTGGCCTGCAGTGCCGACTGCAGATGCGCCGAGCCCGCCTCCTCCTCGCCTTCCCACAGCACTTTCAGATTCACGGCGGGCGCCCGTCCCAGGCTGCGCAGGGCATCGAATGCCGCCAGAAACGCAATGATCGATGCCTTGTCGTCCGCCACCGCGCGCCCGAACAGGCGCCATTCGGGGTTGAAGGGCGGGCTTGCCGTGTGCCAGTCGAGCTCGCGCCCGCCTGCGCTCAGTGCAGCGCTGCGCATCTGCGGCACGAACGGATCCGAATGCCATTGGGACGGGACCACCGGTTGGCCGTCGTAGTGCGCGTAGAAGATCACGGTCCTGCGCGCACCCGGCCGCAACCACTCCCCATACACCAGCGGCGGCGCCTGCGTGCCGGTGTCGATCAGACGCGCCTGGAAACCGCGCTGCGTGAGCCAGCCAAGCAGCGTCTGCGCGGTAGCAGCCAGACCGGCAGGGTCCGCGGCGACGCTGCGCAGCCGGCCGAGTGTATCGAGCTGCTGCAGGATCGAGCGCTCGTGAGAGCGCCGATAGGCCTGCACGCCAGCGGATAGATCAACTGTTCGAGCTGGGGGGCCATCGGCCGCGCCGGCCGCCAGAGCAGGCAGCAGAACGAGCACGGCAGCAAGCGCAAGCGTTCGCAACATTGCAGCGAACCCGGTCCGGCCTCAGCGCCCAAGTGCAGGCGGCGCTGAATCATACCTCGCACTGCACTGAGGCGCGGGGGGACTACTGCTGGGCAGACGCAGTACGCCAGCGA
>DATBPG010000220.1:0-2796 GCA_036561485.1 Steroidobacteraceae bacterium | reverse complement strand
CGAAGTCGTTGGGCTGCTGGGGCCCAACGGTGCCGGCAAGACCACGGCGTTCTACATGATCGTCGGGCTGATCGCGGCCGACGGGGGTTCGATCCTGCTCGACGAGCGCGATCTGACCTCGCTCAGCATCGATCAACGCGCGCGCCTGGGTATCGGCTATCTGCCGCAGGAAGCCTCGGTGTTCCGCAAACTCTCGGTGGCAGACAACATCCTCGCCATCCTGGAGCTGCGCGCCGAGTTGGACCGCGCAGGGCGCGAACAACGCCTCGAAGAGCTGCTCGAGGAGCTGCGTATCGGGCACGTGCGCAACACGCGCGGCCTGGCGCTGTCCGGCGGCGAGCGCCGCCGAGTCGAGATCGCGCGGGCATTAGCCGCCGAGCCGCGCTTCATGCTGCTCGACGAGCCGTTTGCGGGAGTCGACCCGCTGTCGGTGCTCGACATTCAACGCATCATCCGCGAGTTGGCGGGCCGCGGGATCGGCGTACTGATCACCGATCACAATGTGCGTGAAACTCTCGGTGTGTGCGGGCGCGCCTACATCGTGGACCGCGGCATAGTGATCGCGTCCGGTTCCGCCGAGCAGGTCCTTGCCAACCCCCAAGTCCGTGAGGTGTACTTGGGTCAGTCGTTCCGCCTGTAACGGATGGGGCAACCCTGATAGTCGAGGCTTTTCAGTCAGTTAGCGATTACTTCGGGCCCGCTCTCCCCGGCGTAGGCACGTTTCATGCTTAAGCCGTCGCTGCAGCTGAAGCTTGGGCAGCAGCTGACGATGACGCCGCAGCTGCAGCAGGCCATCCGGCTGCTGCAATTGCCGACCATCGAACTGCAGGCGCACATCCGCGAGCTGCTCGAGACCAACGTGATGCTCGAGCAGGACGAAGAGGCGGAAACCACCGCGTACGATGCGCTGCCGGGCACCGAGAGCACGCCGGAGACCGCCGCGCCCAGCGAGGAACCGCCGGTGGAGGTGGTTGACGAGGGCTGGGCTGACCAGCCGGTGGGAGCGTCCGAGAATCCCTGGAGCGGCGGCGACGACGATCGGCAGCAGGAGTACGCAGACTCGAGCGGACAATCGTTGCGCGACCACCTGCTGTGGCAGCTGGAGCTGGCACGGCTCGCGCCGCGGGAGCTGGCGATCGGGCGCGCCGTGATCGATTCGATCAACGATGACGGCTATCTCAGCGAGCCGCTGGACGTCATCGGCGCGAGCCTCAAGCCCGAGCTCGATCCCGCCATCGAGGAAGTCGAGCGCGTACTCGCTATCGTGCAGCTGCTCGATCCGGCCGGTAGCGGCGCGCGCACGGTCAGCGAGTGCCTGCTGCTGCAGCTCGAGCAGCTCGAGCCTGCCACTCCGGGGCTCCTGCTCGCCAGGGCGATAGCGGCGAACCACCTGGAATTGCTGGCGGAGCATGAGCTCACCGCCCTGCGCCGCGAGCTGAAGACCTCCGATTCCGAGCTGGAAACCGCCGTGGCGCTGGTACGCAGCTGCAATCCACGGCCCGGATCGGTCATCAGCGGCAGCGCCGCTGAATATGTGATACCGGATGTGTTCGTGCGCCGTACCCCGCGCGGCTGGTCGGTGGAGATCAATGCCGCCACGCTGCCGCGCGTGCGCCTGAATCATTCCTACGCCAGCCTGGTCGGCCGCAGCAGCAGCCACGCCAGCATGCGCGCGCAGCTGCAGGAAGCGCGCTGGCTGCTCAAGAGCCTGGAGATCCGCAATGACACGCTGACCAAGGTGGCCCGCTCGATCGTCGAACGGCAGGCCGAGTTTTTGGATCGTGGCGAGGAATACATGCGGCCGATGATCCTGCGCGACATCGCCGAGGCCATCAGCATGCACGAATCGACCGTGTCGCGCGTGACTTCGGGCAAATACATGCACACCCCGCGCGGCGTGTTCGAGCTACGCTACTTCTTCTCCAGCCAGGTCGAGAGCGGCGACGGCTCGGGCACCTCCTCGACCGCGATCCGCGCCAAGATCCGGAAACTGATCCGCGAGGAGGATCCGGCCCTGCCGCTCAGCGACAGCCGCATCGCCGAGATTCTGTCGGGTGAGGGTATACCGGTGGCGCGACGAACCGTGGCCAAGTACCGCGAGACCATGGGCGTCGCCCCATCCAACGAGCGCAAGCGTATCAACCGATGAGTCCGTCGGGAATCACATCCCAGGAGAGCAAGCTATGCAACTGAGCATCACGGGTCATCACATCGAGATCACCGCTGCGCTGCGCAGCTACATCGAGCGCAGACTGGCGCGCATCGTGCGTCACTTCGAGCAGGTGATCGATACGCATTTCGTACTCACCGTGGACAAGCTGCAGCACAAGGCGGAGGCCACGCTGCACGTCAGCGGCGAGATCATCCATGCAGTGGCCACCGACGGCGATATGTATGCGGCAATCGATGCGCTGGCCGACCGCCTCGAGCGCCGGGTACGCAAGCATAAGGAAAAAGTGACCGATCACCATGCCGAGCAAGCGCAAAAGAGCGCGCGGCTCTAGCGCCGTGCGGACCAGCGCCGGCGCTCTGCACGCCGGCCGCGCCGGCCGCGCCGGGCGGTGCCGCGGGGAGCTCGCGTGCGGCTGATCTTCCTCAGCGGGCTGTCGGGGTCCGGCAAGAGCGTGGCGCTGCACGTGCTCGAAGATCTGGATTTCTACTGCGTCGACAACATCCCGGCGGCGCTGTTGCCGGCGTTCATTTCCCACACCGTGCGCAACGGCTCGAAAGTCTATCAGTGCACCGCCATCGGCATCGACGCACGCAATCCGGACGCCGATATCGCCACGGTGCCCA
>DATBPG010000219.1:0-6055 GCA_036561485.1 Steroidobacteraceae bacterium | reverse complement strand
TGCTGTCGTGGAAAACGGTGTACGCCGGCACGCCATGCTCGCGCGCGACGCCTAGCCGCCAGGCGCGCAGCGCGTCGTAGAGAGCGCCGTCGCTGGCGCGCAAACTTTCCGGCGTGGCGGCACCGATAGTCCCTGTGCCGGGCGCCGTCCTGCGACTGGACGCGCTCCTGCGCGAGCGGCGTGCCGGTGGGCTCGCACGGCGCAGCGCCAGTGTGCGGCGGCCGGCAAGCACTTCGCGGCTATCGGCCGTCAGCTGCAGCACATTGAAGTGCTCGTGATCGACGCGCACCAGCCCGAGCATCACCAGCTGTCGCAGCACCGAGCGCCACTGGGCGGCGTCCAGATCCGCACCGATGCCAAAGGTGCTCAGCCGCCGGTGGCCGAACTGCTCGACCTTGGCATTCTGCTCCCCGCGCAGCACATCGATGACGTGCTGCGCGCCAAAGCCGAAGCCACTGCCCTGCTCGCAGCGATAGATGCAGGACATCAGCTTGCGCGCTGCCTCGGTGCCATCCCAGATCTGCGGCGGTGTCAGGCAGTTGTCGCAGTTGCCGCACGGGCCGGCCGCCTCGCCGAAGTATTGCAGCAATGTCATGCGCCGACACTGGACCGACTCGCACAGTCCCAGGATGCCGTCGAGCTTGCGCATCGCGACGCGCTTGTATTGCTCATCGGCTTCGGACTGCTCGATCAGACGGCGCTGCTGGACCACGTCGGCGAGCCCATAGACCATCCAGGCCTCGGCGGGCAGACCGTCACGTCCCGCCCGGCCGGTCTCCTGATAGTAGCTCTCGATGCTGCGAGGCAGGTCCACGTGTGCCACGAAGCGCACATCCGGTTTGTCGATACCCATGCCGAAGGCAATGGTGGCCACCATGACCAGCCCGTCCTGACGCAGGAAGCGCTCCTGATGCGTCTCGCGCACGCGATGCTCGAGTCCGGCGTGGTATGCGAGCGCGTCGATACCCTGAGCACGCAGAAATTCGGCGACCTGCTCGCAGGTTGCGCGCGCGAGGCAGTAGACGATGCCCGACTCACCGGCATGCTCGCTCTGCAGAAACTGCAGCAGCTGGCGGCGCGGATTGTCCTTCTCGCCGATGCGATAGCGGATATTGGGCCGATCGAAGCTCGCGACGAAACTGCGTGCGGCCGGAAGCTGCAGGCGCTCGAGGATCTCGAGCCGGGTGCTCTCATCCGCCGTGGCGGTCAGCGCGACACGCGGCACTCCCGGATAGCGCTCGGCCAGCACCGCAAGCTGGATGTACTCTGGACGAAAGTCGTGGCCCCACTGCGACACACAGTGCGCCTCATCGATGGCGAACAGCGCCAGGGCAACCGCATCGAGCAAGGCGAGGCAGCGCTCGCTCAGCAGCCGCTCGGGCGCCACGTACAGCAGCTCGAGCTCTCCGGCCCGGGCCTGGCGCTCCACCGCCTGCTGGGCGGCCCATCCCATCGCGGAATTGAGGCTTGCGGCGCGCACGCCGGCCTCGCGCAGGGCAGCCACCTGATCCTGCATCAGGGCGATCAGAGGAGAGACGACCACAGCCATGCCCTGCCGCGCCAGCGCCGGGATCTGATAGCACAGCGACTTGCCGCCGCCGGTGGGCATCAGCACCAGGGCGTCGTTGCCGTCGATGAGCCACTCGACGATCGCGCGCTGCTGGCCGCGGAACTCGCCGTATCCGAACACATCGCGCAGCAGACGGGCGGCCACATCCGAATTGGTAGCCGGATCCGGATTCGAATCCATCTTCGTGGCCGCGCGCTGTAACAGCTCCGTGGACGAGCCCGTCATGGCCGACGCGGCACCAGCATGCGCGTGACGGCCAGTTGCACCACGTTGCCGCGATCATTGAGGGTGGCGTTGCGCGTAACGAGCCGTCCCCGGCTCGGGCGCGTGCGCGAGGGAATCAGCTCGATGACCTCTCCCTCCACGTGCAACACATCGCCGGGGCGAACCGGCATGCGCCACTCGATCTGTACGCCCAGGCCGATGGTCCCGCCGGCCAGGGGCAGACCGCCGTCCACCAGCATGCGCATGGTGAGCGCGGCGGTATGCCAGCCGCTGGCGACCAGTCCACCGAAGAGCGACTCGCGCCCCGCCTGCTCGTCCAGATGAAAGGGCTGGGGGTCGAACTGCGTCGCGAATGCACGGATGGCCTCGGCGCTCATCGTGACGCTGCCGGTCGTGAAGCGCTGGCCGAGCGTCAGATCATCGAAGTACAACGGCATGACGCATACTAGGATAGATCGGATCGATGCCGTCGCTGCACAATTCTGGCGTGATTACGCGCTTTGCCCCAAGTCCGACGGGCCTGCTGCACGTGGGTCATGCCTACGCCGCCTGGAAAGCCTGGGATGCCGCCGGGCCGGCCGGTTTCATTCTGCGCATCGAGGATCTCGATGGCGCTCGCTGCAGGGCTGAATACGTGCAGGGGATCTTCGAGGACCTGCGCTGGCTCGGCCTGCTCTGGCGTGAACCGGTCCTGTACCAGTCCGCGCGAGCCGACGCCTATGCCGAGGCGCTGGCGCGGCTTGGGAGCCGCGGCCTGATCTATCCCTGCTTCTGCACGCGCAGCGCGATTGCCGACGCTCGCGCCGGAGAGGCTCAGCAGACGCGCGCGGACTTCGCCGCCGATATCGCGCTGGCGGGCGAGGCACCACATCTGCCCCTGTCCCCTGGGCCCGTGTATCCGGGGACCTGCCGGCGTCTGTCGCAGAGCGAGCGGCAGCGGCGGCTCGAGCGGGGCGATGCCCATGCGTGGCGACTGGATGTGGCACGGGCCACGCAGCGGTCCGAGGCACTGGATCTGCATTTCATCGAAGCCGGTGAGGCCGTGATCGGTCGGCCCACGCAGATCAAGGTGCAGCCGCAACTGCTCGGCGACATCGTCCTGGCGCGCAAGGACCTGCCGGCCGCCTATCATCTGGCCGTCGTCCTGGACGACGCCTTTCAGCACATCACGCTCGTGACGCGCGGGGAGGATCTGCAGCCGGCCACCCACGTGCAGCGGCTGCTGCAGGCGCTGCTCGGACTGGGCGTGCCGCGTTATGCGCACCACCGCTTGATCCTGGATGCGCAGGGCCGCAAATTCTCCAAGCGCGAGCGGTCCCCCACGCTGCGGGCCGTGCGCGCGCAGGGAGCTACGCCGGCGAGCCTGCGCGAGCGGCTCGGCCTGCCCTGAGCGCGCCGCGGCTATCAGCCGGGCAGTCAGGTCCAGTCGCCGCCGCCGCCCCCGCCGAAGTCGCCGCCACCCATATCGCCACCGCCGCCGAAGGGATCTGCGCCGCCGCTGTCCCACGAGCCGCCGTCGTTGAGGCCGAAATCCGAGCCGCCCATATCGGCATTGACGCCCGGGTCCGGCAGGCCTGCCGCATCGGCGTTCGGGATGATGCCGCCGGACGGGTGCGAGCCGAGCGCGTGCTGGACCAGCTCCTCGCCAGCGGCGACACCGGCTCCGACGGCGAGGCCCGTCGCAAGACTACCCATGAGCCCCGAGCCGCCGCCCATCGGTGCGCCGTAACCCGGACCATAGCCACCGGGATATGGCGGATTGACCGGGCCGTAGGGATTGGCGCCGTAGGGTGCAGACGGCTGGCCATAGGGCCTCATGGCGGCCGCGCGTCGACGCAGCAGCGCGTAGATCAAGGCGCCGATCGCCAGCACCAACACGATTGCGCCCCAGGATACGCCATGGCTGACCGGCAGCATGCGGCCGGCGCCGAGCGCGCGCTCGAGCGCCGCGACGGCAGTGGGGCGTGCGAAGGTCAGCCCGGGGCTGAGCTGTTCAGCGGTATGCAACTCCTGCCGCGCGCGCGCCAGGTCGCCGGCGCGCGCATACACCTGCGCGGCCACGTAGTGCGCCCGAGCGCTGGACGGGTAATCGCGCAGCACCTGCTCGACCATCTGACGGGCCTCGCCGAGATTGCCGGCCGCGGCCGCGGCATAGATCTGCTGCGCGCTCGGGTCGGCGCTGCGGGTGGCCACCGGTGCCGCGGTGGCATTGGCCAGGGGGGTCACCTGCGCGGCGGCAATGCCTGCGCTGCCCAGCGCGGCGCCAAGAATCAAAGAGACCAAAACCTTGTGGAACATTCACTTCTCCGATCGGGCTATCCTGGGCCGCCGAGGGTTAGGCTCCTCAGCGCTTCGCGAGTTCCGCAACGCCCCATCGCAATAGCTGTTGCGCGCAGGCACCGCATCTGTAGCATTTATCGGGGCTCACCGCTCGGATGCAAGCCAGCCCTGTCATGGCGGCGGGCTAGTCCAGGGCTCGCCCGCCAGCGCAGCGGCCACATAGGCCTGGGCGGCCGCGCAGGCCGCTGCCAGCGGGGTGCCGAGCGCCAATTGTGCGGCGATGGCGCTCGCGAGGCTGCAGCCCGTGCCCCGCCGGCTGCCCATGACACGCACGCGGCGCAGATGCAGCAGCTCGCCGTCGGCTGCGAGCAGCCGATCGGTGACCTGACCGTCCACTGCCGGGGCCTCGTGTCCCCCCTTGAGCAGTACGGCGGCAGCGCCCAACCCCTGCAGCGCGCGCATCTGCTCGAGCATCTGCGCTTCCGAGTGCGCGAGCGAAGCATGCAGCAGCGCCGCGGCTTCGGGCAGATTCGGCGTCAGCAACGAGACCCGGGGCAGCAGGTCCTGGCGCAGCCGCTCGATGCCGCCGGCTTCAAGCAGCGTACCCCCTGAGCTCGCGACCAGCACCGGATCGAGGACGATCGGGATCGCAGAGCGTTGCGGCAGCTCTGCGGCAACCGTCCGCACGCTCGCGGCCGTGGCGAGCAGGCCGATCTTGATGGCCGCGACCCTGCCGCCACTCAACGCGGTGCGAATCTGTTCGGCCAGACACTGCGCGGGCACGCTCCAGAGGCCCTGCACGCGTGCATCGGTCTGCGCGGTGACGGCAGTGACTGCGCAGCACGCTTCCGTGCGCCAGGCCGTCAGTGTCTGCAGATCGCGCGTCAGGCCCGCGCCGCCGCTGCTGTCGGTGGCAGCGATCACCAGCACGCGCCGCACGGCCGGCATGCCTAGCCCCGCGCGGTCAGACGGTTTGTCTCGATCAGCCATTGCTGCATGCGCTGCTCGGGCTGCGCGTGGCGCACGATATCCGTCACCACGGCGGCAGAATCTGCGCCGGCGGAAAATACGCCGCCGAGCCGCTCGAGCGTGAGCCCGCCGATGGCAACGAGAGGAATGTCGCCGATGCGACGCTTCCATTCCGCCAGCCTGGCAAGCCCCTGTGGCTGCCAAGGCATCTGCTTGAGCAGCGTCGGATAGATCGGCCCCAGTGCGATGTAGTCAGGCTTCAGGGCGAGCGCGCGCTCAAGCTCGGCGTCATCGTGAGTGCTCACCCCCAGCCGCACGCCGCGTGCACGCAGCCCCTTGAGATCGCACTCATCCAGATCCTGCTGCCCCAGATGCACGTAATCGCACCCGAGCTCGAGCGCGAGCTGCCAGTGATCGTTGACGATGAGCTGCGCCTCGAAAGCTGCGCAGCGATCGCGCGCCGCGACGATCTGCTCGCGCAGCTGCGCAGCGTCCATTTGTTTGATGCGCAGCTGAATCAGCCGCACCCCCACTGGCAGCAGGCGCGTGACCCAATCCGCGTTGTCCACGATCGGGTAGACGGGCGCCAGAGCCGGCGCCTCCGACCTATCCGCTGCGTCGGGATCAGGCACCCGTTCGGTCACGGCAGGAAGGCCTTGCCGATGACGGGCGTAGACGGTGCGGCCATGTCACGCGCGGGAACGGGGCCGGCCAGGTAGGCCGCACGGCCCGCTTGCACCGCGAGCGCAAAGGCGCGCGCCATGGCGACCGGGTCGCGCGCCTGCGCCACCGCGGTATTGATGAGCACCGCATCGAAGCCCAACTCGAGCGCCGCAGCCGCATGCGACGGAGTGCCGATGCCGGCATCGACGATGAGGGGCACGCCGGGAAAATGGGCGCGTAGCGCACGCAGGCCGAACACATTATTGAGGCCGCGCCCCGAGCCGATCGGCGCTCCCCAGGGCATGAGCACGCGGCAACCGGCAGACAGCAGCCGCTCCGCCACGACCA
>DATBPG010000218.1:0-3014 GCA_036561485.1 Steroidobacteraceae bacterium | reverse complement strand
CGCATGTGGGGTGTAAGGATATATGCGCTACCGGTTGGAGAAGAAACACCCCAAATGCGTCTGATATGCGGCTCGCCCTGGCGCAAGCGCCCTGCTTCCATGGCTGACCTCCTCCTGTATCGAGGCGAGCCATGGATCCCCGCCCGGGTCTCTTCGCCGTTGCGCGTCAGCGCATGCGCACGCGGCACTTCGCGCTGCGCACCGAGAAGGTGTATCTGCAATGGCTGAGACGCTACGTTGAATTTCATGGCAGGAAGCACCCTCGCGAGCTCGGCGCCGTAGAGCTGGAGCAATTCTTGTCCTATCTCGCCGTGCATCGCAAGGTCAGCGCTGCAACACAGAGTCAGGCGCTGCAGGCGCTGCTGTTCGTCTATCGTCACGTGCTGGAGGTGGAACTTCCATGGCTCGATGGGGTGACGCGCGCCTCGCCGTCGAAGCGGCTGCCGGTGGTGCTGAGCCGGGATGAAGTGCGCTCGCTCCTCGCGCAGCTTCAGGGTACGCACTGGCTGGTGGCGAGCCTGCTCTACGGTGCGGGACTGCGGCTGACGGAGGGGCTGCGTTTGCGCGTGAAGGACCTGGCCCTGGATCGTGGCGAACTCATCGTCCGCGACGGCAAGGGCGGGAAGGATCGCGTGACCATGCTCCCGCGCACGCTCGAAACGCAGCTGCGGGCCCACCTCGCGCGGCTGCGAGCCTGGTATGCGGACGAGCGGCGCCGCGGCCGGCCGGGTGTGTCGTTGCCGCAGGCGCTGGTGCGCAAGTTCCCGCAGGCCGGCTCGCAGTGGGGCTGGCAGTATTTGTTTCCTGCGTCCGGGCTGTGCCGCGACCCGTTCACACAGCAGCCGGTGCGGCACCACCTGCACGAGAAGGGCGTACAGCGTGCCGTGCAGCGCGCGGTGCGTCGGGC
Organism: Steroidobacteraceae bacterium; assembly: GCA_036561485.1. GTDB lineage: Bacteria > Pseudomonadota > Gammaproteobacteria > Steroidobacterales > Steroidobacteraceae > FEN-1191. The sequence goes on along the minus strand of DATBPG010000218.1, from coordinate 2,107 downwards.
GGGACTCGTGCAGCCCGCCAGCTGCCACACGCTGCGGCACTGTTTTGCGACTCATCTGCTCGAGGATGGGTACGACGTGCGCACCGTGCAGGAACTCCTCGGGCATTCGGACCTCAAGACCACCATGATCTACACGCACGTCATGAACAAGGGCGCCAATGGCGTGCGCAGCCCGCTTGACCGCAGCGCGGGTGCTTGAGGACTACGAAGCTGCGAATCCGTGCTGGCGCCAGGCCTCGTAGACGACCAGCGCCACCGCGTTGGAAAGATTCAGGCTGCGGTTGCCGGCGCGCATCGGAATGGCAAGCTGGCGCTCGCGGGGAATCTGCCCGAGCACCGCCGCCGGCAGTCCGCGCGTCTCGGACCCGAACAGGAGCGCATCCCCCGGGGTGAACGTGGCATCGCTATAGAGGCTGCTGCCACTGGTCTCGATGCTGAAGCGGCGCGCGCCGTGCAGCGCGTTGAGGCAGGCGGGAAAATCCGCGTGCACCTGCAGCTGCGCGAGTTCGCGGTAATCAAGACCCGCGCGTCGCACCGCCTTGCCGGCGAGCTCGAATCCGAGCGGTTTCACCAGGTGCAGGGTGCAGCCGGTATTCGCGCACAGGCGGATGATATTGCCGGTGTTGGGCGGGATATCCGGCTGCAGCAGAACGATGTGGAACATGGCCTTCCGGGCGTCCGGTGGTTGACGCATGTGCGATAATGCACGCCATGGCGACGGTCAAACCAGCCGCTTCGGCTAGTGGCGCGGGTGCGGCGGCGCATGGCGCGCCGAATCCACTGGCGCTGAAATTCTGCGGCCTTAACTTCGCCTCCCCGATCGTGCTCTTGTCCGGCTGCGTGGGCTTCGGCGAGGAATACACGCGCATCGAGGGTTTCTCCAACCGCGATGCCGGCGCGATCGTCCTGAAGGGCACGACCGGCAAGCCGCGGCTCGGCAATCCGCCGCACCGCGTCTACGAAACCCCCGCCGGGATGCTCAATGCCATCGGCCTGCAGAACCCGGGCGTGGAGCATGTGGTCGACAGCATCCTGCCGCAGCTGGACTTCAGCGAGACGCGCTTCATCGCCAACGTCTGCGGCTCCACCATCGAGGAATATGTCGAGGTCACGCGGCGCTTCGATGACTCCCCGATCGATGCCATCGAGATCAACATCTCCTGCCCGAACGTGAAGGAGGGTGGCGTCGCATTCGGCAACTACCCGGACATGTCGGCGCAGGTGGTCGCCGCCTGCCGGCGGGTTACGAAAAAGCCGCTGATCACCAAGCTCTCGCCCAACCAGACCGACATCCGCGAGAACGCCCGCCGCTGCATCGAAGCCGGATCGGATGCGCTGGCGGTCATCAACACCATCATGGGCATGGCGATCGACGTCGGCACGCGCCGCCCGGTGATCGGCAATGTGCAGGGGGGCCTCTCCGGACCTGCCATCAAGCCCATTGCACTCCTGAAGGTCCATCAGGTCTACGAGGTCGCTCGCCCCCATGGCGTGCCGATCATCGGCCAGGGCGGCATCACCAACGCCACCGACGCGCTCGAGTTCATCATCGCCGGCGCGACCGCGGTCGGCATCGGCACCGCCTTGTTCTACGAGCCGATGCTCTGCCAGAGCATCAATCAGGGCATCACTGAATACCTGCGCACGCAGGGGCTTTCCGGGGTGTCGCAGCTCATCGGCACGCTGCGCACCACGCGCGAGACGCAGGACTGCGCGGTTTCGGGCTGAGACCGATCACCTCCAAGGAGGTTTCTGATGACCAGGACATCCGCCTCTTCCGCGGGCATCGTGTTGCTCGCCGCCCTGCTCGCGACCGCGCTCGCGGGCTGCGTGGTCACGCCCTACAACCCGCGGCCGGTCGGAGCGCAGCCGCCGCTGGCGGATGAGGCTGACCAGGAGCAGGCGAGCGAGCCGCCGCCGCCGCTGCCGGTCTACGAGCAGCCGCCGTGTCCCGAGGAAGGCTACCTCTGGACGCCGGGGCTGTGGCGCTGGGGTGCGGAAGGGTATTTCTGGGTGCCGGGAACCTGGGTCGCGCCGCCGCAGGTCGGGATGCTGTGGACACCCGGCTTCTGGGCGCTGGCCGGTGCGGTGTACGTGTTCCACGCCG
>DATBPG010000217.1:0-2335 GCA_036561485.1 Steroidobacteraceae bacterium | reverse complement strand
CAGGATTGTTCCGACGCTGGCGAGCGGCGCTGGATGGACCACGAGGTCGCGGTCGGATGCGACCGCAGGCTCGGCGGCCGAAGATGAGTAGGCCGCCTGCAGTGCCGGCCGCGGCGCCGTTCATCGATCTGGGTGCCCTGGGTGGCGGTGGCGGGCGCTGTGAGGTGCGCTTGGACTTCGGCGGCGGACTGGTGCTGAGCGTGGTGCGCGGCTGATGTTCTTTCCCGAGGGCGGCATTCGTGTGCATCTGTACGGGCAGCCGGCGGACATGCGCTGTTCGTTCGATGGATTGCAGGTGCTGGTCAAGCAGGGCCTGCGACGCGATCCGAGTGACGGCAGCTTGTACGTATTCGTCAACCGGCGAGCGACCCAGATGCGGGTGCTGTATTTCGATCGCTCAGGATTTTGCGTGTGGGCGAAGCGATTGGAGGCCGGCCGTTTCATCAGTGACTGGTCGGCGGTCAGCGCTCGCGAGATGGACTGCACGGCATTGAAGCTGATGCTCGAGGGGATCGAGCCGCTGCGTGTGCGCAAGCGATTTTCCCGCATAACGAGGCTGCAAAACCTCCCATCGGATGCAGCGCCGCAGCTATAATGCTGCGGTGCCGGCGAGCTCCTCGAACAAGCAACTTCATACGCTCACGCACGCGCAGTTGGTGGAGATGGTGAGCTCGCTGCAGCATCGGCTGGCGTGGTTCGAGCGGCAACTGTTCGGAACCAAGAGCGAGCGGCTGCGGGTGCTGGAACAGGATGCCCGACAGCTCGCCCTCGGTGAGATGTTGATCAATGCTGCGCCGAGCCCACCCGTCGAGCAGCGCACGGTCGCCGCCCACACCCGGCGCGTCAAGCAGACCGATGCAGCCACAGTCGGCGAGGCCGAGAGCATGCCGTTCTTCGACCGCTCGCGCGTGCCGGTGGAGACGATCCAACTGACTGCACCCGAGCGGGACGGTATCCCCGCCGAGCAGCTGCAAGTCATCGGGCAGAAGGTCAGCTATCGCCTTGCGCAGCGCCCGGGCAGCTACGTGGTGCTCGAGTACGTGCGCGAGATCGTCAAGCGGCGCGACACGCAGCAGATCAGCTGCGCGCCGGCGCCGGCTGGGGTCATCGAGGGCTCTCGGGCGGATGTGAGCTTCCTCGCCGGACTTTTGGTGGACAAATTCGCGTGGCACTTGCCCCTCTACCGCCAGCATCAGCGCCTGCTCGACAGCGGCCTCAACGTCACCCGCCCCTGGCTCACGCAGCTGGTGCAGCAGGGGGTATCGCTGCTGGATCCCATCTATCAGGCGCAGCTCGACTCGATCCGCGCCAGTCGCGTGATCTGTATGGATGAGACGCCGATCAAGGCCGGGCGAGCCGGTCACGGCAAGATGAAGACCGCCTATTTCTGGCCGCTCTACGGCGAACTGGATGAGGTGTGCTTCCCGTTCTTCTCCTCCCGCGCACACGAGCACGTGCGCACGGTGCTGGGCCCCACACGCGCTCCCGGCAGCGTGTTGCTCAGCGACGGCTACGCGGCCTACGAGAGCTATGCCAAGAAGCTGGATCTGACGCACGCGCAATGCTGGAGCCATTGTCGGCGCGAACTGTTCGAGGCCGAGCCGATCGAGCCGGACCGGGTGCGCGAAGCCTTGCAGCGCATCGCGGCGATCTACGCCGTGGAAGAGGATATCCGCCAGCACACGATGACTGGGGAAGCCAAGCAGCTGCATCGGCTGACCCACAGCAAGCCTCTGGTCGGGGCATTCTTCGAGTGGGTCGAGCGACAGCTGCAGGACCAGGCACTGCTGCCGAGCAGTCCGTTCACCAAGGCGCTCGGCTATGCGCATCATCGCCGGGCCGCGCTGCAGGTATTCCTGATCGATCCGGACGTGCCGGTCGATACGAATCACCTCGAGCGCGCATTGCGCGTGGTGCCGATGGGACGCCGCAATTGGCTGTTCTGCTGGACCGAGCTCGGTGCCGAGCACGTCGGGATCATGCAGAGCCTGATCGTGACCTGTCGCCTGCATGGCATCAACCCGTACGACTACCTGGTCGATGTCCTGCAGCGCGTCGGCGAACATCCGGCCAGCCGTGTCGCCGAACTCACTCCGCGGCTGTGGACGCAGCGTTTCGCCGCCAATCCACTGCGCTCAGCGTTGCATACCCTCGCCGCGTAAGCCAGACGCCGAGGAATTACCGGTTACTGGCGTTCAGCGATCGGCGGGCTGTCCTCGGTGTTGGTGCCAGGCGGCAGCGCGGTCGTCCCGGCGAACCGGGTGAAGGTCCCGCTCGCGATCAGCTCGAACGGCGGCGGGGTGAAGTAGCGCGAGAAGCCCCCGTGCACGGTCGT
>DATBPG010000216.1:0-12186 GCA_036561485.1 Steroidobacteraceae bacterium | reverse complement strand
TGGCCGAGTTCCACAAGTTCCTGCAGGAAAAGGAGAATGAGGCGCTGCTGGACCGCATGGTGATCATCAAGTTTCCCTATGCGCTGTCCTACCCGGATGAGGCCCGTATCTACCAGAAGCTCGTGTACGGAGCGCCGGCGTTCCGCAATACGCATCTGGACCCGCACGTGCTGCACCTGGCCGCGGTGTTCGCGATCCTGACCCGGCTGGTCAAGCCCGAGCGCGAGGGCCTGGATATTCCGAAGAAGCTGCGCATCTACGCCGGCGAGGCCGTGGAAGGCGTCTCGGAGACTGAAGCGACGCGGCTGCGCGCCGAGGCGCCTGACGAGGGCCTCACCGGCGTCAGCCCGCGCTTCGTCATCAATGCCATCTCGGCGGCGATCACGCGCGGGGACGCCCACAGCCTCACCAGCATGGAGCTGCTGCTGGCGCTCAAGGATGCCATCGAACACGACGCGCGCATCGATGCGAAGCAGAAGAAGCAGTGGTTCGACCATCTGGTATCCGCGCGCAAGGAGTTCTACAACCGCTGGGTCAAGGAAGACGTACACCGCGCGCTGTTTGCCTCATTCGAGGATGAGGCGCAGCAGCTGCTGGAGAAATATCTCGATGAGGTCGAGGCCTCCCTGGACCAGCGGCAGGTGACCGATCCAATGACCGGGGAGAACCGCTCCCCGGACGAGCGCTTCCTGCGCTCGGTCGAGGAGAAGATCAAGGTTTCCGAATCAGGCAAACAGTCCTTCCGCCAGGAGGTCGTACGCAAGGCCATGGTGGCCTTCAAGACCGGCGAGAAGTTCCGCCTGGGCAGCCACGCGCGCATGCGTGAGGCAATCGAGCAGTATCTGTTCGAAGAGCGCCGCGATGTGCTGCGTCTGGTGACATCCACGGCGCGCCCGGACGATGAGGCGCGACAGAAGATCTCCGTGGTGCAGGAGCGGCTGGTGAAGGAATACGGCTACGATGAGCATAGTGCAAAGGAGGCGCTGAGTTACGTCACGACGCTGCTGTCACAGGAGTAACTTCAGCCGTGGCGCTCGGCACGCGACTTTCGGACGGTGAGGCAGAGGCCATGAGTACTGAAGAGAATTCGGGCGTACCGGCCATCAGCGGCTGGTACGAGCTGTTCTCCCGCGGCTCACGCGACTGGCTGCGCCACGGAGAGAAGGTGCGCGAGGCGGTGCGCGAGCACCTGCCACAGATCGTCGCAGGCGCCGATATCATCAATCACGGCGGCCACACCGTGCGCGTGCCGGTGCGCATGCTCGAGCATTACCGCTTCCGGCTGCGTGGCGCAGGTCAGGGCACCGGTGTGGGGCAGGGCGATGCAAAGCCCGGCGACGTGCTCGGCCAGCCGCGCAATGAGGGCACGCCGGGACAGAAGGGTGCCGGAGGCACCGATCGCGGCGGCATCGAGCTGATGCTCGAATTCAAAGTCGACGACATCGTCGACTGGCTGTGGGAAGAGCTGAAGCTGCCGAATCTGCAGCCACGTTCGGGCGCCGCGGAGGAGTCCGAGTGGCGGCGCGAGGGCTGGGACCGGCGCGGCGCCCGCTCGCGTCTGGATCGGCGCCGCTCCATGCGCGAGGCGGCCAAACGGCGCGCTTTCAATACCGAGGCGCCGGCCCTCATCGACGAGGATCTGCGCTACCGGCAGCTGACGCGCCGCCGTCAGCCCGCCACGCGCGCGGCGGTGTTCTTTCTGCTGGATGTCTCGGGCAGCATGACCGACCGCGACCGGCACCTCGCCAAGACCTTTTTCTTCTGGGTGGCCGCCGGGCTGCGACGCGAGTACCGCTCGCTGGACATCGTGTTCGTGGCCCACACGACCGAAGCCTGGGAATTCAACGAAGCGGAGTTTTTCAACGTGGTCGGCGCCGGTGGCACGGTCGCCTCGACCGGCCTTGCCAAGGTGCACGAGATCCTCGAGCAGCGCTTCAGCCAGGCAAACTGCAACTGCTATCTTTTCTATGCTTCCGATGGCGACAACGCCGTGGATGATCGCGCCGGTGCACAGCGCGAGCTGGCTGCGACGCTCGAGCTGATGCGCTACGCCGGCTACGTCGAGATCGCACCGACCAACATGCGCTCGGTCCGCACGGAAACCATGCGCCTGTTCGACGAGGCCTCCGGCGCTGCGGCGACCGGTCGCTTCTGCATTTCCGGTCCCGACGACATCGGCGCCGCCATCCGCCACTTTCTGACCCAGGAGGCCGCCGACAGCGAGGCGGCAGGCACCGCCGCATGAGCGAGCAGTGGAGCGATTACGTTCCGCGGCTGCAGGAGCTGGCCCGCCGGCTGGGCCTCGAGTGGTCGCCGGTGATATTCGAGGCCGTTCCCGACAGCTTCATGACGGAGATCGCGGTCTACGGTCTGCCGGTGCGCATGCCGCACTGGTCCTTCGGCGCGCGCTACATCTACCAGCTGGTACAGCGGCACATGGGCTATTCGCGCCTGTTCGAAGTGGTGTTTCCGGGCAACCCGGGACATGCCTATGTGGCCGAGAGCAATGCGCTGGCGGACAACATTCTCGTGACGGCGCACGTGCTCGGCCATGCAGACTTTTCCAGGAACAACATGCTGTTCCGCCGCTGCCAGGAGCAGGTCAGCGAGCACATCGTCGAGCATGCTGCCAGTCATGCGCACCAGATCGAGCGCCACATCGAGGCCTACGGCGCCGAAGCCGTCGAGCAGGTGCTCGATGCGGCGCTGTCGCTCGAGCAGTACATCGACGTCGATCAACCGCTGCGGCGTGAGCGCTATCCGGAGTATCAGAGCGCGCCCGCTCCGGCAGTGGACGATGCATTCCGTACGCGGTACATCGCGCTCGATGCCAGCGCCGAATCGGTCTGGAGTCCACGCAAACACCGAGCTCCCGTGCCACCTCATCCGGAACGCGACCTGCTGTGGTTCATCGCCACCTATGCGCCGGAGATGGAGAGCTGGGAGCGTGACATCTTCCTCGCAGTACGCGAGGAGTCGTTTTATTTCTTTCCGGTCTACGCCACGCAGGTCATGAACGAGGGGTGGGCGTCCTATTGGCATGCGCGCCTGCTGCGTGAGGCCGACTTCGTGCCTCAAGCGGCCTACCTCGATGCCATCAAGTGCCACTCTGACGTGGTGCGGCCAATCGCTGCCGGCGAACAGGTCGCCCTGAGCGTCAATCCCTACCATCTGGGATTTACGCTCTGGGAGCAGATCGTGAAGGAAGCGGGACTCGAAGCCGCGCGCGGCATCATGCGCCAGGATGATGACTTCAGTTTCATCCGCAACTATCTGACGCGCGAGCTGGCGGCCGGCATGGGCCTGTTCCAGTACCGCAAACAGGACAATGGCCAGGTCAAGGTGCTCGAAGAGGATATCGACGCGCTGCGCGAGAGCCTGCTGCTCGACAAGTACAATTTCGGTGCTCCGCGCGTGGCCGTCAGCGAGCTGAAGAACGACGGTACGCTGGTGCTGCAGCACCAGAGCCGCATCGATGGGCGCGGGCTGGACGTCGAGCGCTCACGACGGGTGCTGGACTACGTACAGCGCGTCTGGCGCCGTCCGGTACAGCTGCTCACCGTCGATGCGGCCTCCCAGACCCTGCAGCTGACGGCGGGGTCGGCCTGAAAAGCGCCTGTCACCGCAGCGCCTGGATCGATTCCTCCCGCAGCTCGATCCAGACCGGGGCGTGATCGGAGCTCTTTTCCCAGCCGCGCACATAGCGATCCACCCCGGCTGCACCCAGGGCCCCATTGAGCATGGGGTTGATCAGCAGATGGTCGATGCGCAGGCCGGCGTCGCGCGCATAGGCGTTGCGGAAGTAGTCCCAGAAGGTAAAGATGCGCTCCTGCGGGTGCAGGTGGCGCAGCGTATCGGTCCAGCCCTGGGCCAGCAGACGCTCGTACGCGGCGCGGGTTTCGGGCCGAAACAGGGCATCGTCGACCCAGCGCTCCGGCTTGTACACGTCCAGCCCGGTCGGTATGACGTTGTAGTCGCCCGCCAGCACCACGGGCGCGCGGCCGGCCATGAGCTCGGCAGCCCGCGCAGTCAGCCGCTCGAACCAGCGCAGCTTGTAATCGAACTTCGGCCCGGGCGCCGGATTGCCGTTGGGCAGGTACAGACAGCCGACGATCAGCTCCCCGATGGAGGCCTCCAGATAGCGGCTGTGCAGATCCTCCGGGTCGCCGGGCAGAGCGCGGCAGGTTTCGACCGCGGCGCCGGTGCGCGTGAGGATGGCCACGCCGTTCCAGCTCTTTTGTCCGTGCCAGAGCGCCTGGTAGCCGGCCATGGCGATGGCCGCCTGCGGAAACTTTTCCTGCGGCGCCTTCAACTCCTGCAGACAGACGACGTCGGGCTGCGATTGCTCGAGCCAGCGTAGCAGCACCGGCAGGCGGCTGGTGATGCCGTTGACGTTATAGGTTGCGATGCGCACGGTTGCCGCTGGTCATGCCCTGGCCTGTCGCGCGAAGGATAGAAAGTTTCGCGCAGATCTGCCATCGCAGTTGGTGCGCGCGAGCCATCTCTGACACCATGATGGCATGCAGCCTCCGCCACGGCCTGCCGGGCACGATGACCTGCCGGATGTGCGCGATGGGCTCACACGCCGAGAGCGCATCGTCCTGCACGTGCTGCATCAGACCCAGCGCGAGCGCGGCGATCGCAATGTACCCACGGCCATGCTCTGGGGACGCGTGTGCGAATACTTTTACATCAGTCCCGAGGCGCTCTCGGCGATGCTGGCACGCCTCGGGCGCTGAGCGCCGCGCCCCGACCGGCAGGCCTTACATCCATCCGCGCAGCGTGCGCTGCCACACCGGCCAGTCGGTGAGGGCCACGAATGCCAGCCCGGCGAGCGCTCCGTCCAGGTGCGCCTCATGATTCACCCGGCCGACGGGATGACGCGAGGCATAGAAGCTGTAGCCCAGGTACAGCAGCGCAAACAGCGGCGCCGGGATGGGGATGGGCAGTGGCAGGACGAAGAGTGACTGGTTCGGAAAATAGATGATGGCCGCGAACAGCACCGCCAGTACTGCGCCCGAGGAGCCGAGACAGGCGTAGTCGGGATTTTCGCGGTGTTTGAAATAGGTGCCGCTGTTGCTGGCGAGCAGGCCGACGAAGTACAGCTCGCTGAAGCGCGCAGCGCCGATGACCCGCTGCAGCGGAAAGGCGAAGAACCAATAGGACAGGCAGTTGAGCAGCAGATGTCCGACGCTGGCGTGCACGAAGCCGTTGCTGATGGGAGTCCAGTACTGGCGCCTGCGCAGCCACCAGTAGGGCCGGAACATGCTCGCCGCGATCAGCGGCGGCCATGCCAGACCGACCACACTCACGATGACGGTAAGCCCGAGAATGATCCATGCCGCCATCGTCGGGCCCGATCAGACCGCGCTCTCGGCGCTGTAGCGGGCCAGCAGACCCGAGCGTACGGCGCTGCGATGCACGCGGCTGAAGAGCCAGCAGGCCAGCAGCAGATCGAGCAGTGCCAGCCCGATCCCGATGAGCAGACCCTGGATGTCTGCCGGACGATGGGCAAGCACCGCGCGCATGCTCTCGAAGAGATAGGCAGGGGGCAACACATGGCTCAAGCCACGCATCCAGGGCGGCAGCGTCGAGAGCGGGTAGAACACCCCCGCAAAGGGCGCCAGCAGCGCCGGTATCGGCCACACGAGCCACTCGGATACCGGACCCAGACGCAGCACCATCGCGCAGGCGAGCACGCCCAGTGCAATGCCGAACAGGAACAGCAGCAGCAGATAGGGCAGCAACAGCAGACCGAGTGACAGGTAGGACAGACCGAATACCAGCGTTGCCAGCAGCAGCATGACCGCCAGGCCCACGAGGCTCGTGAGGATCGCGGTGATGACCAGGCCGCACAGATACTCGAAGATCAGCAGCGGCGTGGCAAAAACGTTCACGAAGTTACGTGACCAGACATCCTCGAAAAATGCCAGGGTCACCCCCTGCATGATGCGCGTGAACAGGTCCCAGAACAGCACCGCGCCGAGCAGGCTGCCGATGAAGTTGATGCGATGGCCGTTGACGCTGTCCAGATAACGCGCGAGAAACCCCCACAGCACCATGTCGATTGCGACCCAGGCGACCGTGGGCAGGATGCGCGTCGGATTGCCGCGCATGAGGTAATACTGGCGCAGCACAATGGCCGCCACCGGCCGCACCTTCAGCACTCTCACGAGACGCGGTCCCGGTCGAGCGCGGTTTTCACCACATCGGGGGCGCCGGCGCCGTCGGTCCCGACCGACTCGCGCGCCAGACGGATGAAGAGTTCCTCGAGGGTCGTGGCGCCATGCTCGGCCGGCAGTCGCCGCGGGTCACCTTCCAGCAGCACGCGCCCGTGTGACAGAAACAGCACCCGATCGCAGGTGCTCTGCACCTCGTACATGTTATGCGAGGTCCAGAGTATGCCGCAGTGCCGCTCGCCCGCCATGGCGCGGATGCGCCGGCGGATCAGGTCGGCCGCCGACGGATCGAGCGAGGCCGTGGGCTCATCGAGCAGCAGCAGCCGCGGCTCGTTGAGCAGCGCCTTGGCCAGTGCCAGCCGGGTCTGCTCGCCCGAGGACAGCAGCCCGCAGCGCGTGTCGGCCAGCTGGCGCAGCTCGAACTCCTCGAGCAGCCGCTCGATGCGGGTGCCGCTGTGCGCGACATCGTAAAGCAATGCGAAAAAGCGCAGATTCTGCCGCGCCGTGAGATTGCCGGGCAGGGCGGCATACACGGCGGCGAAATTGGTATGCGCAAGGGCCGCGGAGCGATGCCTGGCGAGGTCGACGCCTTCGATGTGAATGCTGCCGGCCGTGGGCTGCAGGATGCCGAGGATCATGTTGATGGTGCTGGTCTTGCCGGCGCCATTGGGGCCGAGCAGGCCGACGATCTGACCGCGGGGCACCTGGAAGGAAATCTCATCGACCGCCAGCAGCGCACCGTAGCGTTTGCGCAGCCCCCGCACCGACAGGGCGGCAGGTGGCCTTGCGGCCGCCGGGGGGCTGGCCGGGAGGGTCGTGGCTGGGCAGCGCATGGCGGGCGCTATTGTGCCTGCCGCCGACGGGGCTTGTCCTGCGGCTGCAATTTTTTCAAGCGCGGGCGCAGATGCGAGGGTGTAGGAATACACCGTGCAGGGCGCGGCGATGCAAGACTGCAAACTGTGCCCACCCGTGGCTATTCTAGGGCGTGAACCGCACCCGGCGTAACTCGCGCGAAGATCTCGCCAGCACACTGCGTTATCACAGTGAGGAGCGCTTCCGGCTGCTGGTCGAGTCCGTCAAGGACTATGCGATCTTCATGCTCGACACCGAGGGGCTGGTGGTCAGCTGGAATGCCGGGGCCGAGCGCATCACCGGCTACACCGCCAGCGAGGCGGTGGGCGCCCATTTCTCGCAGTTCTACAGCGCCGAGGCGCGCGAAACGCATCGTCCCGAGCATGAGCTCGCGCTTGCCGGCCGCGATGGGCGCGCCGAGGACGAGGGCTGGCGTGTCGGCAAGGGCGGTGAGCGATTCTGGTCGCATACCGTCATTACCGCGCTGCGCGATACGCAGGGAGCCCTGCGCGGTTACGCTGCCACCTTCCGCGATCTGTCCGACCGCCGCCGCCAGGAAGAGCAGATGGCGCACAACGAGGAGCGCCTGCGCGCTCTGCTCTCGAGCGTGCGCGACTACGCCATCATCATGCTCGACCCGAGCGGCATGGTGGTGAGCTGGAGTGAGGGCGCCGAGCGGATCCAGGGCTATCGAGCAGAGGAGATCATCGGAGCGCATTTCTCGCGCTTCCTGCCACCCGAGGCGATCGAGCGCGGTTGGGCCGAGCACGAGCTGCGCGTCGCGTCTACCGAAGGGCGCTTCGAAGACGAGAACTGGCGGGTACGCAAGGATGGCAGCCGCTACTGGGCGAACGTCGTGGTGACGGCGCTGCGGGATCGCAATTCCCGCCTGATCGGCTTCTGCAAGATCAGCCGTGATCTGACCGAACGGCGCCATCAGGAGGAGGCGCTGCGCGAAAGCCAGGAGCGCTTTCGCCTGCTGATCGAGAGCGTGCAGGAATACGCCATCTACATGCTGGACGATTCCGGCCACGTCATGAGCTGGAATGCCGGGGCGCAGACGATCCTCGGCTTTGGGGCCGAAGAGATCATCGGCAGGCATTTTTCCCGCTTCTACCTGCCCGAGGAGATCCAGAACGGCAAACCCTGGCAACAGCTGCAGGCCGCGCGCGAGCAGGGCAGACTCGAAAGCGAGGGCTTGCGCGTGCGCAAGGACGGCACGGTCTTCAATGCGCGCGTGCTGCTCGCTGCGGTGCACGATTCGGAAGGCAAGCTGCGCGGCTACTCACACGTGGCGCACGACCTCACGCGTCTGCGGCACATGCGCGCGCTCGAGGATTCGGCGCGACGCATGAACGAGTTCCTCGCCGTGCTGAGCCACGAGCTGCGCAATCCGCTCGCCCCGGTGCGCCATGCGGTCGCGCTGCTGCAGCGTGGGGCACCAAGCTCGGAAACCCGCCAGTCGCTGACCTCGATCATCGATCATCAGGTCACGCACCTGACGCATGTCATCGACGATCTGCTGGACGTCAGTCGCATCGTGCACGGACGCATCGGCATCGAGCGTCAACGCGTCGAGATCTCGACACTGGTAGAGCGCGCGCTGGAGATTGCAATGCCCCTCATACAGCAACGCGCCCAGAACCTGCACGTTGCGCCCTTCGACGCCGACCTGAGTGTGGAGGGCGACCTCGTGCGCCTGACGCAGGCGCTCTCGAATTTGCTCGACAATGCGGCCAAGTTCACGCCGAATCGTGGCGACATCTGGCTCAGCGTGCGGCGCCAGGCAGCGGACGTGCAGATCATCGTGCAGGACAACGGCCGCGGGATCGCCCCCGAGGCGCTGCTGCATGTGTTCGATTTCTTTGCACCCGCCGACCGCGCCGCTCTGCACGGTGACGGTGGGCTCGGAGTCGGTCTGGGCCTGGTGCGCCGGCTGGTCGAACTGCACGGCGGCCATATCGAGGCGGCCAGCGCGGGGCCGGGGCGCGGCGCACAGTTCATTCTGACGCTGCCGCTGGCGAGCGGCGCCGCGGGGCAGCACAGCCAGGCAGCCCCCGGCCCGCAGGAGGCGGCAGCGGGACAGGCGGCGCAGCGGCCGGCGCCCCCGCATCGGGTGCTGGTGGTCGACGACAACGTGGACTCGGCCACCAGCCTGACGATGCTGCTGCAGACCATGGGGTTCGAAGCCGAGAGCGCCCACGATGGTATGGAGGCGTTGGAGGCCGTGGAGCGCCTGGCCCCCGATACCGTACTGCTGGATATTGGCCTGCCGCGGCTGAACGGCTATGAGGTGGCGCGCCGGCTGCGAGAGCGTGGCGGACGGCAGCTGCTGATCGCGCTGACGGGCTGGGGGCAGGAGGAAGACCGCGAGCGCGCGCGTGCCGCCGGCTTCGATCACCACCTGGTCAAGCCGGTGGATCTGGAACAGCTCTCGCGCATCCTGCAGGCAAACCCGCAAGCCGCGGCCCAGCCGCCTGCGCCCCCCTAGCCCGGCCGCCGCAGCTCGTCAGGCCAGGGCTAGGGCTGGGGCTGCGGCTCGGCGCCCGGATGGTTGTCCTGCAGCGGATAGGTATGCGTGGCGTTGTTGGCCGGGGCGGCCGGGGGCGCTGAGGCGGGCGGCGGCGCAGCGCCCGAGGCCTGAGTCGGGCCTGGCGCAGCCGGCCCTCCCGTGTCGGCCACGACGGCTGCCAGAAAGCGCCGTGCGGATTCGTCGCTGGTGCTGACCTGGCCGCCGGTGATCATGTCGCTGGTCACGGGGCGGTCGCCATAGAAGGCCCGATTTGCGCCGCGATCGAACGCGAGCACGGTGCCATCGAGTGCCACGCCCGCAAACAGCCCGCGCGAGCGCGAATAGGAATAGATCTCGGCGTTCACGCCGGCCGCGGCTTCGCCCTGACGGCCCACCGGACCGGCGGCGACCGACGCATCGACCCCGAGGGTAAACTTGCCGCGCGCAAAGTTCTGCACGCTGCGCTGGGTCACGAACACCAGCACGACGTCGGTGGACGTGGCGCCGATCTGCCAGCCGACGCTGCCCCCGGCCAGCGTGATGAAGATCGGGTTGCTGAAGCGGCCCTGGGCATTGCGCACGGTGAGCACGCCGTTGCCATAGCGTCCGCCGAACAGGAACGCCCCCTTGAGCACGTCCGGGATGACCGCAACGCCGTAGGCGCGCTGCATCAACCAGCCCGGAATGTTCTGGTCGGGGGTGGCCCGCAGCATGTCGAGCACCTCGGTCGCCGTGACCAGGCGCGCGTCCTCGCGCGTGGGAGCGTCCTGCGCGGGCGCAGGCACGGCAGGCAGGAACAGGGCTGCCAGCAACAGCAGCGTCGGGAGCCACGGGATTCGCTTCATGTATTCCTCCGGCCAGCGGGACCAGAGGAGATGATCCTTCAGTACCAGAAGGAAATAAAGAACTGTCCGACGGTCGCCTGCAGGGTGTAGAGCGGCTCCAGGCCGGCCTTGTACTGGGTATCGAGCACGTCGCGGAAGTCATCGTAGTCGATGACCATGCGCTCAACGTCCAGGTTCAGCGAGCCTTTCTGGATGAAGTGCGGCCAACGTGGGCGAAATTCGTAGCTCGCGCCGATCTCGAAGGTGCGGCTGTGGAACTGGGCGAGCTCGCGATCGCGCGCCAGGAAATTCTGCGCGTTGGCATAGGGAAACAGATCGCTGTAGAAATCGGCGTGCGTCTGTGTGTAGTAGCGCACGCTGCCGTCGAAGGTCCAGTGGTTCCACAGCGTCTGCGTATAGCCGACCTGGTAGGTGCTGGCGCGGATACCCCAGGTGTCACCGAAGAAGCGATAGCTGCCGTCCAGCGCCGAGTGCAGCGGCAGGTAGTACTTCAGCTGCACGGAGGCGGCGTTACTGGTGCGCGTGTCCGGATAGCGTTCGAGCTCATAGCTGTAGCCACGCAAGGCGGTTGGATCGATATACCTCACCGAACGGTAGGGGCTGTGCAGATAGCCGGCGCTGGAATCGACCTCGAAGTTCAGGCCGAGCAGCATATTGCGCGTGAGCACCTGCGAGAGCCCCACGGCGTAGTTCTTGCGGTCCGCGTCGGCGTGAAACGCCGGCAGGCCGTTGGCTGTCTCGGTGATGGCAACGTGCTTGCCCTTGTCGACCTTGCCGACGGCGTCCGAACCCTGCGTATAGCCGAAATTGATGGTGGTCAGATCCCCGAAAAGGCTCTGGCTGATGTTCAGAAAAGCGGTCTTGGAATTGAAGTCGGGCTCGATGCTGCTGATGTAGCCGGTGCTGTAGAGCGTATTGTTGTGCAGGACGTCGATGCCGAAGTTCTGCTGTACGCGGTGCTCCTTGTACGGGCTGGCCTGCGAGACCACATCGATCGAGGCGCTGGAGAGCATGTCCAGATAGTACTGGTACGAGGCGGAGACCGAGTCGGCGAATTTCTTGCGAATCAGGACCGAGGGGCCCTGCACCGTGACGCCGCCGCCCTCGAAGTGATGGTAGAGGACGTCGGAGCGATCATCGGGCAGTACGTCGGCCTGCACCGCCGCGATCAGTGCAAAGGCGATCACTGCGAGCCAGCGCATCCGCCAGGAGCTTTGCCTCATGGTGCGTTCCCTTGAGCCGTCGGCGCGCGCGCTGCCTAATTGCAGCCGCAACCGCCGCCGACGCTGCCGCTGGCGCCGCGCGCGCCCTCGCGAACCTCAAAGACGTGTTCCAGGTAGCTGCTGGAGATGGGGTTGCGATCGAAGGACATGATGGGGTCGGCGAGGTGTTCGCGCTCGTAGGGCTTGACCCACGGCTGCACCTGGCAGCCCGCGAGCAGCACGCCGCCGACGAGGGCGGCGGCCGCCAGGCGCAGGCGTAAACGATTCTTCATGGGAGACGGCGCAGGCATGCGATCACTCCTGCGTCAGCGCGCGGATCTGGTTCAGGTACTCTCCCTCGTCGCCGGGCTTATAGCCGTGGTGCACGTAGCGGATCTTGCCGTTGCGATCGACGATGACGGTGCTCGGCATACCCGATACCTGGTACAGCATACTCACGGCGCTGGTGGGGTCGAACAGTATCGGAAAGGAGACAGGGGTTGCCTTGAGGAACTTCTGCGCATCGGCGGCGTTGGGTTCGACGTTGACGCCAATCAGCGTGAAGCCGGCAGCCTGATAGGACTGGTAGAGCTGAT
>DATBPG010000215.1:0-1540 GCA_036561485.1 Steroidobacteraceae bacterium | reverse complement strand
CTGGCAGCACGCCGCCGGGAGTATTCCAGAGTGGTTACCCATGCGGCACTTCGATGCGCTCGAGCTGCTTTATCGCAGCGCGCAGCGTTTTCGCCCGAGCCGCCGCGGCCGCAGCAATCTGTACCTGGTGCTGCTGGACTATCGCGACTGTCGGGGCGACCCCTATGGTATCTATGTGGGCATGAGTCATTACTCGCCGGCGCAGCGCTTCGACCAGCACAAGGCCGGCATCCGCGCCGCCGGCAGCGTGCTGCGGCGGGGACTGGAGGTGCTGGTCGGGCCGGTGCTGCATCTGCAGAAAATCGGCCGCACCGAGGCCGGGCAAATCGAAGCTGCACTCGCAGAGGTACTGCGCGAAGCCGGTTTGCGCGTGCAGGGCGGACACTGAGCGCCCTCGTGTCGATTACCCTGTCCAGCACGTCCCGCCCCAACAACTGCGCCTCAGCGCCGCCGCTCTACGCCAACTGCGGCTGAGCGCAGAGACTCATGGATTTTCGAAGCGACAACACCGCGGGATTCGCCACCGAGATACTCGCGGCCCTGGCGGCCGCCAGCGAGGGCCCACGCAGCTCCTACGGGGAGGATGAGCAGACGCTACGAGTGCAGGCGCAGCTGCAGGCCATCTTCGAGACCGAGCTGGCGGCTTTCCTGGTGGCCACCGGGACGGCGGCCAATTCCCTGGGTCTGTCCCTGCTCGCCCCCGCCTGGGGGACTATCTTCTGCCATGCCGATGCCCACATCGCGGTGGACGAGTGCGGCGCGCCGGAATTCTTCACCGGCGGCGCCAAGCTGCAGACGCTGTCGGGCGAGCACGGCAAGCTCGATGCCGACAGCCTCGCCCGCCAGCTACCGGGCGGCATCGGTGTCGTGCACCACACGCAGCCGGCAGCGGTGAGCATCAGCCAGGCCAGTGAGGCGGGCACCTGCTACCGTCCCGAAGAGATCGCCGCGCTCGCGCGTCTGGCGCACCGTCATGGGCTCGGTGTGCATATGGACGGTGCGCGCTTTGCCAATGCCGTGGTCTGTCTTGGCGTGACGCCGGCAGAGCTGACCTGGCGCTGCGGAGTCGACGTGCTGAGCTTTGGTGCGAGCAAGAACGGCGCGCTGGCGGCCGAAGCAATCCTCGTATTCGACCCCGCCCGGGCGGCCACTCTCGGCTTTCGCCGCAAGCGCGGGGGCCATCTGTTCTCCAAGATGCGTGTGCTCTCAGCGCAGTTCGAGGCCTACCTCTCCGAGGACCTATGGCTGCGACATGCGCGCCACGCCAATGCCATGGCACAGCGACTGGCCGAGGGGCTCAAGGACATCCCTGCAGTTCGTCTGTGTCATCCCGTCGAGGCCAATGAGGTGTTCGCAGAGCTGCCCGAAACGCTGATTCAGGCGCTATACACCGAGGGTTTCCAGTTCTATCGCTGGATGGACGATCGCAGCACGACGGTGCGCCTGGTGACGGCGTTCAATACCCGGCCCCAGGATGTCGAGGCCCTCGTGGCCGCTGTCAAACACCACGCCGAGGGCGCATCAGGCTGATCGATACAGG
>DATBPG010000214.1:0-4780 GCA_036561485.1 Steroidobacteraceae bacterium | reverse complement strand
AGCTGAGCACGAGCGGGGCAGCGTTGCAGCCGGAGCAGGCACAGCCGCCGGGACAGGAGCAGGAGCTCGGCGCGCGTATCGACGCGCTGCTGCCGCAGACGCAGTGCACGCGATGCGGTTACGCGGGCTGCCGTCCCTATGCCGAGGCGATCGCCGCCGGCGCGCCGATCAATCGTTGTCCGCCGGGGGGCGCAGCGACGATCGCCGCCCTCGCCGCGCTGCTGGCCCGGGAGGCCCTGCCGCTCGATCCGGCCTGCGGGTACGAGTCCGAGCCGCTCGTGGCCTGGATCGACGCCGCGGCCTGCATCGGCTGCGCTCGCTGTCTGCCGCCCTGCCCCGTGGACGCCATCATCGGCGCGCCGCGCTGGCTGCATACGGTACAGGCCGCGCGCTGCACGGGCTGCGAGCTGTGCATCGCCAGCTGCCCGGTGGACTGCATACGCATGCAGCCGCGCCCGCGCGACGCGGCGGCGCCTGCGGCTGCCGACAATCGCAGACATTTCGAGCAGCACCGCCGTCGCCAGCAGCAGCGCAGCGAACAGCAGGAGCGCCTGCTGCGTGAGCGCAAGCGCAGCGCCCAGGCCGGCTCGTGAGCCCCCGGCAGTGCCGGCGCATATTCGAGGCCCTGCGCGCTGCCAATCCCGAGCCGCGCTCCGAGCTGCATTACAACTCAGCCTTCGAGCTGCTGATTGCAGTCATGCTCTCCGCCCAGGCCACTGACCGCAGCGTCAACCTCGCGACAGCCGGGCTGTTCAGGATCGCCTCCACGCCCGAGCGCATGCTCGAGCTCGGACTCGCAGGTGTGAAGCGTCATATCCGCACCATCGGCCTCTACAACACCAAAGCGCGCAACATCCTCGCCACTTGCAGATTATTGGTCAGCGAGCATGCCGGGCAGGTGCCGCGCGAGCGCGCGGCACTCGAGGCGCTGCCTGGCGTTGGCCGAAAGACCGCGAATGTCGTGCTCAATGTGGCGTTCGGGGAGGCGACGCTGGCCGTCGATACGCACGTGTTTCGCGTTGCCAATCGCACCGGACTGTTTCGCGCCGCCTCTCCGCGCGAGGTGGAGGACGGACTGCTGCAGGTCATTGCGCCCGAGTTTCGCCTCCACGCGCATCACTGGCTCATATTGCATGGACGTTACATCTGCAAAGCGCGGCGTCCCGAGTGCCCGCGCTGTCCCATCGAGCGCTGGTGCGAGTACGAGCACAAGACCCCGCCATGAGCCTGTTTGCCGATCAGGGCCGTGCGCAGCTGCGGGCGCGCCAGCGCGAGGCCTGGGAGCGCCTCTGAGGGTCGCTATTCCACGCGGCTCTCGCGCTGACCGAACAGCCGCGAGACCATGCGCGCAAAGATACTCAGAAACAGCACGAACAGCGTGATCAGCAGAGCGCCGACCCAGGCGAGGGATTGCCAGTTCGGATAGGGACTGGTCGCGTACTGGAAGATCACGTAGGGCAGATTTGCCATCGGCTGGCTGAGCTTGGCATTCCAGAACTGGTTGTTGAGCGCGGTGAACAGCAGCGGTGCGGTCTCGCCCGACACGCGTGCGAGCGCCAGCAGCACCCCCGTGAGCAGGCCGCTGCGGGCGGCCGGATAGACGATGCTCGTGATGGTGCGCCAGGGCTGCGCGCCGAGTCCGGCCGAGCCGTGGCGCATGCTCTGCGGCACCAGGCGCAGCATATCCTCGCCGGTGCGTACCGCGACCGGGATGACGATGATGGCCAGCGCGATGGCGCCCGCGATGGCCGAGAAGTGCCCCATGGGCAACACTACGAGCGTGTAGACGAACAGCCCGATGACGATCGACGGAGCACTGAGCAGCACATCGTTGATGAAGCGGATCACCACCGACAGTCGCGCACGCCGGCCGTACTCGGACAGATAGGTCGCTGCCAGGATGCCGATCGGCGCACCGATGAGCACCCCGAGCAGGGTCATGACGACGCTGCCGTAGATGGCATTGAGCAGTCCACCGGCGCTGCCCGGTGCCGGCGTCATCTGCGTGAACACGCGCCAGGACAACCCACCCAGCCCGCGGGAGAACAGTGTCCAGAGGATAGCGGCCAGAAATGCCAGGCCAATGAGGGTCGCCACGCCCGAGGCGCCCAGCGCCAGCCGCGCCTGCAGCTTGCGGCGCGCGAGGCTCTTCATACCTGCGCTCCGCGCTGCTCGAGCCGCGACAAGAGCAGCCGTGCAGCGGCAATGATGACGAAGGTCAGCACGAACAGCAGCAGCCCGAGCGCGATCAGCGAGGAGGTGTAGAGCGCACCCAGCGCCTCGGTGAACTCATTGGCGATGCTGGCGGAGATGGTCGTGCCCGGCGCCATCAGTGAGCTGGAGATGCGATGGGCGTTGCCGACCACGAAGGTGACGGCCATGGTCTCCCCGAGCGCGCGGCCCAGGCCGAGCATGATGCCGCCGATGACGCCGGCGCGGGAGTTCGGCAGCACCACGTCCCAGATGACTTCCCATTGAGTTGCACCGATGCCGTAGGCGGCCTCCTTCAATGAGCGCGGCGTGGACAGAAACACCTCGCGCATCACCGAGGTGATGAAGGGCAGCACCATGATCGCGAGTACGAACCCTGCGGTCATGAGTCCGATGCCGTAGGGCGGCCCGCGGAACAGCTGACCGACGCCGGGCAGGTCCTCGAAGGTAGAGATGACCCAGGGCTGCACGTAGTGCTGCAGCAGCGGAGCCAGCACGAACAGTCCCCAGATGCCAAATACGATGCTCGGCACCGCCGCCAGCAGCTCGATGCAGGTCGCGATCGGACCACGCAGCCACAGCGGACAGGTTTCGGTCAGAAATACCGCGATACCGAAAGCAAGCGGCACGGCGATCAGCATCGCGATCAGCGAGGTGATGACCGTGCCATACAGGGCCGCAAGCGCGCCGAACTGATTGGTGACCGGATTCCAGACCTCGCGCGTCAGGAATCCGAGCCTGAAGGTCGACAGCGCCGGCCAGGCGCCGTGCACCAGCGCCCCGAGCACCCCTGCCAGCACCACCAGAACGAGCACTGCCGAGCAGAGCGTGAAAGAGCGAAAGATGCTCTCGGCCCGCGCCTCACGCCTGAGCTGTCGCTTGAATGGCAGAGTGACGGCGGACATGACTGCAACTCCCCGGTGCCGGCGCCTCCGGCAACCGGGGAGGCAGGGGCCTATTTTGCCGGCCAGACGGCCTGCCCGTCGACCTGCAGTAAACCCCACCTGGACTCGACCAGCTGCAGCACGCTGGCCGGGATCGGCACATAGTCGAGCTGCTGGGCGAGCTGCTGGCCATGGTGATAGGCCCAGTCGAAGAACTTCAGCGCCGCAGCGGTGTTGCGGTCGCGGCCCTGAGTGTGCACCAGGATGAAGCTTGCCCCCGTGATCGGCCAGCTGGCCGCTCCGGGCTGGTTGGTGAGCACCTGGTAGAAACCCGGCGCATGGGCCCAGTCCGCGTTGGCCGCCGCAGCCTGGAAGGCCTGTGCGGAGGGTGCCACGTCGTAACCGGCGGCATTGCGCAACCGTGTAAAGCTCATGTGCGTCTGGATGACGTAGGCATACTCCACATAGCCGATCGCGCCCCCCGTCTGCAGCACCTGGTTCGCCACGCCCTCATTGCCCTTGGCGCCCAGCCCCACCGGCCACTGCACCGACGTATTCGCGCCGACCTGGTGGGCGAACTTCGGGCTCATCTTGGACAGATAGTTCGTGAACAGAAAGTTCGTGCCCGAACCATCGGCCCGGTACACCGGGGCGATATCCTGCTTCGGCAGCTTCAGACGCGGATTGAGCTTCTGGATGGCCGGATCGTTCCAGCGCGTGATGTCGCCGAGGTAGATCGCGGCGATCGTCGGGCCGTCGAGCAGCAGCTGTCCGGGCGCGACGCCGGCGATGTTCACCACGGGAATCGCCCCGCCGATGATCATCGGCCACTGCATCAGAGCGTTCTGCTGCAGCACCTGCGGCATCAGCGGCATGTCGGAGGCGCCGAACGTCACCGTCGAGGCCTCGATCTGCTTGATGCCACCGCCCGAGCCGATCGATTGATAATTCAGCCCGATGCCGGTCTGCTGTTTGTAGGCTTCCGCCCATTTCGCATAGACGGGATAGGGAAAGGTCGCCCCGGCCCCGGAGATATCGTCCGCCAGGGCGGCGCCGCTTCCACCGACCAGTACCGTCAGCGCACCGGCCGCCGCAATCCATCGCTTCATCGTCTGTCGCATGTCGTGTGCTCCTGCAGAGGGGGTCAGCGCTGGTAGGGATAGTAGCGGAAGGATATGAACACCATGCCAAGGTCCGTGCTCGGATCCCCGCCGATACCGCTGAACGAATGACGCTGGGTGTAGCTTCCCTGAAGGCCGAACTGCAGATTGCCGATCTGTCCCTGGTAGTACTTCCACCAGAAGCCCGCCGCAAGCTGCTGGATCTGGCGGGTGTTCGCCACACAGGTGCCAGCCGTGCCGCTGGTCAGATCGCAGCCGCTGTTGTTGTAGAGGGAGCTGCCATAGCCGTAGCCCTTGGTGCCGGCGTCATCGGACGTGCGCTGCGCCTGCTCGATACCGCCGTAGAGATAAATCGTCCAGAGCGGGTTCGGCTTGAGAACGAAGCCGGCCAGTGCCTGCACTTCCGGAATGGTCTGGAACGACCCATCCGGCCTGACCGTGACGTCCGGCAGCTGCGAGGACCCGTAGCGACCGATGCCATCACCGGTCAGTGCGCTGATCTGCAACGTCAGGGGCGAGCCCAGCGGCAGCACCATACCGGCACCGCCCCCTGCGCCCCAGGTC
>DATBPG010000213.1:0-7991 GCA_036561485.1 Steroidobacteraceae bacterium | reverse complement strand
ACCCAGCGCCTGCGCCAGGCGGCGCATCGCCTCGGGCGCCGCGGGGGCGTTGTAGGCGATCGCGTGCGGCAGCACCACGGTGTGCACTTCCGCATGCGGCAGATTGAAGCTGCCGCCGAGCGTGTGGCAGAGCTTGTGGTGCAGGGCCATGCCGACATTGCCCAGCACCGTGCCGCAGAGCCAGGCGCCATAGAGTGCCAGGGCGCGCGCGGACAGGTCGTGCGGATCGCGCCGGATCCCCGGCAGGGCGGCGGCCATGGCGCGAATACCCTCTTCGGCCATCAGGTCCATGATGGGATTGCCATCCTGGGCGTACAGCCCCTCGGCCGCGTGGGCGATCGCGTTCAGGCCGCTCGTGATCGACAACCCCACCGGCAGCGTCAGCGTCAGCGTCGGGTCGTAGATCACCGTGCGCGGCAGTACCCGCGGATCCTTGCCGGTGCGCTTGACCCCAGCTTCGGTGAGCCCGTAGATCGAGGTCATCTCCGAGCCGGCATAGGTCGTCGGGATGGCCAGAATCGGCAGCCCCGAGTCCAGGGCGATCGCCTTGCCGAGGCCCGTGGTCGAGCCCCCGCCGATCGCCACCGCGCAATCGGCCTGCAGCCGGCGCGCCACCTCGCGCGCCTCGCGCGCGGTCTCGATGGGCACATGCATGACGGCGCGCGCGAACACACCGGCAGCATGATCGCCGAGCTGGCGCGCGAGCCGCTCGGCGTCGGCGGCCTGCTCGGGCGTTGAGAGCACGAGCGCGCGCCGCGCGCCGAGCTTCTCGATCTCCTCGGGCAGCCGCGTGAGCGCGCCGGCGCCAAACACCACGCGGGAGGCCTGGGCGCTGTAGACGAAATCACGCACCCGGGGGGGAGCGGCGCCCGCCGTGCCGGTGCCGGGAGGGGCGGCAGCGGGCGCGGGCAGGGCACTCACCGCGGATACCAGGCGGGCATCGCGGCATCCACGTTGACCCAGATGGATTTCATCTGCGTGTACTCATCCATGGCCGCAAAGCCCATGTCACGGCCGTAGCCCGACTGGCCGAAGCCGCCGAACGGGGAGGCCGGGTGGACGCGCTTGTAGCAATTAACCCAGACCATGCCGGCCTTTATCTCGCGCGCAAAACGATGGGCGCGGGAGATATCGCGCGTCCACAGCCCGCTGCCGAGGGCATACTCGGTAGAGTTGGCGATGCGCAGGGCCTCCTCGTCGCTGGAGAAGGTCAGCACGGTGACGAATGGTCCAAATACCTCTTCCTGCGCGATGCGGTCGCGGTGCGTGCGGGCGCGCACGATCGTGGGCTCGAGATAAAAGCCCTTCGACAGCTCCGCGGCCTCCGGGGCGCGGCCGCCGAGCACCACCTGGCCGCCTTCCTCGCGGGCGGTGGC
Source organism: Steroidobacteraceae bacterium (assembly GCA_036561485.1). Classification (GTDB taxonomy): domain Bacteria; phylum Pseudomonadota; class Gammaproteobacteria; order Steroidobacterales; family Steroidobacteraceae; genus FEN-1191. The sequence goes on along the minus strand of DATBPG010000213.1, from coordinate 6,615 downwards.
GACATACTTCATGACTCGATCGCGGTGCTGCGCGCTGGTCAGCGGGCCCATTTCGGTTGCCGGATCGAGCGGATTGCCCACGCGGATCGAGCGCGCCAGTGCCGTGAAGCGTTCCAGGAACTCATCGACGATGCGCTCGTGCAGCATGAGGCGCGCCCCGGCGATGCACGCCTGACCCTGGTTGTGAAAGATTGCAAAGGCGGAGCCATTCACCGCGGCAGTGAGGTCCGCATCATCGAACACGATGTTCGCGCCCTTGCCACCCAGCTCCAGGTGCACCTTCTTGAGGTTGCCCGCGGAGGCCTGAACGATGCGCTTGCCCGTGGCCGTGGAGCCGGTGAAGGCAATCTTGGCGATCGCGGGGTGCTCGGCAATGTACTGTCCCGCGACTGCGCCGAGACCGGGCACCATGTTGACGACGCCCTCGGGCATGCCCGCCTCGGCGGCCAGCTCGGCGATCTTCAGCGACGTCAGCGGCGTGATCTCCGCGGGCTTCATGACCACGCAGTTGCCGGCTGCCAGCGCCGGGCCGAGCTTCCAGCTGGTGAAGAGGATGGGGAAATTCCATGGCACGACCTGGCCCACCACGCCCAGCGGCTCGCGCAGCACGTAGTTCAGAAAGCCGGTGTCCACCGGGATGACCGACCCCTCGATCTTGTCCGCCATGCCGCCGAAGTAGCGGAAGCAGGCCGCCGTGCGCGGCACGTCAAGGCCGCGCGAGTCGCGCAGCGGATGTCCGGTGTCGAGCGACTCCAGCCGCGCGAGCTCTTCGAGATTGGCCTCGATGCGATCGGCGAGCTTGAGCAGAATGCGCCCGCGCTCAGCCGGGGACAGCCGGCTCCAGCGTGGCAGGGCTGCCTGAGCTGCCGTGACGGCCCGATCCACATCGGCGCGACCGGCCATGGCAACCTCGGCGATCGGAGAGTTGTCGTGCGGATTGACCGTGGTCAGCGTCTGCCCGTCCTCGGCATCGACGAAGCGCCCGCCGATGAAGAGCTGATGGCGGATGTCCGAACGGATGCCGGCGTCGGCCTGGACCTTCGAGAGCTGGGCGGCGGAAGCATTCATGGTGGGGCCTCATGTTGGCGGGCCAGTGGCGGTGGTGCCGCTGGAGCGCTGGTGGGCGTGTGCCGCTCCAGGGGCGTGATCCATTAGTGTAACGCCGCGCGCGCCTCTGTCGTGAGCCGGGCCGGCAGGGCTGCGACGCCACATGCGCGCTCGCCGCCCGCAGTCGTGGCAGGGCCCGGAACGCTTTAGCGCTGACGTCGGCGCCTGGGTGCTCTCACCCGGCTGACGGATCGTCGCGCGGCTGGCGCGGGGACCGGGCCGATGGCTGCGCTGACGGCGGAGCTGACGCGCTCGCGCATCAGGGTCATGGCCGGGCTCGCGCAGCTGACGCAGAGCTACGTGACGCTGCAAAAGAGCCTCGGGCTCGGCTGGGTGGCTGGAGGTTGAAGGCCGCCGGGGGCAGGGGGAGCGTCGGCCAGCGGCCCGTCAGGGATAGGCAATTGACAATCATTCGCATTTACATTACGGTTCAGTCAGCCGGTCGCATCGCCTTGCCCCACCCGGAGCGCCTGACGCCATGTACGTTTGCATCTGTCGAGGTGTCACCGACAGCCAGATCCGCCGCGCCGTCGACGCGGGCGCCGCCTCGCTCTCGCAGCTGCGCCGCGAGCTGGAGGTGGCGGCCTGCTGTGGCCGCTGCGCCCCGATGGCACGGCAGATCATCCGCGAGCAAAGCCAGCCCGCCGACGCCAGCACCGAGGCCGATCCCGTTCCCGCCTGAAGTGCGCCCCGGCGCGCCCCGATGCTTGCGCGTCGTTGCGGCTGCACCAATACTGCCTGCGGCAAGGCGTTGCAGCAGGCGCCGCCAGCGGGAGAAGGGGCGCTATGCAAGGTGACGCCGACACCATCAGACATCTCAATGTCGTCCTGAAGAACGAGCTGACGGCGATCAATCAATACTTCCTGCACTCGCGCATGTTCCGTAATTGGGGACTGAAGCGCCTGCAGGAGCATGAGTATCGCGAGTCGCTCGATGAGATGAAGCATGCCGATCGCCTGATCGAGCGCATCCTCTTCCTCGAGGGTCTGCCGAATCTGCAGGACCTCGGCAAATTGCTGATCGGCGAATCCGTGCCCGAGATGATCGACTGCGACCTGCGCCTGGAGATCGCCGCGCGCTCTGATCTGCGCGATGCGCTGGCACACTGCGAGCGCGTGGGCGACTACGTCTCGCGTCGGCTCCTGAGCGCTATTCTGGAATCCGAGGAGGAGCACATCGACTGGCTCGAGACGCAGAAGGATCTGATCGCGCGCATCGGCCTGCCGCGCTATACGCAGTCACAGATGCTCGAGAGCGAGGACACGGGCGAGTGAGCGGGTCGGTGAGCGCAGGGCAAGCCGCTGAGCCTGTCCAGCTGCCGCCGTGTCCGATGGCTCGCTGCAGATCCGTCGAGGTGCGTTTTCACCAGGGCCAGTGGAGCGGTAAGATTCTCGCAGCGCGCAGGGTAGGAGCAGGGCCATGAAGCTGGTCACAGCCGTCATCAAACCATTCAAGCTCGATGAGGTGCGTTCCGCACTCTCCGAGCTCGGCGTCTCGGGCATGACGGTTTCCGAGGTCAAGGGCTTCGGCCGCCAGCGCGGCCACACCGAGCTCTACCGTGGCGCGGAGTATGTCGTGGACTTCGTGCCCAAGACGCGCATCGAGATTGCCGTGCGCGCTGATCTGCTCGAGCAGGTCATCGAAGCCATCCTAAAGACGGCCAAGACCGGCAAGGTCGGCGACGGCAAGATTTTCGTGACCGAACTGCAGCGCGCGATCCGCATCCGCACCGGCGAAACCGACGACAGCGCGCTATAACGCGCCAGCGGCCACGGCCACGGCCACGCCTGTCAGCCGGTGCGCCGGTAGACGCTGCGGATTTCGATGCGTCCGAGCGTCGGATCGCGCAGAGAGCGCGTGTACACGAGCGCCCCGTGCGCATCGAGTGCATAGCGCTCCTCGAGTCGCGCGCCGCTGGTATAGCGCTCGGTGAGCACGAACGCCTGCTCCTTCCAGTTGGACTTCAGCTGCGCCGTGCCGTATTCCTCGAATCGGGTGATCGTGTCTCCTGGCTGATAGTCCCGCCCAGGCAGGCCATCGCGCCCGATCTGCACGTCGTCGGGCTGCACCTTGAAGGTCAGCGTGTTCGGGGAGGCAAGGGTCTGCAGCAGCCGCTCGCGCAGCTGCTGGAAATCCGGACCGATCCGGGCACCCAGATCGAAGTTGTTCGCGGCCTCATCCTCGCCGCTGCCGGCTGCGTTGCCGGGGCCCCCGCCCGCGACGTCATCACGATGGTGACGCGCACGCTGCTTCTGGGCCGTGCGGATAGCGCTGGCGATGCGCGCCGCGGCATTGTCGCTGGCGGCGCTGTCTACCCGCCACTGGCCCTGCAGCTGCGCATTGGCCGGTCCAGGTGTGCTGGCGCAGGCCACCAGCGCGACCACGGCTGCCAGCGCCAATCCGGCCACTGCCAGGCGTGCCGGTGCCCGCGAGCCTTGTGCCAAAGGTGCCGGCAGGTGCTGTGTCATCCTCGTGGGCGGGCGGCGGGGCATCTGACCGGACAGTATGGCTGCGCCGCGGGGCTGTCAAACCAGTACACTGGCGCGCGTGTACCGTGCGCTGCTGTATGTGATTGCCGGCTGGTCCGGCTTCTTCGTCATGGGCGTGGAGCTGCTGGGGGGACGGCTGCTGGCGCCCTATTTCGGCAGCAGCATCTACGTCTGGGGCGCCATCATCTCGGTCTTCATGCTGGCGCTGTCGATCGGCTATCTGGCCGGCGGGCGGGCCTCGCTGCACGCGCCGAGCCTGCGGCGTCTGGCGCTCATCCTGCTGGCCGCCGCGCTCACCACGGCTCCGATCCTGCTCTATGGCGATGCGCTGCTCGACCGGCTGTCGGTGGCGGTACGCGATCCGCGCTTCGGCTCACTCTCCGCGGCCATGCTGCTGTTCTTCGTTCCGACCGTGATCTCGGGTATGGTCTCCCCCTATGCGGTGCGCCTGCTGGTCGCGGACCTGCGCGGTGCAGGCGATCGCGTCGGCCGGCTCTACTTCGTCTCGACCTTCGGCAGTGCGGCCGGCACGCTCCTGACCTCCTTCTACCTGGTGCTGTATCTGGAGATCAATCAGATCATCGAGCTGATGCTGGCCATCTCGGCGCTGGTCAGCGCGCTGGCCTGGCTGCCGACTGCCGAGGCGGTCGCGGCATGAGGCTGACGCTCGAATTCGCGCAGCGTCGGCTGCGCACGCTGCTGCTGCTGGCCTTGAGCGTGGCGGCCGGGGTGGCAGCTGCCGCATGGCTGCCGCACGCCACCGCGGCGGCGAATGATCCGCGCCTCATCCATTCCGAGCGCTCGCTGTACCGCGACGTGCTCGTCTATCAGGATGACCAGGAGCACACGCGCTGCCTGTGCTTCACCCGCTACTGCGACATCGGCCGGCAATCCTGCCTCGATCTCGACAGTCCCGATCGCCTGGTGTTCGAGTACACGCAGATGATGCTCGGCGCCCTGTACCTGAATCCGCAGCCGCGCACGGTGCTGATCATCGGCCTCGGCGGCGGCACTTTGCCGCGGACTCTGGAGAAGCTGCTGCCCGGGGCGCAGATCGACGTGGTGGAGATCGATCCGGCCATCGTGCGAGTCGCGCGCGACTTCTTCAGCTTCCAGGGCGATGGGCGCGTGCACATCATCGTTCAGGACGGGCGTGCCTATGCGCGCCAGGCGCTTCGCGGCAGCAGGCGCTACGACCTCATCATGCTGGATGCCTACGAGCGCCAGTACATTCCCGAGCACATGCTGACGCGCGAATTTCTGCAGGAGGTGCGCGGACTGCTGACGCCCGGCGGCATCGTCGCGGCCAATACCTTTTCCTCCAGCCGGCTGTATCAGAACGAATCCGTGACCTATCGGGCCGTGTTCGGTCCGTTCTATAACCTCAAGAGCAGCAACCGCGTCATCCTGGCCGCCAATGGGCCGCTGCCGCCGCTGTCGCTGGTGGAGCGCAACGCCGCCTCTTTCGCGCGGTCGTTTCGCCCCTTCGGGGTGTCCTCGCAGCAGGTGCTCGAGCGCTTCAGCACCCGGGTGGACTGGAATGCGCACGCACGCGTGCTCACCGACCAGTATTCACCTGCGAATCTGCTGAACGGGTTGCCGCCCTGAGGGCTGCAACGGCGGCTCAGCCGCCGGCGCCGTCTCGCGTGCGACTGCTGTCCCCGCCGCGGCTGCGGTCGGCGATGGCGGCACGCATCTCCTTGAGCTTGGCCTTGACGATGGCTTCGTTCATCGGCCCCATGCGCACCAGCATCTTCTGTCCGGCCGAGAGGTTCTCGAGCATCGGATCGGCGTACTGATACATGACGTTGGGACGCACCAGGGTGATGTCGCCGCTGACGTCCGGTGTTTCGAGCAGGTTATCGATGGTCTCGACCAGGCGGTCGTTGAAGTAGCCGTTGGGATAGCCGAGATTCTGGTACGCCTTCTGGAACAGGGGGTAGAGGTGGAAATAAACCTGTACCAGCTGCCGTACATCGAGCATCTGCAGGGCCTGCACGTACGGCGTGTAGCGCTGATAGTTCGCCGGATCGATGACGGCGTGCTGATCGTCGCCCTTCACCATGAACTGGCCCGGTACCGGGCGGACCGGGCGCAGCTCCAGCGCGGCGCGCTTACGCGACAGATTGTCGACCGTCACCACCATGTGGCGCACGATCATGTCGGGTTTGACCAGATGGGTCGTGGCCGCCTCGCCGATCAGCATGTTGAGTGCATCGCGCACCGGGTTGTCGCTGTCGGCCAGCGAGGGCAGCGATTGGCTCTGCGAGGCACTCGGGGCGGGCACCGGATTCTGAACGGCAGGCGCTGGCGTGGCGGGCTTGGGCACCTTGGCCTGGAGCGCCGGTGGATGAGACGTCTGGTGGCTGGCACGCCAGGAGTACAGGAGCACGGCGGCGCTGGCCAGAATCAGCACTCCGACCACCCACCATATGGACTTACGCATAGTGGAACCGTATGCCGGTCATGCCCGGATTGCAACCGCGCCGTTCATGCGGACACGCCGGCGCCACGGCTTGCAGTATGATCGCCGCGGCGCGTACCGGGCGAGTTCCTATCCATTCCGTGAGTGCTTGTAATCCCTCAGAAGTTTCGCTGCGCGCCCAGTGCGCCACGTGCGTGCTGCTGGTGCGTCCGGCAGCCTTCGGCTACAACGTCGATACCGCGGCAACCAACCATTTTCAGCACTGGGCCGATGCACAGCCGCACTCACTGCAGCAGCTGGCCCGCGCGCAGTTCGATGCGCTGTGTGCCGCCCTCGAGGCAGCGGGGGTACGCACCGTCATTGGCGAGGACAGTGCCGAGCCGCCCAAGCCCGACGCGCTATTTCCAAACAACTGGGTCAGCTGGCATCACGACGGCACGGTCGTGCTCTACCCCCTGCAGGCGGCGAGCCGCCGTCCCGAGCGACGGCCCGAGCTCCTCGCGGCCGTGGAGCAGCAGGCGGGATTTCGCTGCCGGCGGCTTATCGACCTCTCGGGGCGCGAGCAGCAGGGGCGCTATCTGGAGGGCACGGGC
>DATBPG010000212.1:0-2500 GCA_036561485.1 Steroidobacteraceae bacterium | reverse complement strand
CACCCCCGTGATGATGGTGTTGGACTGCTGGTTCCCGAAGCTGACCAGGGTGAGCACCGGCAGAGCGTTGGCCGGAATATAGAGCAGGAAGCCCGCAGCCACCAGCGAGGCGGTGGCCCTGAACGCGAACGGCTTGCGGTCGTGAAGTGCCGCCCCGCAGCGCGGGCAGGAGGCCCCTGGATGCGCGCCGGCCACCAGCAGCTCACATGCCGTGCAGGCGATCGCGCGCTCATGTTGGTCCGCGCGCCGTTTCGAGCGCCGCTTCGAGTGCTGCCTTGCAGTGGCAAGCGGCAGCGCCTCCCAGACGGTCCGCTCATCGAGCTGCGTCAATGCGAGCAGCAGCGCCAGCGTCGCCCACATCAGGCACCAGCCCCCGGCGAGCACCTCCACGGCGACCACCAGCCGCAGGCGGCTGTAGGCGACGAAGCAGCCGACGAGGAAGATCTCGAGCATCATCCAGGGGCGCAAACGCACGATCCAGCGAAACGCCGGCCCCAGGTGCGTGTGCGCCCCCAATCGCAACGCGGCGAGCACCGCGACCAGGGCTGACAGATAGAGGTAGGGAAATGCGAGGCAGAAGGCGCCGACGATGACCGCCAGACCCGCGAAACCTTCGTGCCACAGTCCGGCGGCGCCGCTCGCCAACCAACAGGTCCTGGCAGCGCCGTGCGAGGCTACACTGAGCAGCGGCTCGATGGTCGCCGGGATCAGGAGAAGCAGGGCCGCCAGCGTGAGCGCAAGCGGCGCATCCAGCCGCCTGGCGGCCGGTCCTGCCAGCAGCCGGCCGCAGCGGCGGCACTCGGCGATGTGCCGCCGCTGCACCAGCGGCAGCCGTTGCACCAGCCCGCAATCCGGGCACGCCACCCTCGCCTTGCGCTCAGCAGTAGCCATTGCTCGCCCCCAGCAGCAAAGCAGGTGCCTCAACTACGGCAAATGCCGGTCGGACGGTCATGCTGGTCCGTGACTCCGTGTTGCCGCAACCACAGCCGCGCATCCTCAGCGTCACCCTCGAACCAGGCGCGCGCGCTGCCGAGCCGAAAGCTGTACCCCCAGGCATCCATGTCGGCGAATGCGCGTTCCCGTCCCATTTCCCGCAGGTCCGCGGCCAACAGCACCTGCAGATAACACACGGCCGACTCCTCCGGGTCGTCCCCGCCCGCATCCCGGTCGAGGCCTGCCCGCCGCTCCGGCGTCATGCAGATGTAGTGGCTCGCCTCGTGCAGCACGGACTGAACGGGTGTATCGAGCCGCGCGTAGAGGCGGTCACCCTTGAGCCCCGCCTCAGTCTCGCCCCAGTAAGAGCCCGGGATCACCTCGTTGGGCGCGAGGAGCGCGAGCTTTAGACCGTAGCGATCGAGGAGCGCCGCCACCGCGACCCGATCCACGCCTGCGAGCAGCAGCATGTCAACCGCCGGACACCCTCGAGAGGCGCCGCATCACGATGTCCGCCAGGTCCCGGCCCATTGCCTGCTGCAGAATTGCCTCCTCGTGCTCCTTGGCGAGCAGCAGACTCTCGTCGAAGCTGTAGGAGCGAATGCTCGAGACCTGCTGCGGCGGCAGCAGCTCCTTGCCGCCGGCGGACACGGAAAAGCGTACCGTGTAGGTCACCTGGTACTCCGTGGGCCGATTCTGTGCCGAGACGGAAACCACTCGAGGCGTTACGCCATCGCTCAAAATGTGAACGACGGCCGTCGCCTGGCCGGGCGAATCGACCGGTTGCGCGCCGGATATCAACATCTGACGCCGCAGGCTCTGCACGAAATCGCTCTGCTGATCGGACGCGTCGATGTAGGGCTTGCGGATAGGTTGCGGCAGCGGCAATCGGCCTTCGAGGTGGAAGCCGCAGCCGGCGAGCAGCAGAGCGAATGGTACGTAGCACAGGATCCGGGCGCTCGCCCGGCCGTGCGCGCCCCGGCCAAAAAGCGTGGTTTTTGCCCGGAGCTGCGCCGCCTGCGGCGGCGGCGAGCATCCATGGGCCTGAGGTAACACCCTGGTGTCAGCCATCCTGCTGCCCACCTGCCGGCGCGCTCACCACCACGTTGACGATCTGCCTGCCCGGCACGACGATCACCCGCTCGACGGCAGACTTGCCGCCGACGAACTTCATGACGTGATCGTCGGCCAGCGCCGCCTCGCGGATCGCCGCCTCATCCGCCCCCGCCAGCACACGCACGCGGCCGCGCAGCTTGCCGTTCACCTGCACCACGAACTCGACCGATTCCTGAATCAGCGCCGCCTCGTCGACCGCCGGCCACGGCTCGTCGACCACTGCCCGGTCGTGCCCGAGCGCTCGCCACAGCTCGTGAGCGACGTGCGGAACGATCGGCGAGAGCATCAGCGTGATGACCTCCAGCGTCTCGTGGCGCGCGGCGCGCCCCAGGTCCGACAAGTCATCGAACCTGCCGACGGTATTGAGAAGCTCCATGCTGGCAGCGATTGCAGTATTGAAGCTGCGGCGTCTGCCGATATCGTCCGTCGACTTCGCAAGCGCGTGATGCGC